>NZ_KQ970542.1:0-203 GCF_001579105.1 Weissella sp. DD23 | reverse complement strand
ATATTAAATTAAAAAGCCCGTCTGGACTAGGTGCATTGCGCTTAATCTAGGCGGGCTTTTTTGGTCACTCGTTAGTCACTGGCCCGTAATACGAGCTGATAACTAGGTCGAATACATGAATTTAAAAGCGTATATCAATCTAATTTGGGATGAATATTCGCACCAATAACGACGTGAAGCCAGTGATGTAAAGGTTTTTTGCA
>NZ_KQ970541.1:0-209 GCF_001579105.1 Weissella sp. DD23 | reverse complement strand
ACCGAGCTGGATCAACAACTGCTTGCTTAACTTCTTGTACCTCAGCTACTTGGTCCGCAATGACCATATTCTTGTGTACCACACCCATACCACCAAGCAAGGCAATTTGGGTTGCCAAACGCGCTTCCGTCACCGTATCCATCGCTGCAGACAAGACTGGCATATGCAACTGTAATGACGGCGTTAAATTGGTTGCCAACGAGACATCA
>NZ_KQ970540.1:0-214 GCF_001579105.1 Weissella sp. DD23 | reverse complement strand
AACGCGATAAACGTGTTCATCTTAACCTTAATAATTAAAAACAGTAAGAGTAGAATGCCTACAAATAATACGAGTAATGAGCTCATAATCTTAATTCTCCATATATCCCCAAATAAATATCTCAATGCGACTGCTATGTCGTACCACTATTATAAAGTTAGTTTAACTAAATGTAAACGCTTTCCTTATTTAGTTTAAGTTAATGATAAAACAG
>NZ_KQ970539.1:0-218 GCF_001579105.1 Weissella sp. DD23 | reverse complement strand
CCAAAGTACACGTTATTTTTGTTCAGTAAAACCTAATTTTGCGTTATAATGATACCTCAGAAAGGGAGGTGTTTAACTTGGCTAGTTTATTAGATTTAGTCGATGATCTCGATGGTGTTGGACCAAAGCGGGTTCAAGCACTCAATAAACTTGGTATCTACACAATCGATGACTTACTCGGCTACTATCCAATGCGCTATAACGACTTAGCGATGAAA
>NZ_KQ970538.1:0-218 GCF_001579105.1 Weissella sp. DD23 | reverse complement strand
GCCGAAAAAACCTGTCCATAATCTTGACATCAGCGCCAAGTCAATTACGGGTGTTGTATTCAGGCTATCAAGTGGCGATTGGGCAGACAGCGAACTACCCGTTGTCGTTGCTACTTGAAAAGGATGGCCAAACCTATGTGCAACTGTATAGTAGTACGGCAAAGTACGAAGCGAGTGCACAAGATTTGCCGACGGTCTGGGTGCGGGCATCGGTGATT
>NZ_KQ970537.1:0-219 GCF_001579105.1 Weissella sp. DD23 | reverse complement strand
CATATAAGCGTGCCGTAGAACATTATCTAATGGATAATGTGGCACCCATTGATTCAGAACATAATGGTGTTTCACTATATTAATTAGCGCAACTAATTGGTGCGGTCCAATCAAAATGTTTGGTTGGACCGTATTTTTTTATTTTGATAAAATATACGTGGAAAAAGGAACTAGGTTAACAACTGGTTGTAAATAAAGGAGGTAATTGCGATGCGAGTT
>NZ_KQ970536.1:0-223 GCF_001579105.1 Weissella sp. DD23 | reverse complement strand
AGGCACCTGACCATTAACCAATGTGGCACCGGCTACGGCACCCTCCCGAGCAGCTGTCATCATACGAACACCACCGGCTGCGTGAATCGTCAAATAGTCAACGCCCAGCTGGGCCAAATGATTCGTCGCTTGGGCCACGGTATTTGGAATATCGTATAACTTCAAATCCAAAAACACAGTGAAGCCAGCCGCTTTTAGTTGGCGAACAATCGCTGGCCCTTCA
>NZ_KQ970535.1:0-227 GCF_001579105.1 Weissella sp. DD23 | reverse complement strand
TTACGGTTGTTTACACGCCAGTTGATCAAACGGTTACGGTGAACTACAACACGACCGAGTTGAATGACACGCAGAAGTCACAAGTGAAGGCGCCAGCCACGGCAACAATCACAGGTAAGACTGATGCGTTGAACGAGACGGCCGAGGGTGACACGACAGTTAAGGCTGTGCCAGGTTACACGTTTACAGTAACGAATAAGGCTGGCGATGTCCTTGTTAAGGATGCT
>NZ_KQ970534.1:0-231 GCF_001579105.1 Weissella sp. DD23 | reverse complement strand
AGGGTAACCAAGCGATTAATGGGACGGTGTACAGTTTTGGTGACAATGGGACATTCTTTTTGCGAGGTAAGGTTAAAGATGCCTATGTGCCCGTGAATAATAGTGGTTGGCGTTGGGTGACTAATGGGGCCAACTTTACGGGATTCCGTTTCTACATGGGTGCCTACTATTGGTTCCAGAATGGTGTCCGGCAGAACTCGCAATGGGAAACTGCTTGGGGGATGAATTATT
>NZ_KQ970533.1:0-238 GCF_001579105.1 Weissella sp. DD23 | reverse complement strand
ACCAGGAGTTGCCTTAAAGTGGCGCTTGTAACGGAAATCCATCAACGTACGCAACCCTTCATCAACTTCCATTACAACTGATCCACCGTGACCACCGTCACCACCAAATGGACCACCCATATTAATATACTTTTCGTGACGGAAAGAAACGGCACCATCGCCACCCTTACCGGCTTTCACAAAAATTTTAACTTGGTCGACAAACGCCATGGTTTATGACCTCACTTTCTTTTTTAAG
>NZ_KQ970532.1:0-240 GCF_001579105.1 Weissella sp. DD23 | reverse complement strand
AAGTTATTCTGGTTGGGGACAAAGACCAGTTGCCGTCTGTTGGACCCGGTCGCGTCTTTTATGACTTATTAGCTAGTGGCTTGCTGAATTACCGTGAGTTGGAGACGATTCACCGGCAGGGTAAAGGGTCAACAATCATTGCGTTGGCGAGTGCCATTCGTGCCGGTCAGTTGCCAGAAGATTTTACGGTGCGCCAACCAGATCGCTCATTCTTTCCAGCACAAACGACGCAAGTACCAC
>NZ_KQ970531.1:0-244 GCF_001579105.1 Weissella sp. DD23 | reverse complement strand
ATCAAGCTAGTTCTTGATGCAAAAACATTTGCGAAGTCAATTCGCTAGTAAATTCGTTTAACTTCTGTTAAACAACAAAAATTGAGTTATACTCAAACTTCAAATTGAGAGTTTGATCCTGGCTCAGGATGAACGCTGGCGGCGTGCCTAATACATGCAAGTCGAACGCTTTGTGGTTCAACTGATTTGAAGAGCTTGCTCAGATATGACGATGGACATTGCAAAGAGTGGCGAACGGGTGAGT
>NZ_KQ970530.1:0-246 GCF_001579105.1 Weissella sp. DD23 | reverse complement strand
GTTCAAAATTGTCACTAATCCAAAGCGATTATCCCAACTCTTTGAAACAACTTGCTTACCATTAGCCAGCATAACCGTTTTGACATCAGGCACAATAAAGTCACCCGGACGAATACCAAAAGACCAAGCTTCGTCATGCGATGTAAAGCCACCATCAAAAAGAATATCTTCAATCTTCGGCGCCCCGTTTACGCCACCTTCGCGTAAGAAGTGCGGTGAGACTGCTGAAGAGACAACTGGATACGA
>NZ_KQ970529.1:0-252 GCF_001579105.1 Weissella sp. DD23 | reverse complement strand
TTAAAAGCGCTGGTAGGATTCCAACCTCCCACAGCGCTTTAAGCAGCTCGATTAATTTATCCATGTTCCTTCTCCCTCTCAAAGAGTGTCTTGATTTGCTCATCATGCTGAGTAAGATGAATTTCGTGTTTATCCAAACGATCATCTTGCTTGCCTAGTTTGGCAGTTAAGTCTTTGATGTCACTCGATAATTTATCAAATGACCGTACGAACGTAATCTTGATAATAAATCCTAGACCACCCATAAATGAC
>NZ_KQ970528.1:0-254 GCF_001579105.1 Weissella sp. DD23 | reverse complement strand
GCCACGTGCTTGTCTTGCTCACGAATACCTTCTTCAGCGTTCAATACCATCAAAACAACGTTAGAGTCATCAATCGCACGCATCGCACGCATCACTGAATACTTTTCAGTCGACTCGTAGACCTTACCACGCTTACGAATACCAGCAGTGTCAACCATGACAAACTCATCACCGTCAGCAGACGTGAAGCGCGTGTCAATGGCATCACGTGTCGTTCCTGAGATGTCAGAAACAATAACACGTTCTTCACCTAG
>NZ_KQ970527.1:0-257 GCF_001579105.1 Weissella sp. DD23 | reverse complement strand
AACCCTACACATTTGTTTCATCGAAACGATATTCAGTTTTCAATGACCTACTTAGTCGCCTTGACGACTTAACCTATATTACAGAAGATGATTTCAATTGTCAACAACCAATTTCATTTCTGTTTCACATCGTTTTCGCAGATATTTCATATCTCCGTTGACGACTTGATATATACTACACGCTTCTTTTGTAATCGTCAACACTTTCTTTAAAACAAATTTTGCAAACAAAAAACGGTGACAATCGCCACCGTTTT
>NZ_KQ970526.1:0-257 GCF_001579105.1 Weissella sp. DD23 | reverse complement strand
TGTCGTCGTCGCTTTGTTGGCACAATTCCAAGTGTTAACAGTAGCGATTGTCTTACCAATGTTGTTACCGTTTTTTGCTCATGGTGTCTGGGTCGCGCAAGCTAAGTTGCGATTTTTAGGGCGTATAGTATTAGCTGCGATGTTGGCGATTGTGTTAAGTTTGAACACGATTATGCCGTTAGCTGAGGTATATCGAAATACTTTGATTTCACCTGTGGCGATGAACATGGTGCCACAAACAAGCCCAATTTTTCAGC
>NZ_KQ970525.1:0-258 GCF_001579105.1 Weissella sp. DD23 | reverse complement strand
GCCGTCGATACGGAAACGGTAAACGGGTCATAGATACCCGGCACCGGTAAGGCGTGCTTGGTAACCGCAACATCGACCTGCGTGGCTTGCGGAAATTCAGTTTGCAAGGTGCGCATGACTAACAATGCGACGGACTCGATTAAATCAAATTGATTCGTTGTCACAACGCGTTCGACAGTGCGATACACCGCACTATAAGAAATCGTGGTTGCCAAGTCATCCCCGTGTACCAGGCGCTCAATGGGATAATGCACAACC
>NZ_KQ970524.1:0-259 GCF_001579105.1 Weissella sp. DD23 | reverse complement strand
GCTCAAGCTTGTTGAAGTTGAACTGCTCAATGACGTTGAATCGCTCAAGCTTGTTGAAGTTGAGTTACTCAATGACGTCGAGTTGCTCAAACTTGTTGAAGTCGAGTTACTCAATGATGTTGAATCGCTCAAGCTCGTCGAGGTTGAACTGCTCAACGATGTTGAATCGCTCAAACTCGTTGAAGTTGAACTGCTCAATGACGTTGAATCACTCAAGCTCGTTGAAGTCGAGTTACTCAATGACGTTGAATCGCTCAAG
>NZ_KQ970523.1:0-259 GCF_001579105.1 Weissella sp. DD23 | reverse complement strand
CTTTTCAAGCGTTGGTTGCTGAATCACTTGGGTATAAGCCACCGCTCCAAGCATCTGCTCGGCACCAGTGGACCCCGTGAAGCCCCAATACACATCGGAATTACCGAAACGAGACAGTGGCACCGTGTGGTCACCAACTTCTGCACCGTCAAATTCCGTAGAAATGGTGCCTGTCTGGTCAGTTAAGTTGGGCTGCCAGGTCACAATAACTTGGTGCCACTTTTTGTCATCCAAATTCGTGTGAAAGAAGTTATAATGC
>NZ_KQ970522.1:0-260 GCF_001579105.1 Weissella sp. DD23 | reverse complement strand
GTTGAATCGCTCAAACTCGTTGAGGTTGAACTGCTCAATGATGTTGAATCGCTCAAACTTGTTGATGTTGATCCACTCAACGATGTTGAGTCTGACAAACTTGTCGAAGTTGAGTTACTCAATGACGTCGAGTTGCTCAAACTCGTTGAAGTTGAACTGCTCAATGACGTTGAATCGCTCAAACTTGTCGAAGTTGAGTTACTCAATGACGTCGAGTTGCTCAAACTTGTTGAAGTTGAATTACTCAATGATGTTGAGTT
>NZ_KQ970521.1:0-262 GCF_001579105.1 Weissella sp. DD23 | reverse complement strand
GACTCAAGGTCACAAGCGATTTTAAACTAATTTAAAAAACTCAAAAAATTACGCGGTGTATTTTTTCGGCTCAATTTATATTGCGTTAACAATATTAAATGAATTTAAAAATTTACAATTATGATTCAGTTTTCAAAGATCTAAACTTACAACCCGCAGGTTGTAATGGAGAATATCGGGATCGAACCGATGACCCCCTGCTTGCAAAGCAGGTGCTCTCCCAGCTGAGCTAATTCCCCATGGGTATTTAATTGAGTGTAAG
>NZ_KQ970520.1:0-263 GCF_001579105.1 Weissella sp. DD23 | reverse complement strand
GGCACGTTTACATCACCCGCCTTGTTTGATGCGCGTGAACAGGTACAACTAAATCATCACAACATGTCAAAATCAGCAGTGGTCCATTGGTACGAACACATTCGCACGGTCTTAATGGCCCATGGTGAGGAACCAGCCACATTATCAGCTTTTGAATATTGGACGTTTATGGCCTTGCTTTATTTTGCTGATGCCCACGTTGATGTTGCAATTATTGAGGCGGGCTTGGGCGGTAAACAAGATGCCACCCATGTGATTAGTCG
>NZ_KQ970519.1:0-267 GCF_001579105.1 Weissella sp. DD23 | reverse complement strand
GGTGGCCTGGTTTGAAACGGCCATCGATGCAGAATTTGTGACACGTGAAGGATTATCGCATTTGGCTTTGATGCCAAGTGTCGCTGAAACATTCACGTATCTTGAAGGTGAATTCGAAGAATAATAAAAGAGCTGCTCATGATTATCGTCATACGCAGCTCTTTTGTTTAAGCAATAATATCTGTTTTTTCAACCATCCAGGCAGCCAATGCCATCAAAATAATTAACACCATTAACACAATCAGTTGAATCGTCCAACTATGCCAT
>NZ_KQ970518.1:0-268 GCF_001579105.1 Weissella sp. DD23 | reverse complement strand
TGAGACGGTGGCCGAAACAATGCCTGAAGTAACATTCAACAAGATGGACGTGGATCAAAACCCAGCAACCGCACAAGAGTTCGGTATCATGGCAATTCCAACGTTGCTTGTTAAGAAAGATGGCGAAGTGGTTGAGCGTTTGACTGGTTTCACACCAGCCCACCAACTAGAAGCTATTTTGGCTAAGTACACAGCCTAACTTGATTAAGAACCAGCAAATTAATGCTGGTTCTTTTTTCATTCTGTGTTATGGTTATTAGGTTATACT
>NZ_KQ970517.1:0-268 GCF_001579105.1 Weissella sp. DD23 | reverse complement strand
TTTGGTTATTATTACTTTGTAGAATCGCGGTCAATGTAACCGTGTGGCAAGATAATGTTCTTTACTGCCAATTCTTCGTGATTCATTAATTTAGTCAGCATACGCATGGCAACCGCGCCAAGGTCGTAGATTGGCTGCGTGATTGATGACATTTGTGGCCGGGTCATCACCGCGATTTTTGAGTTATTGTTTGTAATCAACTCAAAATCATCCGGCACGTTGACACCGGCGTCAGTTAGACCATTTAACAAGCCGGCAGCCATTTCAT
>NZ_KQ970516.1:0-270 GCF_001579105.1 Weissella sp. DD23 | reverse complement strand
AGCGGCAACATGACTCAACAACTGCCACTCGGCAATTGTCAGTCCGTTGCTTTTTGTCATCTTCGTCAGCACGGTCTTGTACTGTTTTTCAGTATCGCGTAACGCTTCTAAGACGGTTTTCATCCCAACCTCCTGACATAACTTATAGATTATACGCTTTTTGTATTACACAATTAGGACAAAAAGGTTTTCCTTACCATTACAAAGCATTATTAACCGGTAATGGGACAATTTTTGATCCATGTAATTCACTAACATGGAGTTGTTGTG
>NZ_KQ970515.1:0-272 GCF_001579105.1 Weissella sp. DD23 | reverse complement strand
GACATCACTGCATTCGCTGGCGTAACCGTGGCTGCTGGCATTGGCAAAATTTCTGATGCGGCTTCACGATCCAAAAGCAACGTGAAGTTGGGGTGAGTTTGCAAGATAGACGCTGGGACGTCTTCACTGATTGGGCCAAAGAAAGCTTCCTTGATAATATTCGCCTTCTTCTTGCCAAACGCGATCATCACGATTTCCTTGGCGCTCATGATTGTCTTAGGTCCCATTGACACGTAACCGGCAGGAACTTTCTCTTCAGAACCAACAGAATG
>NZ_KQ970514.1:0-274 GCF_001579105.1 Weissella sp. DD23 | reverse complement strand
GCTAGGAACACCTAACTCCTGCGATATTTGTGACAACATCAATGGCAATGTCGTAATTGGCGACCGCATAATTAATCCGATCAACATGACACTTGCTGCTAATGCAATGCCCGTCGGTAAAACTTGTTTCTTACTCATGTACCCGCTCCTAAACCTTTTAAATCAAGATATCCAGCATACCATTGTTTCAGATATGAAAAAAGCCACCAGACGTCTCAATCTGGTGACTTTTTTGTTACTTTGCAAAGTTAGTGACTTTTAGGCATCAAAATCT
>NZ_KQ970513.1:0-276 GCF_001579105.1 Weissella sp. DD23 | reverse complement strand
CGCCAAGCGAACTGAATCGCTTGGCGTTTTTTAAAAATGTATTTATAGTGCTGCCAACATTTCTTGCAACATTGACTGACGATAAATTGGGCGGTTGTTGAACTTACGACGTTCGACTTCCACTTCCTTTTCGGCACGGTCTGAAGCAGCCTTGGCGATTGCTTGCGTCTCCGTTGGGCCAACTGTGCCTTGTGCTGACTGCATTTGCGTGAACAGCGCAATGTAGGCGTAGTACGCACCTAAGAACCAACCGTTAAAGTATGGCATGACCACATT
>NZ_KQ970512.1:0-276 GCF_001579105.1 Weissella sp. DD23 | reverse complement strand
CCGCATCTCCGCCGGAAACGGAATCTCCTGATCAACGTACGCTTCCCGCATGAGACCAAAGAAGAACACGCGAATAGTCGTTTCGTCACCAATCAACGCATTGTGGCGGGTTAATGTAATTCCCACCCGTGCCAAAACCAACGCAATTTGTTTCTTGGTCGCCCTGGCAATTGGTACGGTTGTGTGATGTGTTTCAGCAAACACTTCATATGAAACAAATGTTTCAGCAAAAATTTCACCTAACAACGCCCAAATTATTGATTGCTGTCGATACTC
>NZ_KQ970511.1:0-277 GCF_001579105.1 Weissella sp. DD23 | reverse complement strand
AAACATAGGAATCATATGATCGTTAATACAACAACTGCGTTAAAAACAGTACGTGATATGAGCGTTCAAGACGAGTTTAAAAATTATATTCCAAATGATGTAGTAAAAGTTGTATCTCCGATAGTAGAAGAATTACGTGGAATTAAGAAAGAGAACACAAGAAAAAAAGATTATTATCTTATTGTGTATCCATATTTATATCAAATGATGAAAGTTATGGAAAATTCATATGAAGGATTGAAAAAGGGTGGAGAAATACACATCATTGTGAGCGATG
>NZ_KQ970510.1:0-281 GCF_001579105.1 Weissella sp. DD23 | reverse complement strand
CAGTGGTTACGGTAACGTTGGATATGGCTGATTTACCGGCGCTTCAAAAGTACATTGCCCAAATTTTAATGAATCTACCTGGCCTTTATATTCATGTCACCAATCAATTTGTGAAACGGACAGATTTTTATATTTCAAATGTGGTTTTGCGACAGGATGTGAAGGGGGTTGTGTGGCGGACGTTGCCAACTAAGGATGAGGTCAGTCATTTAAAAGAGGAACTAACCAAAATTGAACGTAAAAAAATTCAAAATATGCGTAGATGCAGCGGGAGTAACTGA
>NZ_KQ970509.1:0-281 GCF_001579105.1 Weissella sp. DD23 | reverse complement strand
GATATCAGTTTGAACAGTTTGAAAATCGCTGGTCAACAATTAATTGCTGGCGGTGCCCAACAAGCAATTATTTCGCTCGGTGGTGATGGCGCATTACTATTTGCCAATAACCATGTGTACTTTGCTGAACCAATCGCAGGGGACTTACAAAACTCAGTTGGGGCTGGGGATTCGATGATTGGTGGTTTCTTAGCACAGTGGACAATTGAAGAAGACCCGGTGACTGCATTTAAATTGGGGGTCGCAAGCGCAACCGCAACGGCATTTAGCGAAGATATTGC
>NZ_KQ970508.1:0-282 GCF_001579105.1 Weissella sp. DD23 | reverse complement strand
TCAACTGATAAGATTAACGGTGTTCTTGTGGCAAATCCACCATATGGAGAACGTTTGGGTGACGAAGACGCCGCCCGTCAGTTGTACAGTGAGATGGGGCACATCTACAACCACATGCCTACCTGGTCAAAGTACATTTTGACATCAGACGAAGGTTTCGAAGAAGCATTCGGTGCGAAGGCAACCAAGAAGCGTAAGTTGTATAACGGTGCCTTGAAGGTTGATTTGTACCAATACTGGGGTAAGAAGATTCGCTAATCGTGCGTCATGCACAATTTGAAA
>NZ_KQ970507.1:0-297 GCF_001579105.1 Weissella sp. DD23 | reverse complement strand
CAACGAGTTGGAAAGAAAAAGGCAATTCGGTCGCAGATATGCAGATTTTGGCACCGATGTATAAAACACCAGCGGGCGTGCATAATTTGAATGCAGTTGCCCAAGAAATTTTCAATCCGATGACCCCTAAAAAGCGGGAAATCAATATTAAATTAGGTGACTTGGCGTTTAGTTTCCGCGTCGGTGATAAAGTGATGCAGACGGCAAATGATCCGGAACACAATGTCTTTAACGGTGACATTGGATATATTACTAGTATTATGTTGGCCAAGGATAAGGCGAATGAAGATAATACGG
>NZ_KQ970506.1:0-303 GCF_001579105.1 Weissella sp. DD23 | reverse complement strand
CAAGTTGGTGCTGATATTCAGTGTAAGCTTTCGCCACAATTTCTTCGAACGGCCCGTTAGCTTTCTCAGTATAGGTAGCCGGCTTTTCCATGGCGTTTTTTGCGTTAGAAATAGCCCCTAGCACTGAACGGGGATCATACTTTTCGATATCCACGTTCAAATCTTTTAGGATACGCTTTACAAGTGTTCGTTGCGCACCAGCATCGATGATTGAAAAATCTTTTTTATAGCCGAGTTTGTCGATATCACGACGCAAAATTCGCACAGCTAAAGCGTGGAAAGTTGATACCCAGACCGCATCTG
>NZ_KQ970505.1:0-308 GCF_001579105.1 Weissella sp. DD23 | reverse complement strand
TCAGCCATTGTTTCGTCAGTCAGCTTAATGCGCTTGTCAACGTAGATTGGCTCACCGAACGCCATCTTGACGTTACCACGTTTGAACAAACCAGAAAACTTAACGGGTCCTTGATACACCATTGGTACAAGGGGCTTACCAGACAATTTGGCAATCATCATAGCACCACCCTTCATTTCTTGTGAGTGACGGCTACCAGATGGGAACATGATTACACCCAGGTCAGTTTTCTTAAGGTTGTTGACTGGGATCTTGATCGCCGAAGGACCAGGATTTTCACGATCAACGGAAAAAGCATTGGCGTGAAT
>NZ_KQ970504.1:0-312 GCF_001579105.1 Weissella sp. DD23 | reverse complement strand
TGATTTCTTTTGAAGATGGATAAACGGCTTCCATCTCATCATCGCCATTTCGCGACATTAACTTAATGCCAGACATGCCTTGCCGTGTCTTGTCGTAGGTACCGTGGACGGCCACTTCCTGACCAAGCTCCAAGTTTTTCCCTACCCATGGTTGATTAAAAAATGACACCATAATCGTGTCATGTTCCACTGTCAACCGGAAACTAGTCCGTGTTTTCTTATACCCGAAGCGATTAACCACGGGTGGTGACGTGATAACGCCCTTAAACGTTACCTTCTCACCGTCTTGCGTTTCAGCAGGCGTTTTCATCG
>NZ_KQ970503.1:0-315 GCF_001579105.1 Weissella sp. DD23 | reverse complement strand
GGGCAGACAGGGGCTCGAACCCTGGACCCACGGATTAAGAGTCCGTTGCTCTACCAACTGAGCTATCTGCCCATATTTCTATGCCGTTGCCTCAACAACAAAATATATATTACCAGAATAAAACAGGTTACGCAAGTGTTTTGTTTAAATTAATTAATGGCGTGTCTGCTGTGGGGGGTCTTAGACGCATTTGGTGTCGTATCTTGAGTTATAAAAGTGATTGAAAGAAGGCGGCTGCAAAAAAGTTTGTCAGTTGTTTAAGGCTTATGATGTAAAAAGAAAACCACCAGATCGAATGACCTGGTGGTTTATGGG
>NZ_KQ970502.1:0-316 GCF_001579105.1 Weissella sp. DD23 | reverse complement strand
GCCGCAAGGTGCGCAATGCTGGTTTCTCAGTCGATGGCGCAATGGCGCAACAAGTGGTCGTCAACGCTAAGTATGCGGTTAAGGTACCGGAAGGTCTTGATCCGATGGAAGCATCATCAATTACGTGTGCCGGCGTAACGATGTACAAGTCTCTTAAGGTCGGCGAAACAAAGCCAGGTCAATGGGTTTCAGTTGTTGGGGCTGGTGGTTTGGGTAACTTGGCCATCCAGTACGCTCACAATGTGTTTGGTGCCCACGTGGTAGCGGTCGATGGTAACCCAGACAAGTTGGAAGCAGCGCGTCAAATGGGAGCCGA
>NZ_KQ970501.1:0-321 GCF_001579105.1 Weissella sp. DD23 | reverse complement strand
CTTGGGCTAACCCGGCAATAATGCGGTTTCGTTCCGGAAAGTGATGCTTTGCCGGGGGCTCCCATGGTAAATACTCACTTAAGATGAGTCCCTGCTGACTGATTTGGGTTTGCAAATTATCACGCCGCTTTGGATAAGCCACGTCAACGCCGGTTCCAATCACAGCGATTGTTTGCCCACCATGCGCCAGGGTGCCCCGATGGACAGCTTCGTCTGTACCTCGTGCTAAACCTGATACGGTGACCAATTGCGCGCTAACCAAGTGCGGTAGCCATGTCGCCAATACTTGCTGACCATACGGCGTCAATTCACGTGCCCCCA
>NZ_KQ970500.1:0-337 GCF_001579105.1 Weissella sp. DD23 | reverse complement strand
ACTGCGTCAGAACCACCAAACTTCAATGAAGAAAAGTCGACTTTATTACCCTTAGCATCATAAATCGCAAACGCTGAGAAACCACGACTAGACAATGATGTCAAAAGTGTTGCAATTGTCGCAACACCAGTTACTCCGGCCTTTTGCGCATCAGCATATGTCAATGAATCATATGATGAGCCATCTGTTTCGTTACCAGCTACGTACGTATCTTGGCCATCAACAGGCACCGTATTGCCTTGTGCATCTACAAAATTGAATGTATCTTGCACTTGCTTTGCATACGTTAATGATACTTTGGTGGCATCGGTGATTGTAATCGTCTTACCACTAATAT
>NZ_KQ970499.1:0-339 GCF_001579105.1 Weissella sp. DD23 | reverse complement strand
ACCTACAACGTGGTTTACACGCCTGAAGCACAGACGCAAACGACGTTGTACCAAGGTCCAGAAGTTGCCCTTGATCGCATGAGCAAGACAACATTCGTCAACCAAACGGCGACGGATGCTAGCTTCACGGTCAGTGCGAATGGTCCGGCAACGGATATTCCAGCGGGATATAAGGTTGAAAAGGTTACCTTGAACGACAAGGATGTCCAGGCCGGTGACTTTGTGACATCAGTTGGTGGCGACACAATCGTTTATACGTTGGTTGCAACTGATAATCCTTTGAACGTGAACTACCAATATGACACGATTAAAGGCTGGACGGCACCAATGACGGGATTG
>NZ_KQ970498.1:0-339 GCF_001579105.1 Weissella sp. DD23 | reverse complement strand
GGGACTAATCAAGATCATGTTGGCAACGCTGGCAGTCTCGCTGACTAGTTATGCGGCACCGGCGTTGGCGGCAACTGTCACCGTCCAAGATTTACAAACGGCAACTAAAATTGGTGAGCCGGCTGCCAATTACGCTGGTGTCGATGAAATGACGAACGCTTTCTTGCCAGGTGGGACGAGTTCTGGCTTTACGAATGGTTGGGCGCAACTGACCAACGGGGGTTCTAATCAATATGGGTCAGCGAGTTTTAAGTATCAGATTGATATGACATCATCGTTTAATTTCAAAGGCGGTTTTAAAACGAGTTCTGGTGGTAATAGTATTTTTGGTCAAGCCGG
>NZ_KQ970497.1:0-342 GCF_001579105.1 Weissella sp. DD23 | reverse complement strand
CCAATGAAACAGTTAACGAAGATGCCAATTGATATCGTCATCCCCTGGGTTGATGGCAGTGATTTAGCTTGGCAACAACGCAGGTCACAACATGTGTCATTACCAGAGTACGAAGCAGCGGACCAACGATATCGTGATTTTGGTACGTTGAAGTATTTGTTGCGTTCAATTGCGCAGTATGCGCCATGGGTAAACAAAATCTATCTTGTCACTGATCAGCAACGGCCTAGCTTTATTAAAGACAGTAAACGGTTGGTTGTCGTAGATCATACTAGCTTTATTCCAAACGAGTATTTGCCAACTTATAATTCAAATGTGATTGAAGTGCACTGCTGGCGTATT
>NZ_KQ970496.1:0-342 GCF_001579105.1 Weissella sp. DD23 | reverse complement strand
TCGCATGGTCTAGTTGGTTAGGACGTTCGCCTGTCACGCGAAAGATCACGGGTTCGAATCCCGTTGTGACCGTTATAATGGCTCGGTAGCTCAGTTGGTAGAGCATACGATTGAAGCTCGTAGTGTCGGCGGTTCGATTCCGTCCCGCGCCATTGGAAGTGAATAACATTTACATCCAAAATAGGGGTATAGTTTAACGGTAGAACGACGGTCTCCAAAACCGTTGGTGGGGGTTCGATTCCCTCTACCCCTGCTTGACGATAATGGCGGTAGTGGTGAAGTGGTTAACACATCGGTTTGTGGTACCGACATGCGTGGGTTCGATTCCCATCTACCGCCCTT
>NZ_KQ970495.1:0-349 GCF_001579105.1 Weissella sp. DD23 | reverse complement strand
CTGGTGCGGTTGGGGTGACCTCAGATACGATCAAACGTGTGGGTGCGTTGGTTGATGCGGGGGCTGATGCAATTGTGCTCGACTCAGCCCACGGTCATTCTGAAGGGGTGCTGCGCAAAGTGCGGGAAGTCCGCGATGCCTTTCCGGCGTTGAACATTATTGCGGGTAACATTGCGACGGCAGCCGGTGCAGCAGCGTTGTACGACGCTGGTGCCGATGTGGTTAAGGTCGGTATCGGGCCGGGTTCAATTTGCACGACCCGCGTAGTTGCCGGCGTGGGTGTGCCACAAGTTTCAGCCATTGCGGCAGCAGCTGAAGTGGCCAAGCAATATGGTAAGACGATTATTGC
>NZ_KQ970494.1:0-356 GCF_001579105.1 Weissella sp. DD23 | reverse complement strand
GCTTGATTTAACTGGTGACCGCACAGGAGCTCAAGTGGGGGTCATTTTCCAAGATTTTAACTTGTTTCCACAATATACCGTTAAAGATAATGTGATGTTGGCACCGCAATTGGTTCACCACGAAACAAAGGCTGAGGCGGCCGAGAATGCAGATCGTTTGTTGCAAGATTTGGGCTTAACAGCGCAGGCTGATCAATATCCATTCCAATTATCTGGTGGACAGAAGCAACGTGTGGCAATTGCACGAGCTTTGGCGATGAAACCGGGCATTTTGGCATATGATGAACCAACATCTGGCTTGGATGCTGAATCAACAGAACGCGTGATTGCGGTTATTAAGCAATTGCAAGCACAAG
>NZ_KQ970493.1:0-360 GCF_001579105.1 Weissella sp. DD23 | reverse complement strand
GGGACGCAGGGTAGCAGTGCACAAGCTGGGCGTGTGGTTCAAAAGGGGACAACCTCGTGGTGGACGATGACGACGGGGTCTGATCAATCCGGTAAATTAGTTTATAACACGGCCTTGGACACAGGGGAAGATTTCACGGTCACAGGTAACATTTATGCAGAAGGTGACTTTTGGCAAGGTGATTTCGTCGGTATTTTCGTTGCGCCACAATTACCAAGCACGCTGGGAAATAACGGTGCACCGGGGTCTGGTCTTGGAATTTACGGTTATGGCAATTTAGGCGGTATTAAAAACGCCACGGCTTTGGGCTGGGACATGAATAAAGCGGGTGATTCATATTTTGGTGACCCAAATGGTGCT
>NZ_KQ970492.1:0-362 GCF_001579105.1 Weissella sp. DD23 | reverse complement strand
ATGATTGATGGAGACATAGATGTATTAAGAGCGGTGGTGAAGTTTTTGTTGGACTTTGAAGAATTAGACGAAGAAAAATCAATTCCCAACACATCACAGTTACAAGAAGAAAGGTTGATGAGCATTATACAAAATCGAATTGACCACGATGTTGATTATTCGTACAAACAATATTTTGCAACAAGTGACTATTATCTGAATTTCTGGCTCTTGAATAGGTATTTGACAAATCGAAAAACTGAAGATGACGGAACAATGGAAGTTTCCTATGATGACATAATGTTCATGCAGGCACTTGTGAAGAACAAAAAATATTAGGAAGCGGTTCGTTGAGGTGAGTGGTATCAGAAAAATATAACGGG
>NZ_KQ970491.1:0-365 GCF_001579105.1 Weissella sp. DD23 | reverse complement strand
GGGTTCTGATCGCTTTGAGTATATTTTAATTGATGAGGCTCATCGTGTAGGACATAATCAAGATTCAGATCGAGAGACAATGTACCAACGGTTCATGAATTACTTTAAGCCGGAATTTATGTTGGGTATGACCGCCACTCCAGAACGTACGGATGGTGTTAATGTCTACGAATATTTTGACTATAATGTTGCTTATGAAATTTCCTTGTTGGATGCTTTGGATTCAGAACTTTTAGCACCATTTCATTATATTGGTGTCACTGATTTCGAAAAAGACGGTGAAATTATTGATGATACCACCGAACTTCGCCGTTTGGTTTCGGATGAACGTGTTAATTATTTACTTGAGAAAACAAATTACTATT
>NZ_KQ970490.1:0-367 GCF_001579105.1 Weissella sp. DD23 | reverse complement strand
AGCGGTCGGTGCATCCAGTAATTGATACAATTGCTTAACTTCTTGCAAATTGGTATCAACCGTAAAGTCCATCAAATTCAAACGACCACCAACGAAAACCTTATCACGGATGGAGCGTGCCAACACATCACCAAACAGTTGCAAAAAAGCAACCGGCGTTCGAATTGTTCGCTCCATTTTCAATGGTAAATCGCCAGAAAGTGTTCGTAGAACATCAACAATTGGTTGGTTAACCAATGTTTGATTAATGTAACGCACCATGTCATCTAAGCCATGTACATCCATTCCCTCGGGTAGTCTAAAACTCTGACTCGTTACCTGTCCATCGTTCGTCACGATAATCGCCATAATTTGCTGGCCATCGACA
>NZ_KQ970489.1:0-378 GCF_001579105.1 Weissella sp. DD23 | reverse complement strand
CGTTTTCATCGTATCTTCCTTTCGAAGTGAAACCTTACCGTCTATTGTACGCATCTTCAGGTCAGTTATGCAAAAAGATTAGTGCACGGACGCAAAACATCATAAATTCACCATTATCTTGTCGAAATTATCGCCAGCTTTCACAACACGCCTTTCTTAGACTTATTTTTAAGGAAGACGTTATGATGAAACATGAAATCAATTTTTGCTGGCGAACCACCTGCCTGGTTTTGCTTGCTTTCGGGGGATGTATCTTGTCGTCGCGCTATCTATATCGATTAGACGTGGCTTGCTACCTACCACTACTTGCTAGTATCTGTGGTAGTCTGATTATTGGCGTATGGCTAGCCGCTGGTCTAGTCTGGTTACTCACGAATA
>NZ_KQ970488.1:0-380 GCF_001579105.1 Weissella sp. DD23 | reverse complement strand
CAACGATTCGTCCACGGAAGGTGGATAAGATTTTTGTCACCCATTTGCACGGTGATCACATTTATGGACTACCAGGCTTGTTGTCTTCCCGTTCATTTCAGGGCGGCGAAGAAGAATTGGTGATTTATGGTCCCCATGGGATTAAGCAATTCGTGGAAACGAGTCTTCGCGTGGCACAAACGCATTTAACGTATCCATTGAAGTTTGTCGAACTACCAAATGAAGGTGGTGAGGTACTGCGGACTGACAAATTTACGGTGACAGCTTTACCGTTGGATCACAAAATTTTGTCATTTGGTTATCGCGTTGTTGAACATGATCACGCCGGTGAACTTTTGGTCGAACGCTTAAGGGCGATGCAAGTGCCAGAAGGTCCCTTG
>NZ_KQ970487.1:0-386 GCF_001579105.1 Weissella sp. DD23 | reverse complement strand
GGTTGAAAACTAATATTCAGTTTCGGGATAATCGCAAAATTCTGAATTGATAATTCCTGTAACATTTGCGTCCTCCTACCTTTCTACTAAGCTTTCGCCATCAAGTCAGTCGCAAATTGTTGCGCCCACACGCCTTCGTTTAAGATGACTAATACGCCGGCGTCATCGCCAATCAAACCAAACACATCAGTTAAATCAGCCTCTTCGAGCGCCGTTTTTAACGCTGGTCCAGTTCCTGGCGCAACACGAATCATCACCATGTTAGCTTGCGTCTTAATCTCCGTCGTGCTTTCTTTCAAAATACGCCCTAACTGACCCAAGTAATCCGAACCAGACATCATGGCATACGCAAAGCCACCCGTTGGCAATGGCACTTTTACCAATTG
>NZ_KQ970486.1:0-386 GCF_001579105.1 Weissella sp. DD23 | reverse complement strand
AGTTGAACCTGTCGCTACGTCATCATCATATGCCGCATCCTGCCACATCCAGGTATCATATAAATTCGTTAGTGTCACTAGGGTTTGCCAAAATGGCAATGTGGTAAAAGCCGCTCGTTGATCTTTAAATACCAACTCGGTCGCCGAAGATGTCCCCGTATCGTCAGTAATAAACCGAGCCACCGTCGTCGCCTCAGCCCACACCGGTGCATTCGAAACGTGGTGGTCATAAACGACTGGCTGGATACCCGTTACTTGGTTGAATTGCAGTAACATTTGCATTGATGGGGTATTGTCTAACAGCATCACGTGTGTCGGTTTACGCACCTTGTCTGCTACAATATCATCCAGCACTTGCTTCAGGACAGCATCAATACCGGGTGCCC
>NZ_KQ970485.1:0-389 GCF_001579105.1 Weissella sp. DD23 | reverse complement strand
CCACCACCAATGACGAATGGTAGCATGCTTGAGACACCACTCATGAGATGACGGTAAAACGCCTTACCAAGGGACAGCTTCTCGGTCGTGTCCGAATGCGTGACTGTTTCCGCTGTTTGATAGATTGGTGCATGACTATCTAAGGCCTGGGTAATCAGTTTTTCAGGATGACGAATCCCCTCGGCAACGGGTACGTTGATCAGTGGCTTATCTGCAAAACGGGCCATGTCAACTTTTTTGTCTGCCGCAATGATGACGCCGTCGGCTGCCGCGATATCTTGCGCATTCAGTTTGTTGCCAACACCACTGGCACCGTTCGTTTCAACTTTAATGCGCACGCCCATTGCAGCAGCTTGCTTTTTTAATGATTCCTCAGCCATATAGGTATG
>NZ_KQ970484.1:0-390 GCF_001579105.1 Weissella sp. DD23 | reverse complement strand
AAGCAAAGACGGCTGGTAAGCAAGATGTTGCTGCCTGGACGGACCCTAAGAATGTTGCCAAGTATACTGATCAAGATACAAAGGCCATTAACGACGACATTGCGGCATTGAACGATTTGACAGCAGCTGATAACGCAGCCGCAACGCAAAAGGCCATTACTGATGCTCGTCAAAAGTTGGCGGATGATATTGCGATTGTTGAGCAAAAGCGCCAAGCTGCAGTTGACGACGGAAATAAGGAAATCGACAAAGCCCAACCAAACGTTAATCTTGATGACGAAGTTAAGTTGACGGTTGACGGCTTGAAGCAAGCGATTGCTGACGGTACCCAGACGAAGATTGAAGAAGCAATCAAGAAGGTTCAAACGGCTGTTGATACGATGGTCGCCA
>NZ_KQ970483.1:0-394 GCF_001579105.1 Weissella sp. DD23 | reverse complement strand
GTTGCTGGGATTGGGGAGAAGACATATGCTCGCTTAGCTCCGTTGGTTACGGTTTAATGCCCGGTTATTGGTTAGTCCTGTCATTGTACATTGCCGGGTTAAACACGGTAATCCGTTATCAATTTTGGTGGTCAGTGCCGCTGTTATTGTGGTTAAGTAGCTTACTCGTAATTCGTTTTCGGTGTCGCATTGTTTTGACGATACTCATCACGATTGGCTATGTCGGTTTTTTTATTGCACAGGATGCAAAGCTAACCGCATTAGCGCAACGCCCAACTGGTAAAGTTGAGAGTACGTTTCGCATCCATGCCGATGAACTACAGTTTAGTGGTACAACAATTACAGGGTTTGCGGTGATGCCAAATCGGGAACGGGTGCGGTTAACTTGGTTTTG
>NZ_KQ970482.1:0-397 GCF_001579105.1 Weissella sp. DD23 | reverse complement strand
CGGTTCAAATGGCCGTGGACAGTTGACGAAGATGATAAGCCAACGCCTTCACCGATTTCGCGGACAGTAGGTGGATAACCTTTTTCAAGTTGCTTTTCGTAGACAAACCGCAAAATTGCGAGTTGCTTGCTCTCAGGTTGTGTCATGTTATCCTCCTTGTAAAATATCTGCTTCTATTCTACAGTAATTCGGCGAGTTGTGAATGTTGGACATTGTTTCATGGTAGAATAGAGTAACGATAAAAAATGAGGTGGTGACTGATATGGCAGAAACAGATCGCATGTTGGCCGTGCGCACACGTATTAATGAATTAGCAGCTAAGGCAAAGACGCCAGAAGGTTTGACAGATGACGAAATTGCAGAACGCGCGGATTTGCGGGCTGAATTCCTTGAGAAC
>NZ_KQ970481.1:0-404 GCF_001579105.1 Weissella sp. DD23 | reverse complement strand
TTGCTTAAAGACCAATGTAAACGGTGATACGGCAATGTTCGTTTCACTTGAGTGCAACAAAGCTGGGTTCTTGTAGAAGAGCAATGCACCAATAATGAAAATGGCCAAGATGTAGAACAATAGAATGCGCCAGAATACTTGCTTAATCGCCGTTGGCACTGAGGTTTCAGGCGTTTCCGACTCACCAGCCGTAATCCCGACCATTTCCGTTCCTTGGAATGAGAAACCAGCAACCATGAAGACGGCTAACATTCCCCCGAAACCACCAACGAAACCGTGGTTACCACCGGCAGACAAGTTTCGGGCCACATCAGGATGATAAGACATGATCCCAAAAATCGTAGCGACTCCAATAATCAAGAACGCAATAACTGCAACAACCTTAATTGTTGCCATCCAAAACT
>NZ_KQ970480.1:0-411 GCF_001579105.1 Weissella sp. DD23 | reverse complement strand
AAGGGAGGTGGCTAAGATGACACTAACATCAGAACAAGTTAACGACTTTAGTCGGGCAGATGATTTTCATATTGCGCCTTATCGAGCTGATGGTCGCACGCCGGGGACACCAACATGGATTTGGTCGGTCGTTGTCGACGATGAGTTATACGTTCGCGCCTGGAATGGGTTGCAATCACGTTGGTACGGATCAGCAAAGAGCCAAGGGGCGGGTGAAATCACCATCGCTGGTCAGACGTATCGCGTCGCCTTTGAACTCATTTCGGGGGCTGGCTATGAGCAACTTCAGGCGGCAATTGATACTGCCTATCAGACAAAGTATGCGGACAGCGCCTATATGCCACCAATGTTGGGTGCCGGACCACGTGAGGCGACGGTCCGTGTGATTTTGAAAGAACGAGGAGCATGAAC
>NZ_KQ970479.1:0-410 GCF_001579105.1 Weissella sp. DD23 | reverse complement strand
ATTTTCTTGGCTTACTACGGTTTGCCTGAAATTATTCCTGCGTTGAAGACCTGGTCGCCAGAAGTGATGGTCATTTTAGCTTTGGGCTTCAAGTATGCGGCGTGTATGGCCGAAACGTTCCGAGCAGCCGTTGATTCTGTTGATGCCGGGCAATGGGAAGCAGCCACCTCGTTACAGATTAATAAGTGGGCCTTCTTTAAACACGTGATGCTACCGCAAGCCGCCGTAAATGCAATTCCAGGGTTTGGCAATTACACGATTGGTATTTTGAAGGAAACTGCATTGGCCTTTGTCATTGGGGTGACGGAACTATTTGGTGAAGGTAAATTGATCGCTGGCGGTTCGTTTAAGTATATGGAAGTTTACGCAGCGGTCGCGATTATTTATTGGTTGTTGGTAGTGGCGTATTC
>NZ_KQ970478.1:0-411 GCF_001579105.1 Weissella sp. DD23 | reverse complement strand
ATGTGCGGATGTCTGAGAACCTTGGTGGCGCTGGTGGGTTCAACGCCGGAATTCGTTACTTTTATGAACAAACGGATGATGATTATGTTTGGGTAATGGACGATGATACGATGGTGCACCCAGATTCTTTGCAACCGTTGACGGCATTTGCTGAACAAAATCCTAATTTTGGCTTCTTGGCCTCAAAGGTAATGTTCAGTGATGGCAAGCCGTCGGTTCGTAACGTACTACGTCAATACGGGACGTATAAGACGACGTTGAATACAGAATTTAAAGAACCTGTTCGAATTGAAAATGCGACATTCGTGTCATCATTTTTCTCACGGGATATTGTTCGCCAAATTGGTTTGCCAATTACAGAATTCTTTATTTGGATTGACGATTTGGAGTATACGGAACGTGCCGGACGGA
>NZ_KQ970477.1:0-412 GCF_001579105.1 Weissella sp. DD23 | reverse complement strand
ACGGTTGTCGAGTTATAGTACGAAATGGCCATGTAATCTACGGTACCAGCCAATAAGTCAGCCCGATCTTCATCTGTAATATCTGGTCGGATACCAGTCCGCCTAAAGAATGCCTCCAACTCGGCTGGATAAGCACCACGAACGTGAACATCAGTAAACCAGTCACGTGCCTGACGCGCCTTTTGGAAAGCCAGCATATCGGCAGGCTTTGGACTAGCCGGATAGAGAGCGGCCACGTTGACCATCCCCCCAATCACGAAATCAGGATTAATCTCATGACCAATTTGGACCGCCTTTGCTGAGGCAACCAACTCATAGTGCCCGGCCTGCATCATAGCTGCTTGCTTATCAGCCAGTGTTGCCTTGTCATCAAATTTCAGTCCCGAATTCGTCCACACCATAAACTCGAAAA
>NZ_KQ970476.1:0-430 GCF_001579105.1 Weissella sp. DD23 | reverse complement strand
CCATTTTTGCCCACAATTGCTACGCGATGACCGGTCTCAACCTTGAGTGTCACATGCTGGATTAATTCCCGTTCACCTTGTGACACCGTTACATCCAATGCGGTGATAACCGGCTTACCTGGGCGCACCATCACTGGCTTTTGTAACGTCAATTTTGTCTCTGATAGAGGCTTCTCAACTTTGTTTAACCGGTTTAGACGACTATTGAAAGCTTTGCGTTGTTGCGCAAAACCTTTTTCAATGCCATTTGAATTATTCTTGATTGATTCAACTTCGGCCCGACTATGCTTGTGCGGATTAATTTTCTTGGCCCGGGCAGACCGTTCGCCAGCCTCTCTAGCGCGCTGCGATAAGCGACTTTTCTCCGAAACGTACGCTTTGTAGGCTTGCATTTGAGCATCGCGCTTAGCAGCCACCTCAGCTAAATATC
>NZ_KQ970475.1:0-432 GCF_001579105.1 Weissella sp. DD23 | reverse complement strand
GAAATCACAGCATCTGGATGCTCGTCATCAAAGACAATCTTATCGGTATTGCGTGCAGCCAATTTTTCTTTAAATAAAGCCACAACAGCCTTTGACTGTGCGCCATTATTACTGTAAATTGCGAGTTTCATTTCGTCTTCTTTCCTTGTGGCTGACAATTAATCTGTTGGTTTATCCAAACCATTATGTAATTCAGAGAATAACTCGTCGACGCGAATGCTCAATTCAGCCACTTCACGAAGCTTCTCCGTCATCTCCGGTGTATAGTCACCATCATACTTATAATTAATTGCGTGTTCAATCGTTGCCCATACGTTCATTTGCATTGTGCGGACTTGGATTTCTGCCAAAATCTTTTTCTCTCCCGTGATCAATTGGACGGGATACTCAATTACGATGTGGTAAGAACGGTAGCCAGATGGCTTCGCATTG
>NZ_KQ970474.1:0-433 GCF_001579105.1 Weissella sp. DD23 | reverse complement strand
TTATGCGACTGATCAATGGGATCAGCAAGGTAATCGTCAGACAGTTTATACGACAGCGAATATTTGGCTTAATCAACTTGTGGCTCTGATTGCCACAAACCCTAAGTTGACCACATTAGACTTAACAGGTGCCTTTTCAAAAGTGCCTTTTGATAGTGGCTTTAGTAAAGCTGGGTTACTTATTGGTATGATGGTCAACAAATCAGCAACCTTGCAGTCGTTGGCCTTAGGGTTTAATCCGATTATTGCGAACGAGGTCCAGAGCAATGCCTGGACCTACTATAACTACGCGTTGAATTTACCTGCTCTGACTAATTTGGATTTACAATCGAATCAGTTAACAGTCCTGGATACGCAAATTTTACAGAATGTGCAAAACAATCTGGCAACGTTGAATTTAGCCGGAAATGCAATTTCGAAAATCACAACGAAT
>NZ_KQ970473.1:0-434 GCF_001579105.1 Weissella sp. DD23 | reverse complement strand
CCAACCGTTAAAGTATGGCATGACCACATTCGCCTGACCAATCTTGTCATGGTTGTGGTGCGTAATCTCGTGATATTCTTCTGACAACATACTCTTAATTTGCGCATACAAATCAGAAGCATTCTTTTGGGCAACCTTTTCTAACGTCACAAAGTTATCCGTCGCAAACTTTTCAGCGCGGTCGACCCATTCAGCCGTTTGTTCTTCGGGATTGATATTCTCAACTTCCGCAAACACTGCCAAATGTGCGTCAATGTAGCCACGCTTCATCCCCGCCATCAACACCTGCTTCAGAATATTGTCGACCTTTGCCAAGTTCAGTGACTCGTTCAACTGCGCAACTGCCTGCTCAAATTGTTCTTCGATCATGTCGTCATCCTCATCTCATTTAATCCTTATTTACTATACCATAGCTAGCAAAAGCACCGCCATCT
>NZ_KQ970472.1:0-438 GCF_001579105.1 Weissella sp. DD23 | reverse complement strand
CAAATATGAGCATTATCATTATCAGCTACCATATAGTCAGCCACTTGATCCGTCTCAAGAACATACTCAGCAACTGCGCGGTTCACAAAGCGGGCACTATCAGCCGTCACGCCAACCCGCATAAAGAACCAATCAAATAATTTCACACCGTACGCCGCTTGGCTTCCCGGTGAGCTAATCCGCTTTTCAAGCAAATTTTCAGCTGCCAAAATACCTTGGCGCACGGCACCAGATGCGTGCATGATGGACCAATTTTCCTGCAACTGGGGATTTTTTGAAGTGGCTGCATCACCAACCGCTAAAATATATGGATTCGTTGTATACATATACTCATCAACAACTGCTGAGCGATTGACACCAATCGTGACTTCATCACCAACGGTCATCGTGTTAGCAAGCATGCCAATTGTCACAATCACCTCATTCGCCGCATAGGTA
>NZ_KQ970471.1:0-439 GCF_001579105.1 Weissella sp. DD23 | reverse complement strand
CGTGGTTGGTCAGGGTACAACTTTTTGGGCGCCATGACCGAATGGCGCGATATACCATACTATTGGACAACGGATGTGAACGGTTCAGCGTGGGGCGAATTCGTATCAGGCGCTGGTCAGGAAAACGACAACATTCTGTATTTGACGGTTGGCACGGGTATTGGCGCCGGCATTGTGGCCAATGGTCAATTACTGCAAGGTATTTCGCATCCGGAAGCGGGCCACATTATGGTGAATAAGCACCCAATGGACACGTATAAAGGACATTGCCCATTCCACGGCAATCACTGTTTAGAAGGTGTCGCGTCTGGACCGGCAATGGCTGAACGATGGGGTCAACCCGCTAATTTGTTAGATGATGACAGCACAGCCTGGCAACTTGAGGCATTTTACTTGGCTCAGGCGGCCGTGACGTATACTACGATTTTGCGACCAGAAA
>NZ_KQ970470.1:0-441 GCF_001579105.1 Weissella sp. DD23 | reverse complement strand
GGGGTGCCGCTACTTTACTCTACGGTTTTGTTCAAGGAATCAGTTCCGAGCTTGGTTTCACCTTAACTGGCTACAAGAACTGGGATAAAATTGGGCTGACGCTGTCCGTGATTACTAGCACACTGATTACGTTTGCTTGGGACTTGTTCAACAGTGGCTACTTGGCCTATAAGCCTGGCCTATTGATCACCTTGTTCATCATTCGTTTGATTTCAGTCGGCTTTTTCGCCGGTATCCTTGTTTACTTGATTAAAGTCCTTGTTGAAAAGTCAGGTTTATTAAAGCGTTAATATGACAACATTAGCAGTTAAAAACTTTAGCTTTGCCTACGATACGGGCCAACGAAATATTTTAAACAATATTTCGTTTTCACCCGTTGCCGGCAGTTTTAATTTATTAATTGGCCCCTCTGGTTCTGGTAAGTCAACGTTGTTAAAAGCG
>NZ_KQ970469.1:0-443 GCF_001579105.1 Weissella sp. DD23 | reverse complement strand
GTAATAGCAAATAAAACAACTGCGTATCCACCATCGACATCTCATCAATGACTAACAAGCGACCTGACAACTCTTCGATATCAATCTCATCCAAGTCTTCACGACCATTAATCCCCAATAAGCGGTGAATCGTCGACGCAGGCATCCCAGTTGATTCCGAGAGACGCTTCGCTGCCCGGCCGGTTGGCGCGGCCAGACGAATACTGGTCTCAATCTCATCCCATTTCATTCCTTCGGCTTGCAGTAGCTTCTTTAAAGTTGCCACAACCCCATTAATAATGGTTGTTTTACCAGTCCCTGGTCCACCCGTTAAAATAAACAAATTACTGGTTAACGCGGCAATCATCGCTTCTCGTTGGACATCATCATATGGAAACGGATTCTCTTCTTCCACTTCGGTCAGGTACTGCACGACATCTTTGCGGGCATACTCACCCGCTTTG
>NZ_KQ970468.1:0-446 GCF_001579105.1 Weissella sp. DD23 | reverse complement strand
AACCACGCTTGGGCGTTGCCAGCACATAACCATATGTGCGACTGGCTGGATTAACATCGATTGGTCCAAACATTGAAATACCAATCGCAACAATATCCTGATATTGATCGAAAAACGCTTGAATCTGACTCATCGTCTCAGCTGCGTACGCCGTCGGAAAACTTTCCCGTGCAACGACCGTCTCTGGATGTGCCGCATCGGCTACAGCCACCACAAATTTGGTACCGCCACCTTCAATTGCCCCTAATAGTGCCATGATTATCCCCCAAATTGATATCATTTTTACCTGTTAAGCATAGCACAAATTGCCTCTTGATGTAAGCGCTTTCTTTGTATAGTAAAAAGAAAGGCTGCCTCGGTAGCATTACCACCAAAACAGCCAAATCAATCACACTTATTTTGCTTGGGCCATGACTTCCGCCCACGTGATGCCCTGACCATACAAG
>NZ_KQ970467.1:0-449 GCF_001579105.1 Weissella sp. DD23 | reverse complement strand
ATGACAAAATGAGTAAATTGCTTGTGAAGCGAATGGCAGAAAAAGAATCAGAATGGCTGGTGAAGTAGATGCAACGACGTAAGGTAACACGATTCGGTTTTGTTATGCCTAGTCGTGATCGCGTACAAGGTATCATTACAGGTGTAGGTGCCACGATTGTTGTGATGGTATTGATTGTGATTGGCTTGCTTTTATTACCACAGGACCGACAACAAGCGGTAGATACGCAACCACAACTCAGTCAGGCGGCTTTTGAAGTCAGCGTCGATCGCACTGAGCTTAATGCGATTGTTGAAAAATACTTAAATGATGATCCGTCATTAAAAAATAAATTCCGTTTTGAAATGACAAAAACTGGCATGATGGTGTATGGTACATACAAGCTCTTGGGTCAAAATGTCGATTTTGGTATGAAGATGACGCCAGAAGTAACATAACACGGTGGCATT
>NZ_KQ970466.1:0-454 GCF_001579105.1 Weissella sp. DD23 | reverse complement strand
GTCCCCAAGAATACCCCATCTAAATCGACGTGCAGCACACGTTGCCAGTCCTCATACGAAGTCTCGTGCGTAGCTGATTGAATCTCGAAGCCAGCATTATTGACCCATACGTCAATATCACCAAACGCTTCAATTGCCTTATCGTAGATTGCTTGGACGCCGGCTTCAGTGCCCACATCGGCCCGAATGCCAACGGCATGTCCGCCTGATTGTTCAATTAGGTAGATCAGCCCGTCGATTACCTTTTCATCAGCACTCATGTAGTTAATGACCACATTCATCGCTTCTGACCCCATGTGACGCGCGATCGCTTCACCGATACCTGACGAGCTACCCGTCACAACTGCGGTTTTACCACGTAAATCGGGATAGCGAGTTGTATCAGTCGTATGATTAATTGTCATAGATATCACCCTCCATGTGACTATTGTACGTCATAACCTATTGCTAATGA
>NZ_KQ970465.1:0-457 GCF_001579105.1 Weissella sp. DD23 | reverse complement strand
CGGATATTACGAAGGCAGAATGGGAAGAATTGATGCAGGGCTTGCTTACAGCCCACTTTGTAGCTAGCAAGACTTTGATGCCTTTGTTACGTCAGGGTTCGAACTATACATTTATTAGTGGCGTGTCTGCTGAAGATGCTGCGTTTAGCAAATATTCTGGACCGGTTGCACCGGCCGGCGCAGCGGTTTTGATGTTGAGTGAGTTATATGCTGTTGAAATGGCAGGTCGCTTTAATGTGAATGCGTTGGTCCTTGGACCGGTAAATACACGTGTGCGACCAACTTCTTATCGCAAAGACAGTTATGTTTCATCGAAGACGGTTGGCGAATTAATCGGTGCGTTGCACTTTGAGAATGTGAATCCAATTACTGGTGAACGCCTACGGGTACCAGATGTTGAGGCTGCTGCAAGCTATTTGGCGAAATGGCGCGGTTAATGGGGATGATATACAAAAAA
>NZ_KQ970464.1:0-456 GCF_001579105.1 Weissella sp. DD23 | reverse complement strand
TGAATTGTTGCATCAAGAGCCGGAAGTGCTTGAATTCTATCAAGAAAAATTCTTATACGTGCACGTCGATGAGTATCAGGACACCAACGACGCCCAATATGAATTAGTTACACTATTATCAGCAAAACACCGCAACCTGGCTGTTGTGGGAGACTCTGATCAGTCTATCTATGGTTGGCGTGGGGCTAACATGCAAATCATCTTGAATTTTAACAAAGATTACAAAGATGCTAAGACCGTTATGTTGGAGCAAAACTACCGTTCAACGCAAACCATTTTGGATGCTGCCAATGCGGTTATCGAACATAATAACGAACGCATCGCTAAGAATCTGTGGACTGACAATGGTATGGGCGACAAAATCACTTATTACCGTGGACAATCTGATAAAGATGAGGCGTTGTATGTTATCGCCCAAATTCGTGACGGTGTACAAAATCAGGAACGGAATTATCG
>NZ_KQ970463.1:0-459 GCF_001579105.1 Weissella sp. DD23 | reverse complement strand
GGATAAGTATAGAGATGTTCTATGGATTATAACTAATATATCATGGTCTGGTTAAATCGAAATTAATTAGCGCCTGATATGACTTAATTTAACTGATAATTATCGGAGACAACAAAACGCTAGTCGCTGTCCGATTTTGTGGACGGTAACTAGCGTTTTGTTGTTGAGATAGCGAATGCTAAGAATGTTTTGTGAATACAAGGTTATTGTACCGCCAAATCGCTAAATAGATAGTGACATTTTTGACCTATTTGCGAGTAATTGGTCTAAATTGTGAAAAATCCCGAAACTGACGTTTGTGAAACGCCGTTTCGGGATTTTTTTTGAGTTTGTGAATTTGGGTTGCTGCACAAAGTGCGTCAAACCGCGTCAGATCAACGACTTGGGATAATGGACGTTATGTTAACTCCCTTTGGTATACCTGTTTCAGTTAAATCAATTCAGGGTGGTTTCTAAAAT
>NZ_KQ970462.1:0-466 GCF_001579105.1 Weissella sp. DD23 | reverse complement strand
ATACAATAACCGTACATGCGTCGGTGAGAGTAACGCCATCATTTGGCTTAACGTCTCAGAATCAAGCGCCTGGTGCATGACCGTTTTAAATTCTCGTTGCATTGTTGTCGTGAAGGGCTGCAATTTCCGTGTCGCCGTCTCAGTCAGCAAAGCATCCGGAATCGGGCCTAAAAAACCAGCAACATACATCGAGGCAATGGCGTACTCTGCTTCTCGTGCTAACACCGCATCTGGTAAATCAACAAAATGACGCATCATCATAACCAATCCCGCATGGATCTGATGATGCTGTTCATCCCAGTTTATAAGTGGCACAAAGAGCGGTGGCATTTCGGTTGCCATAATGGCGTGGTGATTAACCAGCCGTGAGTACCAAATAGCGAACTGCATTCGAATGGCTTGTTTCGTCGTTTCCCGTTCTGGCAATTGGTATAACGCTAAAATTTCAGTGACTGCTGCTTCCGCT
>NZ_KQ970461.1:0-467 GCF_001579105.1 Weissella sp. DD23 | reverse complement strand
TGCGACAAACGCGGATGCGATTGATGCAGTTGTTACGGATGCCACAGCACAAAACTTGGCTAACGCAAAGGACTGGGCGACAGATGAGATTAATGGTTTGACGAATCTAGATGATGCGGGCAAGAAGACCTATACAGATCAATTACCAGGTGCTGCAACGGTTGAAGCAGTTGAACAAATCGTTGAGGACGCACGCAACGCCAAGAGCACTGATTTAGATGCTGCGAAGTCTGACGCAACGGCGACCATCGATGCGATGAAGTATCTGACGGACGAGGAGAAAGCCGACTATAAGCAACAGGTATCTGACGCCACAACCGCGGATGCCATCGACGCAATCGTAACTGACGCAACCGCAAAAAATTTGACGAACGCAAAAGACTGGGCGACGACAGAAATTAGTGGTTTGACCAACTTAGATGATGCGGGCAAGCAAACTTACCTCGATCAATTGCCAGATGCCACAA
>NZ_KQ970460.1:0-467 GCF_001579105.1 Weissella sp. DD23 | reverse complement strand
CCGGACGCTCTAGCCAGCTGAGCTACACCGCGATCTATAACTTGCGTTATATAATCGGGACGACAGGATTCGAACCTGCGACCCCCTGGTCCCAAACCAGGTGCTCTACCAAGCTGAGCTACGTCCCGAACAATATTCATTTTTATATGAACATTAGTAAATCAGAGATTCACTAATGGGCCTAGCAGGACTCGAACCTGCAATACCCGGTTCGTAGCCGGGGTGTTTATCCAATTAGCATATAAGCCCATATGGACGTTACAGGGATCGAACCTGTGACCCCCTACTTGTAAGGCAGGTGCTCTCCCAGCTGAGCTAAACGTCCATGTGCATCGCGACGTCCTATCCTCGCAGGAAGCGATCCTCCAACTACTTTCGGCGCTATTGAGCTTAACTTCTGTGTTCGGTATGGGAACAGGTGTGGCCTCAATGCCATCGTCACGACACGGTATTTAATTGAGAAATGT
>NZ_KQ970459.1:0-470 GCF_001579105.1 Weissella sp. DD23 | reverse complement strand
TTTTATAAGATTAGAGCAAAAGTTCAAATTCTAGGTTGTTGTATTGATCGCGTTCGCGGATTTGACGATAACCAAATTCTTGCTCTTCACGTACCAATAGGTCGGTGTGCCAAGTAATCTTATCAGCAAAAGAAGCAAACATATCTTCCTTCAACTGATTGATTAACGCAAGAAACTTGGTTGCTTCGTCGGCGGTCATTGATGCATATAGACGTTCGTCGTTACCGTACTTCTTTGAGTTACGCTTCAACATGACATTCATTACCTGACGTGTGTATGCGGGGTTACGATTCAAACGAACATTAACGTTGATGTGATTGTAGTGGAAATCACGGCTGTACTGTAGCAACATTGCTAAGAATTCAGCTGCGTCCACCTTTTCTGCTTTATTTGCCATACATATTTCCTTACTTCGTTTATAACTGTTACCAGTATATCACGGTATAGAAAATGCGTAAGGCAAAGTTCTG
>NZ_KQ970458.1:0-475 GCF_001579105.1 Weissella sp. DD23 | reverse complement strand
CATCAATGAACAAACGCCAAACACGATCCAACCAACGACGTGAACCAGCCAAGCCGTCTTCAGACCAAGCAATTGATTGTTCCAAAGGTCCCATGAACATTTCGTACAAACGCAAGGTGTCAGCACCGTATTGTTCAACGACGTCATCAGGGTTCACAACGTTCCCCTTTGACTTCGACATCTTCTCGTGGTTTTCACCCAAGATCATACCTTGGTTAGCCAACTTTTGGAATGGCTCCTTAGTGTGCACAACACCCAAGTCGTACAACACCTTGTGCCAGAAGCGGGCGTACAACAAGTGCAACACGGCGTGCTCAGCACCACCAATGTACAAGTCAACATTCTGCCAGTAAGCCTCAGCGTCTGGTGAAACAATTTCCTTATCATTGTGTGGATCCATGTAACGCAAGTAGTACCATGATGAACCAGCCCATTGTGGCATCGTGTTCGTCTCGCGCTTACCCTTACGGCCGTT
>NZ_KQ970457.1:0-477 GCF_001579105.1 Weissella sp. DD23 | reverse complement strand
TTTATTTAAGCTATTTGAATTATGTGTGTGCCTTGAAAAAAGGTCGATTAGAGAATGAACAGAAGCAGTTGGTGAAAAAGGTTTTTAATACGGTTTTGTCTGATAAAAGAATGAAATCTCGATATTTGAGTGACTATATGGTAGGTGAAGTAATGACGCAAAAGCTTATTAATGGCAAAAATTCGGTTGGTGATTATAAGGAATTGCATAAATTACCTATCTTGTTAAAGAGAAGAATTGCTTATTTATTAGACCCCGAAGATACAGGGAAAAAGGCTGACTATTACCAAGAAATAACGACAACGGCTCAAGGCGAGGCGACTTTAATGATTAATGGGGAGCTCAGTTATTTAGCTTTATAACTAGTACTGGTGGTGGAGTAGTATGACATGAATGGCAAATATATGTGGACTATGAATGTGATTAGGGGGAATTATGGAAAAGGCGAACGCGATTAGGAAAACAGCGAATCATGAT
>NZ_KQ970456.1:0-477 GCF_001579105.1 Weissella sp. DD23 | reverse complement strand
GAACAAATTGTTGAGGATGCACGCAACGCCACAAGTACTGACCTAAGCGATGCGAAGGCTGACGCAGCAGCGGACATCGATGCAATGAAGTACCTGACGGATGAAGAAAAGGCGGCTTATAAGCAGCAGGTGACTGACGCCACAACCGCGGATACCATCGACGCAATCGTAACTGACGCCACCGCAAAGAACTTGGCGAACGCAAAGGATTGGGCGACAACAGAAATTAGCGGTTTGACGAACTTGGACGATGCGGGTAAGCAAACTTACCTCGATCAAGTGACAAATGCCGTAACGGTTGAAGAAGTTGAACAAATTGTTGCAAATGCAAAGGCCGCGACTGAAAATCCGGATGATGGCGGAACGACCCCAGGCGATGGCGGAACGACCCCAGGCGATGGCGGAACGACCCCAGGCGATGGCGGAACGACCCCAGGCGATGGCGGAACGACCCCAGGCGATGGCGGAACGACCCCA
>NZ_KQ970455.1:0-480 GCF_001579105.1 Weissella sp. DD23 | reverse complement strand
GTTGGTAGGCTTTAAGTCCTTGGTTGGGATGTTGAACGTGATGTCACTTTTACCATTTAAAGGTTGTGTGATGCCATCGAAAGTCACTTCAGGAATCATGCTGAGCATATTGCTGACACTATCCTTGAATGAAAGTGTGACGTCAGTTGTATCCCCTTTGACAGCTAGTTTAGCAGTGGGGTTAAAAAAACGATCCATGCTATCGCTAGCGGCCATTGGTACGTCGGCTGACAGAATGGCATCGCTATCGGTATCATTCGTATCAGCCGGCTTGTCCGGGACGATGGGGGTCACCATTAGATCTGCAGAAGGTTCCTCATGCCAAGAAATAGCTGGCACGTCAATCACCATGCTGGTTGCAAATGGTGCTGCCCATTCGCTGACGGGTAAAGTCACGGTCCAATGGGTACCAGACTTTGTAGCTGTGTGGCCGGCAACTGTAAAGCCGGTCATCATATCCATCTGTGACTGCCCCTTCAT
>NZ_KQ970454.1:0-481 GCF_001579105.1 Weissella sp. DD23 | reverse complement strand
CGTCGTAGCTGGAAGCCAAACTTGACAAAAGGTGACGGTTAAGATTAACGGTTCAGCACCTAAGAAGGTGTACTTGTCAGCTCGTACTTTGAAGGCTGGTTTGAAGAACGGTTCAATTGAGCGTGTTTAATAGATAAAGCTACCGTCTACGGTGGCTTTTTTCTTTTTTACGGGACTTGTTGAAAAGTAAACAAGTTCTTCAAAAAAACTGTTTCTGGCCTATCCTATGGTAAAATAGAAATAGTTTTATACGGAGGTCATACAGATGGCAGTTAAGATTCAAACAACGCAAGGTGCGATTGAGATCGAAAATGATGTCATTGCGACGATTGTTGGGGGTGCAGCTACTGATAACTATGGTGTTGTTGGTATGGCCAGCCAAAACCCACTTCGCGATGGGGTCAACCAAATTTTGAATGGCGATAACTTCGCTAAGGGAGTTGTCGTTCGCCAACAAGAGAATGGTGTGGCAGTTGATGTT
>NZ_KQ970453.1:0-483 GCF_001579105.1 Weissella sp. DD23 | reverse complement strand
AGGTTTAGAGAACCTTGGGCAACACCTGCAAAGTATGACCCGCTATGGAGTCCCTGTTATTGTGGCTGTTAATCGCTTTGTGACCGACACACCAGAAGAAATTGCGATGGTTGAATCTTATGCACGCGACTTTGGTGTGCAGGCCTATGTTGCTGACGTTTGGGCTAAGGGTGGTGCCGGCGCTACCGAGTTAGCTGGTGCGGTCGCTGAAGCAGCGCAAGTTGCAAGTGACTTTAAGCCATTGTACGAAGCTGATGACGATGCCGTTGTAAAAATCGAAAAAATCGTGCAAACCATTTATGGTGGTGCGGGTGTTGAACTGTCGGATAAGGCAGCTAAGCAATTGCGCGAATTTGCTAAACGCGGTTGGGACAAGCTACCAGTCATTATGGCTAAGACGCAATATTCATTGTCTGATGATGCTAAAAAATTGGGTGCGCCAAAGGACTTTAAAATTCATGTTCGTGAATTCATTCCGAAGTT
>NZ_KQ970452.1:0-489 GCF_001579105.1 Weissella sp. DD23 | reverse complement strand
TTCTTCATTGAAGTTTGGTGGTTCTGACGCAGTGTATAAGGTTGTATTGACACCTGATACGCAATCAACGACAATCCACTATATCGACGCCAACGGTAAGGAAATCTCAAAGGTTGTGAACGCTACTGCTAAGGTCGGTTCAACTTTGACACCAGCACTAGTTAAGTCAGGATATGTTTACAACAGTACTACGACTAAGGCTAACGCTAAGAATGCTGGATTGGCTGTAGATTCAGCTGCAAATTATGTTGTAACTAAGGGTGTTTCTGACGTTTATTACACGTATAACTCATATGGTGTTGTACTTAATGTGCAAAAGGCTGGCGGTAAGACAGTTAATATGATGGGGGATGGCAAGGCTATTCCGGTTGCATCAACACAATCATCAATTGCTGACTTATTAAGCTTGGGATCAGCAACCTCATTCACAGCAGCTGAAAAGTTGTTGAAGCAATATGGTTTGGTGCCGGCTGGATATACGTTGTCTGG
>NZ_KQ970451.1:0-489 GCF_001579105.1 Weissella sp. DD23 | reverse complement strand
TGGACCTTGTCACGAAGACGAGGTCCATTTTTGTTGTAGGTTATATAAGAGATATTAATTGAGTAGATTCGCTTGGGTAAGCTGAATCAATCGCCATGTGGGTGACGAATCGACTTGCAGTCGTTCGTGGGTTGAACAACTGATTAATATCAAGTCGATATAGTTATCATATTCAGTAGTTGTGAATTAAATATGAATTTTCTGTTCTTATTCTGAAGACATCGTAAGGTTTGGCGTGGAATTCGAGATAACCTAATTTTCTGGTATACTAATAAATAGAAATTAAGCGAGGTTCGACGAAAATGTACGAATATTTAAACGGTGTTATAACAGAAGTTGCACCAAATTATATTGTCGTTGAAGTTGGCGGCATTGGCTACCGTGTTTTGGTGGCGAACCCCTATGCTTTTCCAATGAATGAGTTAGAACGGGTTTATGTGGAACAAATTATTCGTGAAAATGAACAATCGTTGTATGGCTTTTTGACAG
>NZ_KQ970450.1:0-492 GCF_001579105.1 Weissella sp. DD23 | reverse complement strand
GTGTTATTATAATCATGTACCAAAGGAAAGGCAGGTAATTGAATTGCAGGAAGAATTCATTTCAACCTCTATCATCTCTCTACCTACCGACATCCATGCGGGCGTGTCACAGTAATGACGCAAGATAACAAGACGTATCAATTTAAGAGATAAACACTTTAGTCATGATTTGACATCTCTTGCGGTCATTAGCATCGGTTACTTCGAGGACGTACGATAATCCAAATTTGGATGTAAGCCTGTACAGAGTTCGAAGGCTGCTCCCGACACGGTTTGCTTTTTAAACAAATAGCTGTGGATGCGGTAGAGATGGAGAAGACAGATTTGGTTGCGACCAAACCCTGGCGACAGACGTCTAAAACTGCAGATTAGACCTCTAGGGTGGTCCATGACAATTGAATAAAGGGTGGCGAATTAGCGCTTCCCTCACGATGTGTCGCAAAGCATTGTGAAAGTTACCGCGGGCCAACGAGCCGGCGGTTTTTTGTATTG
>NZ_KQ970449.1:0-497 GCF_001579105.1 Weissella sp. DD23 | reverse complement strand
TACATTCGCATCCGTAATATCGTTAATTGTTTTCGAAACTTCCGCAGCTTCAACACTGGTTGTTGCCATATGCAAGACTGACTCAAAAAAGCGGTCGACGTGATTCGTCACCGTTTCCGTTTGCGGCGCCGCGGCAATGCCACCTAACATCGCCAGCGTCGCCGCCCCGCGAATTAACCATTTCTTACCCCCACCATCTTCAGCCATCTTTCGCAGACGTGCATCTGCCACAATATTTTCTTTCATAATTTTATCCCCATCACATTAGTTCTTGCGCTATACCGCCAGTATAAAAAACGTTTGTGCGCTTACTCGGACAAAGTAACGATAGACATGGTAGCTTTCACCGAATGAATTGTGACAATTGTTACAAAATTTAGAAATCTTTCCCAAACATTCTATTTGGGAATTGTGACTTTTGTTGTTAAAATATAAGTGTTCAAATATGGACATCAGGCAGTGCGAATAAAGGTTAAAAACCCACGAACTTTTTCCAG
>NZ_KQ970448.1:0-505 GCF_001579105.1 Weissella sp. DD23 | reverse complement strand
GGGAAGAGTTGGCTGAAAAGCCTGCGATTGCAGCCGAGCCGAGCGCGAAAATGCGCCGTGACTTCGCCATCCACCATCATGACTACCTAGATATTATGGCCCCTCGTCGCTGCGATATTAAAACAACGACAGATATTGGTCTTTATCTACACGGCGGTGGTTTCATCGAACCGATTACTGCCTACCACTGGCATTTTATCAGTGATATCGTCATGAATACTAATATGCCAGTTGCTGTCTTAGACTATCCTCTCGTTCCAAACGCAAATTTGGATGACATTTATGAACGCATGCAAGACGCTATTTGGGAATTGCATCATGATTTTCCTGAAGCTAACATTAGCTTAATTGGTGATAGCTCCGGTGCGCAACTTGCCTTAGGCTATACACAATTAATTGAAGCCTTACCTATTAAGAAAATCGTGGCTATCAGTCCCATGGTTGATATGACTTTGTCTAATCCTGACATCAAAACAATTGCCAAACGTGATCCAGTTCTATCCTT
>NZ_KQ970447.1:0-514 GCF_001579105.1 Weissella sp. DD23 | reverse complement strand
GACTGAAAATGCGCTCACAAAACATTGGGTGCACTAACTAACAACTTGAACAGAAATACAGTTAAAGAGATATAGAAAAATGAGCAAGATTGATTTAAAAAATGCGATTGACTACCGTAACTTGGGTGATGATTTTAAAGGCATGACGAACGAAGATATCATGCAAGCTTTAGACCAACGACGTGGTTATATGATTACAGCGCTTCAAAATTTAACCCACGATTTTAATAAGGCAACCGCTGTGCGTAACCACAACGCATTTTCAGGGCGCGAAATTGTTTTCTTAAATCCCGAAAATCCAATGGATCCAGAAAATGAAGAAGGCGCTAAGAAGTGGAATAAGACCGGCGCGGTTGGTGCACAGCACTACGAGCACATTTCACATCACAAGATTACGGATTATCAAAAACTATTTGATCAATGGCATGCGGAAGGTTATACCATCTATGCGGTTGATAATACACCAGGCTATGAATTACACAACGTGTTTGAAACGGCCTTGCCGGAGAAAAGG
>NZ_KQ970446.1:0-514 GCF_001579105.1 Weissella sp. DD23 | reverse complement strand
GATTCGCGATAATAGTTTTGAGTTTGGAAACCATTATTTGACGGTTACTATTTCCGTTGGGGTGGCATCAATGTGTCCAACTGATGCGAACGTTGACGATGTTTTGAAACGGGCTGATCAAAGTTTGTATGAATCAAAGCGACAAGGGAAAGACAGGTTGACCGTTAATCAACCGAAAAAAGGTAGGAGAGATTAATGATTAAGAAGTGGCTATTAATGGCAATATCAGCCGTGCTAATTTGGTTGGAGGTTGGGATTAACCAACAGGCTTATGCAACCGTTGATTTTGATAGTATTCCATTAAGCGAGTTGCGCTTTTCATATGATGAATTTAATGTTCATCAATGGGGTATGGTCATGGATGACGATAAAATCGCGCTCGTGTTGAATATGAATCCAAAGGGTACCGGGCAAGGGTATGGTTTCCAAGGTTCGGGGTACCATTTCCAATTGGCGAATCAGGATGTTTACATGGATATGGCGCCTGGTAATTCAGCCCCAACAAAGCTGGGCG
>NZ_KQ970445.1:0-528 GCF_001579105.1 Weissella sp. DD23 | reverse complement strand
CTTAAAACAAAAGGTACAGATAGTTTTGCGGATGTAGTACAATGGCTAGTGCTCCAGCCTTCCAAGCTGGGAATGCGGGTTCGATTCCCGTCGTCCGCTTTTTTGTTTTATGGGACTGTAGCTCAGCTGGTTAGAGCGCACCCCTGATAAGGGTGAGGTCGGAGGTTCGAGTCCTCTCAGTCCCATTGGTTAAAAGGTTTAACTTTTGACATGGGGACATACTCAAGAGGCTGAAGAGGCGCCCCTGCTAAGGGTGTAGGTCGGGAAACTGGCGCGAGGGTTCGAATCCCTCTGTCTCCGCTCTGATAATGGTAGGCGATTGTCTACCATTTTTATTTGCAAACGATATTGATAAACGTGATTCTGTATTCTACAGAGTCACGTTTTTTATTTTAATCGATTAGGAGTATGCACCGAGATAGGATCACATGCCAGGTCAACCATATTAGCCATATTGTGTTATGAGATGAAGTTTTTGCATATTCAAAATAAATGTCGCGACCTTGTCATAGTGGCAAGGTTGGGTGG
>NZ_KQ970444.1:0-532 GCF_001579105.1 Weissella sp. DD23 | reverse complement strand
CTTGACCAGGCTGCCTCTCCAGGCACCCACGCTTAGTGTGATTATATGAGAGCTTGAGTATTGTTTATAAATGGTCAAACAACTATTTGTGAAATCATCATCAAACAAGAATAATTGTAAACTATTCTGTGAATAAAATCAATGTGAATTTGATAACAAGTCCAAATTAATGGAATACCATCCCACCATCAACGACCAATGTTTGCCCCGTGATGTAATTTGAATCCTTGCCAGCCAAGAAGGCAACTGCTGATGCGACTTCTTCAGGCTCTGACAAACGACCAAGTGCAATGCCGTCTGAGAATTGGGCCATGCCCCATTCATCATCCTTACCAGCATTTTGACCAACTTCGTGGGCGATATCAAACATCATTGGTGTCTTAACGATACCAGGTGCAAATGCATTAACTGTGATGCCCAATGGCGCCAATTCCTTCGCCGTCGTTTGTGTGATACCACGGATTGCAAACTTAGTTGCCCCGTAAACCGTCAAATCAGGATTTCCTTCAACACCCGCTTGTGATGTGGCGTT
>NZ_KQ970443.1:0-543 GCF_001579105.1 Weissella sp. DD23 | reverse complement strand
TATGCGAGCTGTCATCTCAACAACCGATCCCTTGCCATTCGTTCCAACCACATGGACAATCCGAAGTTGCCGGTCTGGCTGACCCAACCATTTATTCACCTGGCGCAAAAAATTCAAACGGCCCGCATCATCAACGCGCCAACCGCTGTCCTTCAAGTTAAGTACTTCTTCATAGGTCCGCATTTAGTGCACCTGTTGTTGAAATTCTTGGCGCAGCATGGCATCCGTCTTGAAAATTCCGCGCGTGACTTGAGTCGTCGTGGTTGTACCAGGCCGGTTAATGCCACGCATCTCCATGCACATATGCCGGGCCGAAATGTGTACCGCGACGCCTTCAGCTGACACAATGCGCGATAGCTCATCTGCAATCAATGTTGTTAGACCTTCTTGGACGCTTGGTCGACGGGCTGCCCAATCAACGAGGCGCGGAATTTTGCTCAACCCGATTACCTGCTGTTTTGGTTGGTAGGCAACCGTGACCGTCCCAAAGAATGGCAGCAAATGGTGCTCACACATGCTATAAAACGGGATGTCGGCCACCAC
>NZ_KQ970442.1:0-549 GCF_001579105.1 Weissella sp. DD23 | reverse complement strand
ATATGCGAATGGTGACAGCCACTGAAGCGCAATTGCGTGAGCACTATGCGGATAAGGTGGACGCACCATATTTTCCGGAAATTGTTGATTATATGACGAGTGGCCCATTGGTGGCAATGATTGTTACGGGGACTAATATTGTTAAGAATTTCCGAGTCATGGCTGGTGTGACGAATCCAAGTGAAGCAGCGCCAGGAACGATTCGCGGTGACTATGGTCGCGATTGGGAAGATGGTGCAGTTCGTAATATTGTGCATAGTTCAGATAGTGTGGCCAATGCAGAACATGAAATTGGCGTTTGGTTTAGCTAGATTCAAATAGAGTAACTTTTAAGCGGTTGGGACAACAATGTCCTGACCGTTTTTTGTATGTTCTTCAAAATTTATACCAGTTGACCTGTTAGGATGTGGGGTGGTTGATAATGACGTAATGTTTATTAATTCACAAAACCGCAATCAGCTTACTTAAAAATATGAAAACGCATTCAAAAACAAGGCTATATGCGCATTTTTTCACGAATTTACATAAAAGGGTTGCACTTAATTTGCC
>NZ_KQ970441.1:0-552 GCF_001579105.1 Weissella sp. DD23 | reverse complement strand
GGTGCTCGTCTGATCTGAACTAGCTGAGGTTACCTTGCGGGCAGAACTTGTTTGGTGTGCCGTGTGATGCATTCGCTGATTTTGCCCCAGGACATACGCACCAATTAACACGCCAATGATAATCAGCATGCGAATGACAAGACCAATCCCTTTACCTGTTTGTTTTTGCATGTATCACCTACTCAATCGCAAATACGGGTGTGCCAGCATCCCAATCATGTGGGTCAGCTGACAAACGGCCAATTAACCCATCCACCGAGTTCCAACCATTGTAGAATTGGTGGTTGTACGGATCAAAAACTTCTGTATTCCCATCACTATAGCCGTAAGCTGCGACCGCGTGACCAATCCCCACGTTAATTAAAAAAATAACTGGGTAGCCATCACGCAAGGCATCTTTAACTTGCGTTGGCGTTGTAAGGTTGCGTGTTGTATGACCGAAACTATTGACCATACGAACTAAGTCACGACCTGACGCACCATATGACATGCTTGCGCCGCCCAAACGATTAGCAACATCACGTGGTGTCGTATTGACGCCATATGACCCAT
>NZ_KQ970440.1:0-587 GCF_001579105.1 Weissella sp. DD23 | reverse complement strand
GGGGCAAACAACGTTATTATCGGGTCCAAAGCACCTTTTGTCTCACTCTCTTTTTAACATATTTCAAAATTCAAAGCAGCTTAATCATAGGCTCGCGTCTCAGGATCAAATAGCATATTGTAAATCACCTTGCCGGTTGCAACGGTCTTGAAAAGTGCTGTAATCCACCAATTAGCCCAGGCAAACCACCCCACACGCCAGACAAAGTGATTAGGTAGCCCCTTATGTCGCCGATAATTTATCGCAACAATCAGTTGTAACATTCCCACAACGAATTGGACAAACAGCAAAATTGCCCCACTCGTTGCCACAATGTAGACAATTTCAGGCGTGTGAATGGTGATCAATAAATAAACACCCCACAAAATCAATGCCGTCATATACCAAGACCAAGCCAACATAATCCACTCGCCAAGCCACAAGCGAACCACCCGCCGATATCTAATCGGTTGAAAAACAATGTCGCGACTATGGGCAAACAAATTTTCAATCACGGCCGCGGTCCAAATGAATCGTTCAGCCATCCAGCCACGCAACCGTGGCGGTGTTAACCGGGTACTTGTTGCAAACGTGTTATACCGTACAAC
>NZ_KQ970439.1:0-647 GCF_001579105.1 Weissella sp. DD23 | reverse complement strand
GCGACGGTGTAAGTCATTGCCTGAAGCAGCGGAAACGGTGGCAGCTGATACGCAAGTAGCAGCTGAAGATGCGCCGGTCGCAGCACCAGTTGGTGATATTAACGAGGTTAAGCACAGTGGTGAGCGCACAATTGATGTTCGCTTAGCCCGTATCGATTCACGTTTGTTGCACGGTCAAGTGGCAACGGCGTGGACAAAGTCAGTTCAACCAAACCGCATTATTGTCGTATCAGACGGTGTGGCAAAGGATGAATTGCGTAAGACATTGTTGGTGCAAGCAGCACCAGTTGGTGTCAAAGTTAGTGTTGTCCCAATTCAAAAGTTGATTGACGTGTGGGATGACCCACGTTTTGCGGCAGTAAAGGCCATCCTTTTGTTTGAAACACCACAAGATGTTGCGAAAGCAGTGGAAGGTGGCGTTAAGTTGGACAAGGTTAACATCGGTTCAATGTCTCACTCAGAGGGAAAGCGCATGGTCACAAACGCAGTTGCGGTTGATGATGCGGACGTGAAGACACTTGAATACTTGCGTGATCAAGGCATTTCTTTCGATGTTCGAAAGGTGCCAAGTGACCAAAGTAAGGACATCTTCGACTTGTTGAAGAAGTCATAATTATATTTCATGTTACTTTATTGCTAAGAAATTA
>NZ_KQ970438.1:0-664 GCF_001579105.1 Weissella sp. DD23 | reverse complement strand
AACTCTTGGTTCGATGACTTTGAGAAGTTTATTGCTTGGCAGACGAACTATAAGTTCGTTTCAACATCGGACTCTCTCAAGGATCGACCGGTGCTAACCCGTGAACAGTACATTGAGAGTCTAACGGACAATACGCGACAAATTGCTTTCATTTCTCTCCAGGACTTGAAGGGGGCCATCGCCTTCGGTGGTGGTTATGACAAACTTGCTTGGGTCAAGCAAATCAATTGGGATTTGCTTGTTGTTGACGAAAGCCACGAAGGAGTCGACACGTTTAAGACTGACGTTGCTTTCAACGAGATTAAGCGAAACTTCACGTTGCACTTATCGGGAACTCCATTCAAAGCCGTCGCGGAGGGCAAGTTCGCAGAAGAGCAAATATTCAACTGGACTTACACAGATGAACAAGAGGCAAAGGTGAACTGGCCAGTTGAGTCAGAAGAGAATAACCCCTATGCATTGTTGCCACGTCTAAGTATGTTCTCGTATCAGATGAGTCAGATGATTACTGATGAAGTGAACCAAGGCGCGAACATTGAAGGTGAAAGCAAGGAGTATGCTTTTGACCTTAACGAGTTCTTTGAGACGGATGATCAAGGAAAGTTTGTCCATGAATCAGATGTCAAGAAGTGGTTGGATTCTCTAACGCACAATGAAAAGTATT
>NZ_KQ970437.1:0-666 GCF_001579105.1 Weissella sp. DD23 | reverse complement strand
ATTCACTTTTTAAAATTGCATATCAAAGGAGTGTTAATCGTGACGATTACGCATTTTATTATTAGTTTCATTTTAGCCTATGTTTTCGGTTCAATGCCGTTTGGCTACTGGATTGGACGTCTTTTTTTTAAAAAGAACATCTTGCAACTCGGCTCTGGTAATATCGGAACCACCAACACCTTTCGTGTCCTAGGTACAAAAGCCGGTGTGGCAGTCCTTATTCTGGATATCTTGAAGGGATCTGTGGGTGCGTCAATGGCAATGATTTGGGGACCGGCTCCTGCTTGGACCCACATGGTAGTTGGCCTTGGTGCCATTCTCGGTCACACTTTCTCAATGTGGATTGGGTTCAAAGGTGGCAAAGCAGTTGCCACTTCAATGGGTGTTTTATTGACTTATAACCCACTGCTATTCGTCGTTGCCTTTGCTATCTTTTTGACAGTTATCCTGTTAACGTCGATGGTTTCAATGGCCTCAATGATCGGCTTCACGCTCGTCAGCTTGATTTCAATCTTCTGGCTCCATGATTGGCTGCTATCTGTTATTGCGGTTGCCCTGACCATTTTCGTGTTCTATCGGCATCGTGAAAATATTGTCCGTATCAAAAATGGTACAGAATCATTGGTTCATTTTGGTTTTGGCTATTGGCGTCAGCAAAATAATAAG
>NZ_KQ970436.1:0-670 GCF_001579105.1 Weissella sp. DD23 | reverse complement strand
AACGCGGAGTGCGCGCTTGAAGCTCTGCAAGTTCAAATAATGTGTGCGTCCCTTCAAACTGGCACCACGAACTTCAAACGGCAGAATATCCTTCAATGTTGTATTAATTGTTTCGGTCACTTGCTGTTGCAACGTAATTGTTGGAACGGCGACGACCACTTGCTTGCGCTGCTCATCAGCTAGGTATGCGTATGGTAGTAAATAAGCTAACGTCTTGCCCATCCCCGTTGGCGCTTCCGCAACAAAGGCTGTCTCCCCTGGTGTTTCTGACAGTTCAGCCTCAGTGTAATGCGTGTAAATGGCATTCATCAACTTAGCTTGCTGTTCACGGTATGCCAACGCCTTGCCGTAAAGTTGCTCTTTTGCAGCCTTTTTAGCAGGATAGCTTGTCGCCTTGCCAGTAACCAATGGCGCCGGTTCTGAAAAACGACGTAACGCCAAACTATCGATCACTTGTAAGTGACTAGGTAATGGTTGTGGCTCTGCTTGATTTTTTGCTAACGCTTTTTCAAATACGGTTTTCGTGTCGCGTGGTAGGACCAATGGCAAATCAGCTAACGCCTGAAGCGTAATCATTGGTAACCCTTCGGCCCGTTTTAAGATGGCAATTAACAATTCACCGGTTGCTAATGCATCACTATCAGCCTGATGTGGATGATTGTGTTCGAGT
>NZ_KQ970435.1:0-671 GCF_001579105.1 Weissella sp. DD23 | reverse complement strand
ATGTAGCCGGCCCCGCCAATCCCAAAGGCGGATCCTGGAATAACCGCGACCTTGCCTTCCTGGGCAAGCGCCAAACTAAAGGCCACGTCATCATGCGCCAAACCATCTGGAATCTGCGCAAAGACATAAAAGGCCCCGGCTGGTTGCGGAATCGCAAAACCAAGTTCGCGTAACGCCTTTACCAAGTAATCACGCCGAGTCGCATATTCAGTCTTCATCGCCAACGTATCTTGGCGCCCAGCTTCAGTACCCAGTGCTTCCGCAGCCCCGGCCATCGCTGGATTCGAGGCTGACGTCACCGCAAATTGGTGAATCAAGCCGACCGCACGAATTAATTCCGTTGGGCCCACCACAAACCCAATGCGGTAACCCGTCATCGCGTGTGACTTCGATACCCCGTTCAAGACCAACGTTTGGTCGGGCAAGTACTGGGCAATCGAGGTGTGTTGTCCGTCATAAACTAACTCTGAATAAATTTCATCCGCAATCACTGTAATGTCCGTCCCACGTAAGACATCTGCCAACGCCGATAATTGTTCCGACGTGTAGGTTGCCCCAGTTGGATTTGATGGATAGTTCAGCACAACCGCCACTAGTTGATCGCCATAGGTGTCAATCGCGCCCTGTAATTGGTCCGGCGTGAGCAAGAAGTCCGTCGCCGATGTATCCAC
>NZ_KQ970434.1:0-705 GCF_001579105.1 Weissella sp. DD23 | reverse complement strand
CTAACACCGGCAGACGGTGAAAAATATCCAGTAGCGTTTTCCGGTGGTCAGCGCCAGCGCATCGGGATAGCCCGGGCGATTGTCGGTCAGCCTAAATTTATCGTGGCTGATGAACCAATTTCAGCGTTAGACGTGTCGATTCAGGCGCAAGTCCTATCATTAATGATGGCATTGCGTGAGCAACAAGCGTTGACCTATTTGTTTATCTCGCACGATTTAAGTAAGGTGCAGGCCATCTCAGATCGTGTCGCGGTGTTGTACTTTGGCCACTTAGTTGAATTAGGTCCAACGGCGGCAATCTTTGAAAACCCGTTACATCCGTATACGCAAGAGTTGCTTGCTGCAATCCCATCGATTGGTAAACCACTAATCGCGCAGCAACGGCAAACCATTACGGTTGGCACATCATGGGTTGAAGTGACGCCAGGGCATTTTGTCCGACAATAATCCAGATGAAGCTAATTGTCAGGGCCGGGACAAACGGGAGTTGTTCAGCCTTGCAATAATTAGCAAGTAGCAGTTGGAGCAAGCAGGCTAATGTCAGCCAAAGCAACCAGTCGGTTCCAGTCAACCAACAGGCACCAGCTGCTAATATATCTAAATCGCCATTTCCAAGAAATTTCTCTTGGAGGTGGCGATTTATTATTAAAGCAACGATATATGCCACAAAAATAGTTAGGCAGGGGAGATCATGCTGTAAACAAG
>NZ_KQ970433.1:0-714 GCF_001579105.1 Weissella sp. DD23 | reverse complement strand
GAGACGTTCTCCCCTACGACACTTATTAGTATAGAGGTAATTTGTAGCGACTTTGCCGGGGTTCTGTCTAGATTAGATGTTAGTTTTGTAAGGACATGCTTTACAAAAACAAAAGGAGCACAAATCTGCCAATATTAATTTAGCAGATTTGTGCCCAGAACGATTTATTTAATTAGAAAGACAATGACTAACATAATTAGAATTTCTACAATACCTTTGATGACCAATCCCCTGTATGCCTTATAATACTGTTCAGCCTCAACGAGGATAGTCTCGTACTCAGTTTGTGTATCTCGCGTCATCCCATTGTCTATCTCGAACACATAATCTTGGTTTTGATAGTTATCCGGATTTTTATTACGCCACCGACTCATTGCCCAATACATAAATACCGTAATTAAGAAGCGAAAGATTGCTAAGGCCACTAAAGCAATCGCTAAATAGCCAATGTACTTTAAGGCCGTTTCTGATAATGGCGCAAATAAATCGATTACATGCGTTATCACAGCCAAAACGATTGGAATCTCAACAGCCCGTTGATCATCACTAATCTGGTTATGACCTTGTTTGACATGATATGAGACTTTCATCGCGCCGCTCGCTCCTTTCGTTTTTTATTAGGTATCATTGGTGTCTGTACTTTAACACATGACCTGGCTATTTTAGCACGAGATTAAGTTGCCTGGGTACGTCAAATGCCATCATCGATGTTTA
>NZ_KQ970432.1:0-730 GCF_001579105.1 Weissella sp. DD23 | reverse complement strand
TAAAGATGATGCGCGCATTTGTCCCAGGTCTTAAGACATTGGGGGTGATTTATACCTCTTCTGATGACTCGGCGACGACTGAAGCGCGCAAGATGATCACGTTAGCTAAGCAGGCAGGCTTAAAGGTTAAAACCTACACCATTGCCTCTTCAAACGATTTAAATCAAACGTCGTTGCAAATGGTGGCGGGCCATCAAGTGGATGCCGTATTTGTTCCAACGGATAACACCATTGCCGGGGCTATGACGACACTTGTTAAGAATACGGACGCGGCCAAGGTACCAGTCTTCCCAACGGTTGACACGATGGTGGCAGATGGTGGTGTTGCGGCTGAATCAATTAATCAAACGAAATTAGGTATCATGACTGGCAAGATGGTGGCCAAAATTTTGAAGGGGGCTGACCCAAAGTCAGTGCCAGTTGATTTTACCAAGGCTGGCGAATTAGTCGTGAACAAAGCGCAATTAGATAAACTGGGTCTGACATTACCTCGTGGGTATACAGACGCGAAGCTTGTAAAGTAGGGAGGGCACACAGATGAGCATTTTAGTTTCAGCTATTGGGCAAGGGTTATTGTGGGCGACACTCGGCATTGGGTTGTTCTTAACATTTCGAATTTTAGATTTTCCGGATATGACGGTTGAAGGAACGTTTCCACTGGGGGCAGCAGTGGCAGTCACGCTGATTGCAAATGGCATGAACCCGGCGCTGGCTAGTTTGATAGCAGCGT
>NZ_KQ970431.1:0-755 GCF_001579105.1 Weissella sp. DD23 | reverse complement strand
AAGTCAACGTTGTTAAAAGCGATGGCGGGCCTGATGCCTAAATTTGGTGGTATTGTCACCGGTGGCCAAATTTTGTTAGACGGACAAGACATTCAACCCGTGGCACCTTTTGAACGTGCCAAACGAGTGGCCATGCTATTTCAAAATCCGGATCGCCAATTCGCGATGCGGACCGCTCCTGAACAAATTGCTTTTGCACTTGAAAACATCCAATTACCAGCTGAACAAATTCAAGACCGGGTGGCCGATGTGATGACCCGCTTAAATTTGACAGCCTTTGCTGAGCAAGATTTGATGACCCTATCCGGTGGCGAAAAGCAGCGCGTTGCCTTAGCCACCATTTTGGCCATGGATAGTGACATCATTCTACTCGATGAGCCGTTTGCAAATGTTGACCCACAAGCTCGGCAGACGTTACTCCATGACTTACAAGCGCTCCAGCAAACGCAAGGTAAGACAATTGTGATTTCAGACCACGATTTATCGGGTTACGCCGAGCTTGTTGATAATCTCTACGTCTTGGAGGCCACAACCGGCACACTGCAGTCGGCGTCATTAACACGCCTCACAAACTTGGCGCCAGTTGTCCCTTTCACTGGGCACCCTAACCCGGCTGGTGACTTGGGTTGGCGCCAATTACACGTCAGCGTTGGTGAACGAACATTGCTAACAGGCACGACATTCACCGTACCCAGTCAGCAAATCGGCTTGATTTCCGGGTCGAACGGCATTGGTAAGTCCACCCTATTTAAGGC
>NZ_KQ970430.1:0-765 GCF_001579105.1 Weissella sp. DD23 | reverse complement strand
ACGTAGTCAATGTCTTTCCGAAACGTGGCTTAGCATTCCACAAAAACTCACTACCCGGATGCCCTTGTGCATACTCCAACGTCTGGCTTACTGCAGCTTGTTGCTCTGTGCGAAGCCGGTACTCCAGCTCTTGTTTAGCCTGGTCATTTACATTGCTTCGAAAATCTTCAAAATCTTCCTCGGCACGTTCCGGGGTTCCATTGTAGTAGAACCACTCGGTGTGTGGTCGTTGATCCACACCTTTGAACTTGCGTAAATAAGCATGCAATGGCTTATCCTTGAACCACTCGTCTGAGTTGCTAAAACGTGCTGCGTGATGCCAAAGCACATTGTACGGTTCTTGGAGCGCAGCTGTTTTTGTCTGCTCCTTGATTCGCGTTTCAACATCCTCACGTTCCGTGTACCCAATCTTAATCCATCCCGCGTCCTCTTGTCGTTGTGGCAATGTGTAGGCATAGATTTGTGGGTAAATAATTTTAGTTGTTTTTATCTGCGTTTTCTCACTCATAATTAGTGTAACTCCTTATCAAAAGGCTCCATTTTATTTTTCTCCCAGTTCATGACTTTTACCCGCTTTCCGGGCTTCACGATCCACTCGTCATCCTCTTTGTCGTCGGCTTCATCATCAAAACCAAGCATCCCAAACAAGTCCATTTGTCGATTCATGTTTCGTTCTTTTTTCTCTGTAAGCGGCACAATGTACTTCAGGCCGTCCATTTGAAAAATATTGTAGCTGATGATTTCAGCTATTTTCTCAAACAAACC
>NZ_KQ970429.1:0-815 GCF_001579105.1 Weissella sp. DD23 | reverse complement strand
GTTCATTCGTCGGACATCGATTGATGAGTTGCCACAATTTATCAACATTTTGATTGGTGATATGAGTATTGTTGGACCACGACCAGTTGTTGAGAAAGAATTGATTGAATACGGTGATCGTGTTGATAAGTTCTTATCAGTGAAGCCAGGTGCCATGGGACTTTGGCAAGCGAGTGGACGTAGCGAAATACAATACCCAGAACGAGCTGACCTAGAGATTAGTTATGTTGACCATGCTGATTTATGGTTTGATTTTAAAATTTTATTTATGACCGTTTTCGCCATCTTTAAGGGTGACGGTGCGATGTGATTTCTAAGATTAAGAAATCGTGACAGTTCTATAAAACTCGCCGAAACTCCTGTATACTGGGTATTGGCGAGTTTTTCGCATTCAAGGGAAGTTGCTATTTATAGCATCAAAAATTTTAATATACATAAAGGAACTACGAAGTGATGGAAAATCAATTTACAGTGACTGATTTGTTTAAGCACATGTTGCGCAATGCCTGGTGGATTATTGTCCTTGGAGTTGTTGGTGGCGGTGCCATGTACGTGATGAACAAGCAACCTGCAGCGACAAGCTACAGTGCAACGCGCTCAATGTACGTTGCTAAGTCAAACACCGGCGTGAAGGATCCAAATTCACGAATCGTGGCTGACTCTTGGTTATTGAAGACATACAAGACGGTTGCCAAGGATGACAAGGTGATTAAGCCAGCTGTGAAGGCTTTGAAGGCTGAGGGTGTGAAGGTATCAGCTGATACGTTGCGCTCAGAAGTGTCATTGTCAATACAGATGGGACGTTGTTGATGAAG
>NZ_KQ970428.1:0-824 GCF_001579105.1 Weissella sp. DD23 | reverse complement strand
AAAATGGACCTCGTCTTCGTGACAAGGTCCATTTTTGTTTAGTCAGCGTTGATATCAATAAAGTCCCACTTCTCAAAATCAAATAACCCTTGATCCGTAATTTTAAGACTTGGAATAACAGGTAAGGCCATAAACGATAGTGTTTGAAAAATATCGAACGACACATCACTAATAGCGGCCAGACAAGTGTGCAGTGCCTTTGTTTGGGTCACAATCGTCTCAGCTGATGCTGACGACATCACCCCACCGATATCGAGTGGCAATGACGTAACCGTACCATCATCTGACACGACCACCATGCCACCACCCATCGCGATCAATTCTTCAGCCGCTCGCAACATCAAGTCATCTGTGACCCCCGCAATCACCATATTGTGAGAATCGTTTGAAAAAGTCGTTCCAACCGCGCCGTGACGAAGACCCAACCCCCGAATAATACCGACACCATTTCCCAAATCATGATATCGTTCGGCGACCGTAATTTTAGCAAACTCGGCATTCGCAACAAATTGGCCATGCGCATCACGTGGCACCTCAAGAATTGCATGTGTGGTGTCGATATGACCTGGTTTCACATCAATCACATGGGCACGCCCAGTGTCCAGCGGTAACGCTAAGTCCGATGCCTGCAGTGTGACCGTCATTAGGTTCTCAGCAAATCGATTAGGTGTAATTGGTTCGTCAAATGATTGCCACGCACCGCCAACCATAACTGCCTGTGGCGAAAGCGTTGTTAAATCGGCCGTTAGAAACAAATCCGCCTGGTACCCAGCAGCCAAGGCCCCCACATTCTTTAATTGGTGAGCCTGGGCTGCATATAATGT
>NZ_KQ970427.1:0-840 GCF_001579105.1 Weissella sp. DD23 | reverse complement strand
TTCACGAACGCGCCTGCTGGTCCCAATTTAACAATCACCGTATCTGTGACCGCCGATTGGCCAATGAAGAAATCCGCAATCGTTTCCGGATCGCGCGACCCCATCAAGATTTCACCTTCGTTAATTCCTGGCAAAACAATATTGGCCATCTTGGCAAACTGGTTCGTTGTCGCCACCATCTCTTCAGTGGTTTCCCACAGTGCCGGTCGCAAATTTGTATCAAAGATTTTCACAATTTCTGGGTGCATCGCCAAACGTTGGCAAAGTGCTAACGTTGTTTCGCGTGCCGTTGCTGAGATGGCTGGAAATATACCAGTTAAGTGTGCAATTTTAACGCCATCTAAGTTAAGTGTCTCAATTTGGTTAGTCATCAAATTTGCCGCCGCTGAATTTTTTCGATAATTAGCAGTCGCGGGATCGCCCGCCGTGACGCGTTGCTTGAACATCAACCCAGTCGTATGCGTCGGCGTGACAACAACGTGATCTGTCCCGACATTGGCCTTCGTTAACTCAGCGCGTACAAAGTCACCGATTGGATCTGCACCAACCTGTGCGACATAGTCAACCGTGTGACCCAAGCGGGCAACGCCAACGGCCACGTTTACTTCCGCACCCGCTAAGAACTTATCATAGTTACAAGCAACTGCTAATGGCACATCAGCTTCCGTTGACGCAAAAACCGCCATTGGCTCGCCGATTGTTAACACCTCACTCATGCTAGACCCCCATTAATTCTTTTGCCGCCGTTAACTGTTGATAACGTTCAACATAAGCGCGTGCATTATCCGTTACGCCCGCATAATCATCAAATTCTGCTGGCTTTAGCAAGCTGCCACCAAC
>NZ_KQ970426.1:0-845 GCF_001579105.1 Weissella sp. DD23 | reverse complement strand
CCGTCGTCTGTGCCTCACGCAACGTTTGGCGCAATGTCGTTAACTCAGTCGCCTGTGTCTGATTTTGATGGCGCAAACTGAGCAATTGTTCCACCGTATTCCCTTGTTCTTGTTCGGAAGCTTGTAGCTGATATTTTTGGTCCGTTATCGCTTTTTCTTTTGCATCACACTCGCGTTGTAATCGGCGCAAGTCGTCTTCCGCCTTCAAAGCCCGCTCCATCGCCTCAACCGCTTGGCGTTTCAACGTTTTATTAGCTCATTCTAAGGTCATCGTTAATTCCGTCGTTGCATCAACGGTTGGCGTTTCAACTTCCGGCGCCACCCATGGTGTGGCCAAGGCTGCCAAATATTCATCCCCTGACAGCCGTTGCCACAACAACTTGTTCGTCACGTCTTCGAATTCTGTCACATCAAGTAGCACGCCTTGATCGGTTTGGTATAGCAACTGACGCGTTTCACCCAAAACGAATTCGTAGTCATGAAGCGGCACGGCTTGCTCTGGTGATAAATGCGGATGTACCACTTTTTCTAAACGATACATAATTTGTGGTAACCGCAAATTAACCCGTGATAGAAAACTCGGCGTCAAGACATTATCTTTTTTCTGCACCGCCAAAATAAAATGATGTAGTTCTTGCAAGTCATCATGCAACTTGCCTTTATTCTTCGGCTCATCTTGATCGTTGATTCTCTTTTTAAGTCGCTTTTTGTCTATTTTCATGGAAACCCCCAATCCTGAAACAGGCATCTTCGCTCGGTCAAACCAATTAGTTAGATTATCGCGCTTCTCATTTCCAAACGCATGCATTAACACTTCTGCGAACTACTCTATCTGATTTTCAACG
>NZ_KQ970425.1:0-862 GCF_001579105.1 Weissella sp. DD23 | reverse complement strand
CAACGGTCGTCGCTACACGGGTTACCATACAGCGAAATTCCAAAATGTGACGGCACTGTTCAAGGATGGCCACTTGTTCACGGGTACGCGCAATGACGTGTACTACAAGAGTGGTAAGGCATTTTCGGGAGTCTTGAATAATAAACTCTATAAGGCCGGCCGGAAGTATGCGGGTTATCATTTTGCTACCGTTAACTATGCATCAAAGCTGTTCCGTAATGGTAGTTTGTTTACTGGTACGTACCACAAGAGCATGTACGAAGCAGGTCAAAAGTTGACGCTGGTTAGTCGTAAGGCATTTCCAGTTAAAAATACCGTACTAACCAATGCGTCGGGCAAGCGAATCAGTACGTTGAAGGCAGGTACGCCAGTAATTATCTATTCTGGTTCACAACGTGGCATGTTAGTAACGACAACGGTGGGCAAGCGATTGGGTTATGCGGAAGATGGTTACACAGGTCTAAAAAACGTAGGTGATTTTGGACCGAATGTTGTTTCAACATTTTATTATCCAGAGGCACCGGTGCATGACCTGTACTTAATGGCAGTTGATGACCGATCGGTTCAATTCGATGTTATTAAAAATCTAAAAACGCAACAAAAGACTCACGTTGCGATTGCCGCAAAACATGGTAAATACGGAATTGACACGATTAAAATTAAGGCTAGCCAGAAGTTGATTAATTGGCATGCTAAGTATCAGTCGAATCAATATGGCACCTGGCAAGCCACTGGTGGCACAATTCAGACTGAGCATACAGCGGCGCCAATTAAGTTCCATGGCAAGATTTACTTTAAGACAACCGTGATCTTCCAGACTAGTGATGAACATTATAAAATAACAAAAACAAAGCTGGTTACT
>NZ_KQ970424.1:0-868 GCF_001579105.1 Weissella sp. DD23 | reverse complement strand
ATTTCCTAGCTGTTGCACGCACTGGCACATTAACCGCCGCTGCGGCTCAGTTAAACGTGACACAACCTGCTTTATCACGTCAGTTAAAACTGCTTGAAACTGAACTCGGTGTGCAACTGATTAACCGTGAACATAAGCCTGTCACGCTAACCCCTGAAGGTATCTACCTGGTCAAACAAGCTGAAGACATGATTGCAATTGCTGACAAAACCGTTACCAATTTACAATCCAAGGAAGCGATTGCCGGTGTTATCACGATTGGTGCGGCTGAAACAGTGATGTTCGATCACGTTATCCAGGCAATTTCTAAATTGCAACGTGACTACCCTAACGTCACAATTACTTTAATTTCTGGCTCAACAACTGACTTACTGGCTCGCCTTAATCAAGGCGAACTCGACTTCCTATTTGCTCTTGATTTCACGCAAAAAGCTTCTTATGACTACCTCGACTTTCCAGATGCGGATGTTCGTGGGGTCTTTATCAACCGGCATCATCCCCTGGCCAGTGAGCCAGCAATCACAGCTGAACAACTCACCCAATACCCCGTCGCGATTTCAAGGCAGTCCTCGTTTAACGATTCCTTAGTAGAAGAACTCGGCTTGAAAGCATCGCAGCTGAATATTCGCATGAAGTATAATCTGATTGGTAATGCCCGCATGTATCCATTAGTTGACGACCAGCTCCTCTTGGTTGGTATCGCTGGGGTGATCAATGTCCCTGAGTTACTATTCAAACCGTTTACCCCTGAAAACATTTCAACAGGGACTATGATTTGGAAGCACACTCCCTTCCTAACCCCCTTGCATGAGGAATTTATCCATTATTTGGAGAATGAACTCCCAATTAAATAGTGCTACGCAAAAGG
>NZ_KQ970423.1:0-886 GCF_001579105.1 Weissella sp. DD23 | reverse complement strand
CCGTACGTAAAAGTACTCGATAAATGGGCGTGTCGGTGGAGACTAAACAATAAATCCTTCACCGCGACGGTTAGTGTTAATGCCCCGCCTAAAAAGAGGTAGGCATACAAGCGAGTTGCATAGACCCAGGCCAAATGGGTGGTGTTCCCTGTCCCAAAGGCGATAAATGACACCCACGTCGCAAAGGCAAGGGGGAGTGAAATTGCGAACATCACCCCGAGATACCGCCATTTAACACCAGCTAATAGCAAATAAAGTAACGTCACACCCGCTACGATAAGATTCATCGTGATTGATTTAACGAAGGCTGTTTGGAAGCCAATCCCAATCATAATGACGAGTAAAACCGTTGGATTCAATTTAGGCATGCGTTGCACCTCCAACTAAACGAAGTTGCTGTTCAGCAAATACCAGTTCATAGTCAATGAAGTCTGCCAAACCTTGTCGTTGGTGTGAAATCATTAAAATGGCTTGCTGGGTCGCGTGCACGGTCGATTGTAACAGGGTCATGACTGCCTGGACAGAATCCTGATCGAGACCGGCTAAGGGTTCATCGAGGAGGAGCACTGGTTGTCCCATGATTAGCATGACCAAGGTTTGTAGTTTTTTCTGCTGGCCCCCTGATAGTTGATAGACAATGTGATCCATCACACCGGTTAGATTGAGTTGGGCAACCGCATCAGCCACGCGTTCAGCCGTCCAAAAATCAGGGTAGGCAGTTTGACGTTGTGACAAAGCCAACTCTTCCGCGACGGTCATGGTTACAAATTGGTCCGTGGCTGTTTGGAAAATCAAAGCGACCCGTTTTGCCCAGGCTTTTGCTTTGATTTTGCGCGCATCTTGCTCGGCCCAGGTAATTGTGCCGGTCGCTGCAATTTGTTTGGTC
>NZ_KQ970422.1:0-955 GCF_001579105.1 Weissella sp. DD23 | reverse complement strand
AAGTACAACGGCGGTTACCGTTGGTACGATCACGGCAAGCTATACACTGGCTTCCGTTTCTACATGGGTACGTACTATTGGTTTATCAACGGTGTTCGTCAAAACCAAGGTTGGCGTACAGCTTGGGGCATGACGTATTTCACAGATAACACTGGTCGTGCCTTACAAGGGACTTACAAGGTGGGTTCAACTGTCTACGACTTCGGTAACAATGGCACATTCTTCGTGCGTGGCGTTGTGAAGGATGCTTACGTAAACGTGCCTGGTGTTGGTTGGCGCTGGGTTCAAAATGGAAAGATGTTCACTGGATTTAAGTTCTACATGGGCACTTTCTACTGGTTCCAAAATGGTATTCGTCAAGACAATGGTTGGCGCCACGCTTGGGGTATGACATACTACACAGATAACCAAGGCCGTGCTGTCCAAGGTTGGCGCAATATCGGTGGCAAGAATTACTACTTCGGTAATAATGGCACGTTCTTCTTGCGCAATACCCAACCAGCAAACCCTGGTAACGGTGGTAACAACAAGGTTCAACCTGGTGAAAACGGTGGATTTGATGCAGGCGCTACTGACAACGGTAATAACAGCGATAAGTGGGGAAATATTGGATAATTTAATCACCGATTAACGAATTGAACCTATGATTAAATTAAAGAAAATCGCTGCAGGATTAGCAATTGCAATCTATAGTTGGTGAGTTCTTGACAATTCAAAGTTTGGAAATACATTAGCATTGGTTTGAATACAAAATTCAATGCCAACAATTTAAAAATCCCGGAACAGACCATTAATTAGGCTGTTCCGGGATTTTTGTTTTTCAAACTGGTTTTAACGTGGTTGAATCACCCATGCACCAACGGCATAAGCTGCAATTAACAAGACTGCAACTAGCCATTGCCATTTTGGCAGGGGATCATTAATGGTATCCGTCCGCGGAAAACCCTCGGAAAAG
>NZ_KQ970421.1:0-987 GCF_001579105.1 Weissella sp. DD23 | reverse complement strand
AAATTAACTATTGACATTATGATTCAGTTTTGAGATAATTAATCTCGTAATGCTAATTTAAATATTAGTCGTGTCGTGACGATGGCACTGAGGTCACACCTGTTCCCATACCGAACACAGAAGTTAAGCTCAGTAACGCCGAAAGTAGTTGGAGGATCGCTTCCTGCGAGGATAGGAAGTCGCGATGCGCATTGGACGTTTAGCTCAGCTGGGAGAGCACCTGCCTTACAAGCAGGGGGTCACAGGTTCGATCCCTGTAACGTCCATTGGGTCGTTAGCTCAGTTGGTAGAGCAGTGGACTTTTAATCCATGGGTCCAGGGTTCGAGCCCCTGACGACCCATTGGGTAATGACCCACAAATAATAAATATTCCGTCAACCGGTGATTTATATTATGTCGCCGACTTAGCTCAGTTGGTAGAGCATCGCTCTTGTAAAGCGAGGGTCGAAGGTTCGAGTCCTTTAGTCGGCATCATGCGAATATAGTTCAGTTGGTAGAACGCTACCTTGCCATGGTAGAGGTCGCGGGTTCGAATCCCGTTGTTCGCTTTGCCGGCTTGGCGGAATAGGCAGACGCACAGGACTTAAAATCCTGCGATGGAAACATCGTACCGGTTCGATCCCGGTAGCCGGCACTTATTTATGGACTTATATGCTAATTGGATAAACACCCCGGCTACGAACCGGGTATTGCAGGTTCGAGTCCTGCTAGGTCCATTAGCGAACGTAGTTTGCTAATTTCAAATGAATAAGTTCGGGACGTAGCTCAGCTTGGTAGAGCACCTGGTTTGGGACCAGGGGGCCGCAGGTTCGAATCCTGTCGTCCCGGTTTATAACAGAATATGTTATAGTTCGCGGTGTAGCTCAGCTGGCTAGAGCGTCCGGTTCATACCCGGGAGGTCGAGGGTTCGATTCCCCCCGCCGCGATTGACTCAAATAACAAGGACCTTTAGCTCAGTTGGTTAGAGCAGACGGCTCATAACCGTCC
>NZ_KQ970420.1:0-995 GCF_001579105.1 Weissella sp. DD23 | reverse complement strand
CGGCGTTCGACCGAGTGATTTCGTTGGAAAAGAAGATGCGTGAGATGGAAGCCAAAATCGCATCGGCAACGGATTATGAAAGTGATGACTACACGAGTTTATTGTCGGCGTATGATCAAGCGCAACACGATTTCAATGAAATGAATGGTTACGGTTATGAAGCAACTATTCGATCGGTATTGCATGGATTTGGCTTTGACGAATCATTCTATGATCAAAAGATTTCATCACTATCTGGTGGTCAGCGCACGCGTTTGGCGATTGCGAAGCAGTTGCTGGAGACGCCTGATTTGCTAATCTTGGACGAGCCAACGAACCACTTGGATATGCAAACGCTGTCTTGGTTGGAGCAATATCTGCAAAACTACCAAGGGGCCTTGTTGATTGTTTCCCACGACCGTTACTTCTTGGATCGGGTCGTGAACGAAATTTATGACATGCACTCGGGTGTGTTGGATCACTACACGGGTAACTACTCACGCTTTATGGAGCTAAAGGCTGCTAAGGTGCTGCAAGAACAGAAGGCGTTTGACAAGCAACAAGAAGAGATTGCCAAGTTGGAAGACTTTGTGAACCGTAACATTGTGCGTGCGTCAACGACGAAGCGGGCCCAGTCACGGCGTAAGCAGTTGGAACGCATGGAACGCTTAGAAGCCCCTAAGAATGAAACGGGTGTCGCTCATATCCAATTTTCAACTGACGAAGAGTCTGGTAATGAAGTAATGCGTGTCAATGAAGTGAAGCTAGGCTACGACTTGACGAATATTTTGGCTGAGCACGTCAATATTGATGTGGACAAGCAACACGCAGTGGCCTTGGTCGGACCGAATGGAATTGGTAAGTCAACGTTGATTAAGACGATCTTGGGGAAGTTACCCTTGATTGCGGGCACAATCAAAATGGGTGCGAATGTTGAAGTTGGTTATTATGACCAAGAGCAACAAACTTTGGATCCAAAGAAGTCGGTCTTAAATACGATTTGGGATGAACACCCA
>NZ_KQ970419.1:0-1059 GCF_001579105.1 Weissella sp. DD23 | reverse complement strand
GGCTATGCCACCTGCGCAGCTTGAAGCTGTCGCAAAAGAGTTGCAACTTGGGATTATGATGAAGCCAAGTGTGATTGTGGCATCTGTGTTGGGTGGTGTGTCATTGGCAACCTTGCATGCAGCCTTTGGTGAGCACGTTATGGTCGCACGCACGTTACCAAATGTGAATGTGGCATTGAAGTATGGCTACACAGCGTTGGCATTTGATACGGATATGGATCAAGATGTGAAGGGCGCAATCGCAGCGTTGTTCCTGGAGTTGGGTCGGACAGACGAATTGCCAGAAGAACAGTTTGGCGCTGTTAGCGCATTAGCAGGTTCGGGACCAGCCTTTGTTGCAGCATTTGCGGAAGCGATGACGCAAGCGGGGATTCAGGCAGGTATCGCGCCGGATACAGCCGCGCGTTTGGCAGAACAAACAGTTGTTGGTACGGCTCGTCACATGGGTGATTTAAAGAAGGACCCCATGACCTTGGCCCATGAAGTGATGACACCGGGCGGTTCTACAGCTGCTGGTTGGGAAGCACTTGAACAAGGCAACTTAAATGGTTTGGTGGCTGACGCCATTCAAGCAACTATGAAAAAGAATGCCGAGTTTGAATAAAACAAAAAGAGCGAGATGAATGGCGTTATGGTAAGGATTTGCCTTTCGGAACACGCTTAAAAGCCGCAACTTCAGATGAGGTTGCGGCTTTGTTTTACTTGAAACGACGCTTTAAGATGCGAGTGCCAATAATACCAATGATTAATAGCGCTAGCGTTAAATAATTTTGCCAGGCATTATCACGAATAGTTGTGACAAACGTTAATTCATTGCCAGTTGTATGCTTATAAATCGCATTAATGATACTGGCGAGAAAACGTAATAGTGCAACAACGACTCCGATAGCCGTCAACGTTTCAAAGAATAGCAGTAGCTTCGGATGAGCTAATTGTTTAGTTGTCATATTGTTTATCCTCTTGTCTATTTCATTATACGTGAAGAACCGGTAAGTTTAAATCAAGGTGGGGTTAAGCCTGAACAGCTAAACTTTTAGTAACCAAATGAAGGGGGCTACC
>NZ_KQ970418.1:0-1088 GCF_001579105.1 Weissella sp. DD23 | reverse complement strand
CAACATGCTTCGTTGGCGACCAATCTTTGTCAGAACCAAGCCAACTGCTGTAATCGCTGTAATTAGCCAGTGTTGATTAATCGGTTCCGCAAACAAGCCCAGCGAATTCACCAACTGTGAGATCATGCCATTTTGATTTTCGCCATACGCCATCATATTCATTTTGAAATATACATCAATCAACGATTGCAAGGCATGGTGTTGGTAAAAGACACCCAGCATCACCGCCGATGGCACAAGGAAGCCAAGTAACGACAGACCAACTGCCGTGAGTAGGCCACGCCAATTTCGATCAGTTAACAAACCAAAGCCTACGTATAGGAAGAAAATAATTAATGCACCTATCATGGCGTACTTGACCCAAAAGACATAAAACAAACCAAAGCCGGCAATCAGGTACAGCCATGGGCGCAACTGCTTGTTTTGGCGTTGCCATAAGAACGCTAAATAAATGAAGCCCATGATAACCGGGAAGGCAAACTCTTCGGGTGCGCCACCTAATTCAAAGGCGTGCGTACCCACCATCACCCCTGGTCCTAACAAGCCCAGTACGCTAGCAACGTTCTTATTATCAAAATAAAACGCAGCGATTTTGCTTGCAAAGAAGTACACAATCAAAGCGTTAATCACTTCGATAACAAACACGCCGATAAAACTCGTCTTTGAAATAAATGACGCGATAGCAAACAAACCAAACATCAACGGACCACGTTGCTCGACAATGTCACGATACGGCACCATCCCCGAAGCCAACGCCCGGCCCATTGAAAACATTGCATTCGTATCCACCCACTGATTGGTGCGATACACTGGCGAGGCCGACATCGTTACCAACGACAAGCCAATCACCAACATTATCATCACCACAATCAGAATGATACGTCCGATTTTTTTAGTCACGTTTCTCTTCTCTCCTGAATAAAACTAACTCTAAAATTTTGCACTTTCACTGAGATTTAGTCAACTGATTGTGACACTTGGGCAAAAATTGCACTACTATTGCGCATTAAAAAAACTCCGGAAGATCAATTTTCCGGAGCCTTAACCTATTAAATTTTTACTTACCACCCAAATAATAGTAGCCGAAT
>NZ_KQ970417.1:0-1100 GCF_001579105.1 Weissella sp. DD23 | reverse complement strand
ACGATCTTCTGTACGACAGGCCAAAAAGTTTATGAGGAGGTGACTTTGTATTGAAACGGACACGATCAGGGCATATTTTGGGGCACACGTTGGGGGTGAGTGGGGTGCTGGTGGTGGCACTGACTGGCTGGTGTGTGATGCAGTCACACGCGCAACAGTTGCGCCGGGCTGAGCTGTTTTATTGGCAGGGTAAGTGCCAGGCGTTAGCTTATGTGCGCCAGACACCTGAAGAACGAGGTAAGTCACCGCAACCGTATCCACGCATTATTGCAACCTCCAAGTGCCATGAGTATGTCTTGGTCGACTGGAATCGGCAGGTCATTATTCCGAAGTGAATTCAACGGCCTCTTTCCTTGTCACTTACTAAAAAACTAGCTACACTGGAAGGAGCAGAAAAAACGAGGTAAAGACATGTTTGAAACGATTGAGAAGGCGGTTAAGCAACTACAAGCCGCACAAAATAAGCTTGTTGAAACATTAGACATGGCTGCAATTGAAGCGCTTGTGATTGTGTTTGAGTTGATGCTCGGGCAAGATGATGATGAATGGGCAACGCTTTCAGCGACGGATCAGGCAAATATCCTAGCTGACATCCAAGCGGCTGATTTTGATGGTATGACCCCAGAACTAAAGCGTCAGGTACTACAACTATTGCTTGTGGCAACGATGCGTGAAGATGGGTTGCAAGCAAACTATCAAGTAACGCCGGATGCCATTGGTATGTGGGTAGGCTTTGTCGTTGAACTATTTGTGACTGCAGGTGAGCCAGTAAAGGTAACTGATTTGACGGTCGGTTCAGGTAATTTGCTTGCAACGGTGGCGCAAGTTTTGGGACAACAAAAGAATGAAATGACAGCGAGTGGGGTTGAAAACGACGATACGATGTTGACGATTGCCTCAGGTATGGCCGCTTTGCTCGGCTTAGATTGGCAACTAACTTTGGCGGATGCAGTCGCTGATCAACCAGCTGTGAATCAAGATGTTGTGATAGCAGACTTACCAGTTGGCTATTATCCATCAGCTGTGCCGACTGATTTTACGACGCAAGCTGATGACGGACTGACATACGTACACCACTTGCTAATTGAGCAAGCCATTAA
>NZ_KQ970416.1:0-1103 GCF_001579105.1 Weissella sp. DD23 | reverse complement strand
CAGTCAAACAATTGGTGTGACATTCGTAGCGATGGCATTAACGGGTGTTATTTATTACATCGCGGCTAAGCTACTTAAAAAGTAATAGAAAACATTAAGGCAACCTGCTTACAAATCGGCGGGTTGCCTTTTTTCGTCTATAATAGAGCTTTAGCGAAAATACGGGATGACAATTAAGCGAGGGACTTATGGCGAACTATTTAATTATTACTGAGAAACCATCTGCTGCCCAAAATTTCGTCAAAGCACTTGGCGGGAAGGTCGGTCAGTTTGAAGGCAATAACTTCAATATTACAAACCTCCGTGGCCACGTCATGACGTTGAAAGAACCAGAAGAAATGGTGCCAGCTGAGTTGCAAAAGGCCTACAAGTCGTGGACACTCAAGTACATGCCTTGGCAGATTAGCGACTTCAAGTGGCAACGGACGTACATTCGTAATCGTAACTTGCGGACGGGTAAGTCGGAATCAACGAAGAAAATTGTGGATGAAATCAAGGCTGAGTCGAAGAAGGGGTATGACGCCTTGGTTATTGCAACCGACACGGATCCATCTGGTGAAGGTGATTTATTGGCCTGGGAAGCAATTGATGCCATTGGCTGGCACGGCCAAGTCCTGCGCGCCAATTTTATGGATGAATCACCTAAGAGTATTAAGGCGGCGATGCGACAATTAACGGATGTGACAGATAAGTGGCAACACGGTGCTTACTTGAAGGGTGAAAGTCGTAACCGTTGGGACTTTATGTCGATGCAATTAACGCGCATTGCGACGACATCCGCCAAGAAAGCTGGTTATAAGGTCGTCGCCCGCGAAGGCCGGTTGAAGTCGGTCATCGTTTGGAAAATCTATGAACAACTAGAAGCGATTAAAAACTATGTTCGAACCCCTTTTTATGAAGTGAAGTTCAAGGACCCAGCTGGTCACGTGTTTGGTCGCGTGACAAAAGATGGCGACGTGATACCATGGCGATTTCCGAACAAGGCCGCGGCCGAACAAGATATGGCCCAGTATCACAGTAGTGCGGTGGCACACGAAAAGCACCAAACTCGGACCCAAGCACCAGGACGTTTGCTAGACTTGGCGGGGTTGGCCGCCGTGTTG
>NZ_KQ970415.1:0-1294 GCF_001579105.1 Weissella sp. DD23 | reverse complement strand
GCGTAACCTGTGAACGCCAACGCAATTAAAACGGCCCCCGCCGTTGCTGGTACGCGGACGTGTGGTGGCAACAACGTAATCGCCAACATTGGCAAGACTGAGCCCAATGGAAAGGCGATCATTGAGGCCACCGCTGCCCCAATCGCCGACACTTCATGATGAAGCGTAAAGCCATAGCGTTCGCGAACCGTTGTTCCTAAGGCATCTTTCGCCATCATTTCGCGGGTTGCCTGGGCGGCCAAATCAGTTGAAATGCCTTGATTCATATACTTTTGTTGCACAAACGCAAACTCGGTCGCGTAATCCGTCTTTAAAGCTTGGGTTTGCGTCTCTTCGGCTTTCACTTGGGCATCATTTTGTGAGTGGACAGACACGTATTCCCCCATCGCCATCGACACCGTGCCTGCGAGTGCCCCCGCAAAACCAGCGATAAAAATGGCAAACGAATTCGTGGTCGCCCCAGCCACTCCGATTACAATCCCTGAAACAGACAAAATACCATCATTCGCTCCCATGACGGCCGCACGAATTAAATTGTTTCGTTGGGCCAATGTTTGTTTATCTGTCATTTACTCTTCCCCTTGTTCAGAATGTCACTTATAAGTTTACACCAACGCGAAGAATTTGTTTATATGACTTAAAGTAAGGGAAAGAGAGTGGGTCAGTTCGCGTTACATTAAGGGGTCAGCCTTTCGGCACAAGTTTAAAAGCCGCCAATCCTCCGATTTTAAATCGGGAGATTGGCGGCTTTTAAAGGATGAAACAGCTAGTCAATATTTAACGTTACTGTTGGGTACGCCGATTAAACGCAGTTAGCACCGGGATCCCAATCAACGGTACTAAGATAGCACCGACAATCATTTCAAAAATGCCATTAAAGCCAGCGATTGAAATAATTAACCAGTTTGCCAAGCCTGAGTCAGGAATACCAGTAAATGACGTATTCATCACTTTGAACCCAATCCAGGTCAGACTCAAAACTAACGCGGTATTAATGAAAGCCGATAGCGCACCTAGGCCAACCAACCAGGCTGATTGTTGCGCAATTGGACGTTCCTTCACAAAACGCCAGTAAAGATAACCAATAATGAACCCAACTAGCATGCGAGGCGCAATGGCGGTAATTGGATTACGGAAGATTAGCGCCCCGATACTAGGCACCGATGTCCAGGCATGCCACAACGAATAAGCGCCCCAAATAAAACCAAGTAGCGCCCCGGTCTTAGGCCCCAAGACCATTGCCCCAATGGCCACCGTAAAGGTAATAATCGTCACCGCTGCCCCGATTGCAAAG
>NZ_KQ970414.1:0-1335 GCF_001579105.1 Weissella sp. DD23 | reverse complement strand
GCTCACCCGTTCGCCACTCTTTGCAATGTCCATCGTCATATCTGAGCAAGCTCTTCAAATCAGTTGAACCACAAAGCGTTCGACTTGCATGTATTAGGCACGCCGCCAGCGTTCATCCTGAGCCAGGATCAAACTCTCAATTTGAAGTTTGAGTATAACTCAATTTTTATTGTTTAACAGAAGTTAAACGAATTTACTAGCGAATTGACTTCGCAAATGTTTTTGCATCAAGAACTAGCTTGATGACCCTACACATTTGTTTCATCGAAACGATATTCAGTTTTCAATGACCTACGTCGTTGTCTCACCCGACAACTTCTATATCATAACAAGAATCTCAAACGATGTCAACAACTTGTTTAAATCAATTTATCAACGTCTCATGCGATATCTTTTTACTTGTCGCTGTTTCCTGCGAAACAACTTAATCTATATTACAGATAGAAACACAATTCGTCAACACTTTCTTCAAAATTAATTCACACAAAACGTCAGATAACAAAAAAGCTCTCGTTATCCATCAATAACGAGAGCTTTTCCAAAAATTTATACCCGTAATTCATCAAAGTAAATTTGTGCATCCCCAATCACCTGCACAACATTAGCTGGCGCTGGGATAGTCTCCAAGTTTACCGCAATGATTGGCACTTGAGCTTGCGCATACTGCAATAAGCCAGCGAACGGATACACCACAAAACTTGTCCCGACGATGACGATCAAGTCAGCCTCATGCACCCATTGCGCGGCTTCTGTCACGTGAAAGGGAATTTCACCATACAACGTAATTCCCGGCCGAAGTAGTGCACCGTCTGCCCGACGCATATCTTGCATATACGCCTCAAATGTTGCTGGGGCACCATCGGTCACCGCATAAATGTTATATAACGAACCGTGAAACTCGATAACATTTTCTGCACCGGCTTGGGTATGCAAACTATCCACATTTTGTGTAATGATTCGTGCCCGGCCCTGGTGCGTTAGTGCCGCCATCTTTTGGTGAATGATGTTTGGCTTAGCATCCGGAAAATACATGTTTTCCTTCATAAACTGATACATCTTCTCAGGTTCACGGTTTAACGCGTCAGTACTCAACAAATATTCAGGTCGTTCAACAACGCCACTATCATCATAAATGCCACCTTTAGAACGATAGTCGGGAATCCCCGACGCCGTTGAAACGCCAGCACCTGTTAAAAACACAATTTTCTGGGCATCATCAAACAATCGTTGCTGTTCTGCAGATAGTAACATCATCGTCTACCTCCTTAGTCTGCTTGACGCACGACGAACGGTTGACCAATTTGTTCAAGTACTTCACGAACAGATGTCTTATAG
>NZ_KQ970413.1:0-1397 GCF_001579105.1 Weissella sp. DD23 | reverse complement strand
TTCTTCAACAATTCAACGTCGCGTGCAATCATAATTTCTTCATCGGTTGCAACCTTCAACACCTTAACGGCTGAATCATCAGTAGAAATAATCATTTCATCATCACGTTGCTTGTTTTGTTCTTCATTCATCTTAATACCCATGAAGTTCAAACGGCTGATGATTTCTGAACGCAAGTCATCGGCATTTTCACCGATACCAGCAGTAAAGACGATTGCATCAATACCTTCAAGCTCCATGTAGTATTGACCGATGTAACGAACAACACGATCAACGAACATTTGGATAGCCAATTCAGCGTGTTCGTTTGTCTCACGAACAGCCTTCAAGTCACGCATGTCAGCTGACAACGTTGAGACACCAAGCAAACCTGACTTCTTGTTCAAGATGTTCAACATTTCATCGTTCGTCAAACCTTCACGCTCTTGGATGTAGTAAACCAAAGATGGGTCCACATCACCTGAACGAGTTGCCATCATAACACCAGCCAATGGCGTGAAGCCCATTGAAGTATCGTATGACTTACCATTCTTGATGGCCGTAATTGAAGCACCAGCTCCCAAGTGAAGCGTGATAATCTTCAAGTCTTCAAGAGGCTTGTTCAAAATTTCTGCCGTGCGGGCAGCCACGTAACGGTGTGATGTTCCGTGGGCACCATACTTACGAGCACCGTACTTCGTGTAGTACTCATATGGCAAACCGTACAAGTAGTTCTTGCGTGGCATTGTTTGGTGGAACGCTGTGTCGAACACAGCGACTGAAGTTGCGTTAGGCAACAACTTTTGGAAGACACGGATTCCCATAGCGTTAGCTGGGTTGTGCAAAGGCGCATAAGCAGCCAAACGGTCAATCTTTTCCAAAACATCATCGTCAACAACGACTGAGTGGTTAAACCATTCTCCACCCGCAACCACACGGTGACCAACACCTGTGATTTCGCTCAAGTCAGCAATAACGTTGTTTTCCTTCAATTGTTCCAACAACAAGTTAATGGCAGCCTCGTGGTTGTCGATGTCTTGAATCAATTCAATCTTTTCACCATTGTACTTCAACGTAAAGATTGAATCGCTCAAACCGATTCGTTCAACTTGTCCCTTTGCAATTACCTGCTCAGCTGGCATCTCAATCAATTGAAACTTCAATGATGAAGAGCCGGCGTTAATCGCCATAGTCTTAGCCATGTATACTTGTCTCCTCTTTTCCAAAACTGGAATTTGCTCAATATCTTTAAATAGTATAGCACAAAATTTACTGACTGAATTGTCAAATGTTTCACACACGTATCACGTGTGACACTATGCGTGGCGTAATGCGTTTGCCGTCATCCAAGCCGTAATTTCTGACACAAAATTCTTATTTTCTGCCACATTTGTCAATTCAGGCGTCCGCGCTAGCAT
>NZ_KQ970412.1:0-1440 GCF_001579105.1 Weissella sp. DD23 | reverse complement strand
CGTACAGAAGATCGTAATACCAATGCGCCGGTCACTAAGACGTTGAAATTTCGCTTGTTTGACCTGATTTAACAACACAATCTGTCCGCTTTGCATCGTCGTCACAACCAAACGTTGGCGCTTAACTAGGAGTAGGTAGTCCTGTTGTTTCGTTTGACTTCGCAGGCGAACCACATCCGCATGGCATGTCACCAATTGGTAGGCAGCATCTGGCGATTCTAAAATAATCAAGGCCCGTAAAACGCGTTGCGTTGTCATTGTTTGCACCGCTTGTGTTTGCGTTTGACGCATCATTCGAGTGCCAATCGTTATTAGGGAACCAAACATGATAATAATACTTAAGGCGACCAATGTTTCTGCTAAGGTGAATGCTTTTCTTTTAACCACGCTCGAAGTTCCTGTTTGTATGTTTGTTTAACAGCTATGATTTGGGCTTCTTCTTGTTGTCGTTGTACGTGATAGTAACGTACTGTCATCATAATTAAGGTTGTTGTACTGATTAAAATTAGCGCAGCCACCAATGCCTCAGCAAGAATCGTCCCGTTACGTTTGCAACTCATAGGTACCCCCACCAAATTGAAACACCAAGCGCACCGGTTTTGGGCGGTCTGCATGCCAAATCATGATTGTCGCTGGTTTCACATAATGGCGTCGACACTCAACCATGCGATATCGTGCTAACCAGCCTGCCGGTAGGGGCACTCGTTGATTATCCACAAACACGGCATCGCCTTGCGCAATCACGGCAAAGGCTTGTCCCATATACAGTTGCCGTTGACGGGCCTTTTCATACGCCAAATCGAACTGTTGTTCAAACGTCACCCAGGCGTCCGCAGACTTGCTGGGCAACAACTGCTGTCCTGATAGACCAACCACACTGACAATGCATAACACCACGACCGTTTCAATTAATGTAAACGCGGCCCGCTTATTTTGCACGGAACACCTGGCTATCCTTAATGTCAATTCCCGCAGCTTTGGCCTGTTTTACCTGATCTGCGGACAAGTACTGATTCGTTTGTAAATCACCGAAATTAGCGACCTTATCTGGATTTTCGCTCAAGTAAAGATCTACCTGCGTTTGAATCGTTTGTACCAGAGCCGTTTGTTGCTTCTGTTCAGCGAACTTACGCACGTTATTCACATTGGGCAAGACCAATAAGATCAATAGACCAATAATAAAAATTGTTGTCACAACTTCAATCAACGTAAATCCGCGACGCTTTGTGTGCTTTACCATGTCATTAATTCCCCCATATTTCGATACATCGGTAACAACATAATGCCGTATAACCCGATAACAATTAGACCAATCACCGCAAAACATACCGGTTGAATAATCATTAAATAACGTTGTACTTGTCGTTCTAATAGTTCAAATTTACGTTGCGCTAAAATTTGAAAATCTTCACCAATTGCTTGTTCTGATTTTCCTTTTGC
>NZ_KQ970411.1:0-1449 GCF_001579105.1 Weissella sp. DD23 | reverse complement strand
ACCGCAAGGTGCCGCTACCCCGAAAAATTTTCAAAACCCGGATTTCAGCCTAAAATGGCGTGATTTCTGGGTGTTTTTGTAGGCGGAACAGGATTCAGCCCTGCCGTTGAGAGAAAACGAGTGGTATAGATTGTGAACCGGCCGGATTTCACAAGTTGTAGCGTGCGGTAAATAAGCCTTCACAAGGCGAATTTTTGAAATTCACAAGTGACGGCTTATAAACTGTGTCATACCGGCTGGTGCCGATAATCGAGATTAAGTAAACCAGACATTGGTCTAGGCGGTCTGAAGCCAATCAGTCCGTGAGTTAATGCGACTGTTGTTGTACCAGTTCACGTACCACTCGACAGACACCCGGACATCATCAATGGTCCTGTACTCTTCGTGATAAATCATTTCGCGCTTGATGAGCGAATGGAAGCTCTCGATACGAGCATTATCGTAAGGATGACCCTTACGGGAGTAAGAGTGATTTATTCCAGAGTTTTGTAATGTTCCTTCGAACAGGCTAGAAGTGTATTGGCTTCCCATGTCGCTGTGAATCATCTTTGGCTTACCATTGGCTCTTAGAGCCTTAACTACGACGGATGTTGCGAATTCCTTGGTCATCTCTGGACTTAGTCCGTATGAGACTACGCGACGCTTTTCTGGGTCATAGACGGTTGCCAGATAAACCCACTCACGATTCATCAACTGGATGTACGTAATGTCAGTTGCCAGAACGCCACTCAAATCATCCAACTTCTTCATGAGGTTGGGCTTTTGAGGTGTGTCAGTGGTTGTTGTTGGCTTCTTGTATGACTTCTTGACCATGCGAGATTTGAGATTGAGCTCATTCATGAGTTCCCAAACCAAACGATCACCAACATCAGTCTTCAAAATGAAGCGCAAGAACGCTGCGATACGACGGTAGCCATAGATGCCACGATTGGTGTTATAAACGGCTTTAATTGCCGTTTTCAGAGCAGTACGCCGTGTTTCTCGTTGGCTAGGTTGCCAGTTTTTCCATTGATAATACGTGCTTCGAGCAATGTTCAAAGCCGATAAAACGCTTGTTATGCGGTGTCCCATTGCGAGTGACCGGTCAATGATTTCCAGTCCTAACTCGCGATTTTGCGTTAATTGTACTTCGAAAGCAACACCGCGGCTCGTTTTAAAATCTCAAGTTCTTCGCGAAGTTTGGCGTTTTCCTTTTGTAATGCGTTTACATCAGCTTGCGTCCATTTCTCGCCGTCCACTTCGTGGACTGTGTACAATTTGACCCAGTTACGGATTGAATCGGCCGAAGGCCCGTACTCAGCGGCTAGTTCAGTGTAAGAACGCCCTTGGTTGTGCATCTCGACAAGAGATTGCTTAAATTCTGGTGAATATCGAATCATATAAAAAATGCTCCTCTGCTATTAGTTTACAGGGCAGAGAAAAATCTGTCCGTAAATCTAGCATAAGAGC
>NZ_KQ970410.1:0-1488 GCF_001579105.1 Weissella sp. DD23 | reverse complement strand
AACACGTGGGAAACCTACCTCTTAGCAGGGGATAACATTTGGAAACAGATGCTAATACCGTATAACAATAGCAACCGCATGGTTGCTACTTAAAAGATGGTTCTGCTATCACTAAGAGATGGTCCCGCGGTGCATTAGTTAGTTGGTGAGGTAATGGCTCACCAAGACGATGATGCATAGCCGAGTTGAGAGACTGATCGGCCACAATGGGACTGAGACACGGCCCATACTCCTACGGGAGGCAGCAGTAGGGAATCTTCCACAATGGGCGAAAGCCTGATGGAGCAACGCCGCGTGTGTGATGAAGGGTTTCGGCTCGTAAAACACTGTTGTAAGAGAAGAATGACATTGAGAGTAACTGTTCAATGTGTGACGGTATCTTACCAGAAAGGAACGGCTAAATACGTGCCAGCAGCCGCGGTAATACGTATGTTCCAAGCGTTATCCGGATTTATTGGGCGTAAAGCGAGCGCAGACGGTTATTTAAGTCTGAAGTGAAAGCCCTCAGCTCAACTGAGGAATTGCTTTGGAAACTGGATGACTTGAGTGCAGTAGAGGAAAGTGGAACTCCATGTGTAGCGGTGAAATGCGTAGATATATGGAAGAACACCAGTGGCGAAGGCGGCTTTCTGGACTGTAACTGACGTTGAGGCTCGAAAGTGTGGGTAGCAAACAGGATTAGATACCCTGGTAGTCCACACCGTAAACGATGAGTGCTAGGTGTTTGAGGGTTTCCGCCCTTAAGTGCCGCAGCTAACGCATTAAGCACTCCGCCTGGGGAGTACGACCGCAAGGTTGAAACTCAAAGGAATTGACGGGGACCCGCACAAGCGGTGGAGCATGTGGTTTAATTCGAAGCAACGCGAAGAACCTTACCAGGTCTTGACATCCCTTGACAACTCCAGAGATGGAGCGTTCCCTTCGGGGACAAGGTGACAGGTGGTGCATGGTTGTCGTCAGCTCGTGTCGTGAGATGTTGGGTTAAGTCCCGCAACGAGCGCAACCCTTATTACTAGTTGCCAGCATTTAGTTGGGCACTCTAGTGAGACTGCCGGTGACAAACCGGAGGAAGGTGGGGATGACGTCAAATCATCATGCCCCTTATGACCTGGGCTACACACGTGCTACAATGGCGTATACAACGAGTTGCCAACCCGCGAGGGTGAGCTAATCTCTTAAAGTACGTCTCAGTTCGGATTGTAGGCTGCAACTCGCCTACATGAAGTCGGAATCGCTAGTAATCGCGGATCAGCACGCCGCGGTGAATACGTTCCCGGGTCTTGTACACACCGCCCGTCACACCATGAGAGTTTGTAACACCCAAAGCCGGTGGGGTAACCTTCGGGAGCCAGCCGTCTAAGGTGGGACAGATGATTAGGGTGAAGTCGTAACAAGGTAGCCGTAGGAGAACCTGCGGCTGGATCACCTCCTTTCTAAGGAAAATCGGAAACCTACACATTCATTGAAACGATATTCAGTTTTGAGTGA
>NZ_KQ970409.1:0-1578 GCF_001579105.1 Weissella sp. DD23 | reverse complement strand
AATGATCTACAAAGCGGACGACGGGAATCGAACCCGCATTCCCAGCTTGGAAGGCTGGAGCACTAGCCATTGTACTACATCCGCATGAGCGCTTTTTATAACTCGTTGCCTCAACGACATAATTTATAATACACACTCTTATGCAAAACGTCAACCCTTTTGTTCAAGTAAAGTTGAAATTAGTTTTTCCTACTTGTGAACAAACATCGCATCCCCGAATGAGAAGAAACGATATTGCTCTGCGATTGCGTGTCGGTAGGCATTCAGAATGTTTTCACGTCCTGTAAATGCAGCGACTAACATAACCAATGTTGACTTAGGCAAGTGGAAGTTGGTAATAAACGCATCAACAACTGTCCACTTGTACCCTGGCTTGATAAAGATGTCCGTCCAACCAGAATCTTCTCGCAACTCACCATTGAATTTTGAACCAATTGTTTCTAAGGTACGAATTGACGTCGTCCCTGTCGCGATAATACGACCACCGTTTGCTTTAACATCGTTCAACGTTTGTGCTGCCTCAGCTGATAGTTGATAGAATTCTGAGTGCATCTTGTGATCTTCGATATTCTCTTCTTCAACCGGACGGAAAGTTCCTAGCCCAACGTGCAACGTTAACTCAACAAGCTTCACACCCTTGTCGGCAGCCTTTTGCAACAATTCAGGCGTCCAGTGTAACCCAGCCGTTGGTGCGGCCGCTGATCCATTTACCTTTGAGTAAACAGTTTGGTAGCGTTCCTTATCATCCAACTTTTCCTTAATATATGGTGGCAAAGGCATCTCACCTAGTGATTCCAAAATTTCTAGGAAAATACCATCATACTTAAACTCGATCATCCGACCACCGTGTTCAAGTTCTTCCGTCACCACTGCGGTCAATTGTCCATCACCAAACGCAATTTCTTGTCCAACTGGGTACTTTTTAGCAGGCTTCACAAGTGTTTCCCATACCTCCCCATGATCTTGCCGAAGTAGCAACACTTCGACGTGACCACCAGTACCGGGACGTTCGCCATACAAACGCGCTGGCAAAACACGGGAATTGTTCATCACCAAAGCATCACCTGGATTAAGATAATCCAAAATGTCATAGAAATGGCGATCGTGTACTTCACCCGTAACTGCATTTAATTCCAGCAGGCGTGAACCATCACGACGTTCCAATGGTGTCTGAGCAATTAACTCATGTGGTAGGTCATAATCAAAATCTTCAAGTGTGTAATGTTCTTCAGTCATTTATTTCAACCCTTCTTTTCAATATAAGGTAAATCCAAGTGTGCATACGCAGCTTGCGTCACGACACGTCCACGAGGGGTCCGTTGCAGGAAGCCGATTTGCAATAGGTACGGTTCATACATTGACTCAATTGTGTCGACTTCTTCACCAATGTTCGCTGCAATTGTATTCACGCCGACTGGACCGCCTTGATAAAATTCAATCATCGTGCGTAAAATTTTGTGATCGACTTCGTCTAGACCGGCTTCATCAACTTTCAGCAAATCTAATGAAAAGTTCACCATATCATCGTCAATATAGTCACGATCCTTAACCATCGCAAAATCACGCACCCGACGCAAC
>NZ_KQ970408.1:0-1735 GCF_001579105.1 Weissella sp. DD23 | reverse complement strand
ATTGGTTTGGCTGATGAATTGATTCAAGCTGCGGATGCGATGATTTACATTCCACAAACCGGTTCAGTTCGGTCACTCAACGTATCTGTTGCACATGGTATTATTGCGGCCTTGTATACGGCCCAACATCCAGTTCCTGAAGCGCCAGCCGAGTAGGACTTAGACATATTAACAGACAGTCTATAAACTGAGCACGACAACATGGCGTGCTCAGTTTTTTTGTTGTTGACCGAAAATCAAATCACAGATAAGCACAAAATCAGTGAATTTGGTAGACTGAAGTGGTTAAGGGGGACAACATGACAGATAACGTTACAAAATATTGGGAACAATTTAAGACGGACATGAATGAACCAACGGCTGTGTTTGGTTCAGCTTGGGCGTTTGGTAAAGGGTCACAGCAAGCTGATGACTTGGCACGTTTGACATTAACAGGTATTAAGACTGCCACAGCAAGCGCATATGAGTTATATCAACTTGAGAATGAACCAATCCCGGTTGCTAAGCAGGGTTATGATGTTTTGCTTAACGGGGCAGGAGAACCAGTGGCCATTATTTGCACGACTAATGTTGAAGTGCGCAAGTATGCTGATGTTGATGAGCGCCATGCCTACGCAGAAGGTGAAGGTGATCGCAGTTTGGCATACTGGCGACAAGTTCATGAACCGTTTTTTAGAGCAGAGTTTGCGGAAGCTGGTGAGTTACTAGACTTAACGCGTTTGCATGTTGTTCTAGAAGAGTTGACTGTTATTTATAGTGAACCACTACGATAGCAAAAAGAGACCCCACTGACGAAAGCGTTGGTGGGGTCTTTATTTACGCGCAACGGTTATTTGCAGAATTGTTTTAAGTCGATCAGGAGCTGTTCGACGGGCATCACTTAAATAAATCTCAGTGTGCGTTTTGGAAGTTCGCTGTAATTGCTGGTCTTCTAAGAACATCGTTAAGTAATCAAAGGTTATTTGTTCTTCGTCATAAGGACCAACGTGTAACATTTGAACAACCTCTTGCGCCGGCAGATTAACGATGGTGACTTCTCGTAAAAGCTTGTCTTCAGTTTGTTGTTGCTTAGTAGCTAAAATCTTTGAGGCTAATGCTAAGGGAACAAAATCAGGTATCATGATTCGTAATGTATACACAAAATCCGTCTTGTCCCAGCTCTCGCGGTTAATTGCCGCTTCGGAGATCGACCAATCACCACAGAGCGGTGGCACAACATAGTCAGTATAGTGACTATCATGAGAGGGTGTTTTTTTATAAGCCATTTTGATTGGATAAGCAATCGCATAGAGTGCTGCGATGTGATCACCAAAGTTCATGGTGTTTGGATCGCCGGTGCCGGTGATTGCTAAGTAATAGTGACTAGGTATGGTTAGTAAGGCCGGACGCCGGGTTTTGTTTAGTTCTGTCTTACCTTCTTTTTTCAAATCAAATTTCATCAGTATGCCCCATCAAAAAATCATAAATGTCACGCTTGACTGAGGTGTTCCGGGTTAATGGCCAAATTGGATAGGCGTGTGGTAATCCTTCCCCTTCAATGTAAGTCACGTTTGCCGCGAATTTTGTGGCAAAGAGTCGGTTGTCAGGATTAGTTAAATCACGGGTACCACTAATAAGTAAGATATGTTGGTTATCAAAATTACCATATAGCGGTGATACCACGGCATCTTGTAGGCTATGGTGTTCACTAATAACTTTAATGACATCAGGCATCGCGGGTAAGGATAGAACTGGA
>NZ_KQ970407.1:0-2426 GCF_001579105.1 Weissella sp. DD23 | reverse complement strand
AAATCTTACATCACCGCAATAACGCACTTGTATATAAGGCTTGTTGCAGGATAACGATGTGGATATCAGGTAGCATTAATAGACACACTTCAGTAAGTACAAAGATGGCACAGACAAACCGACACTGTGCGATCGTATAAAGCGCCACGCCCCCTCATTATCAAAGCACTCGATGACAAGCCTAAAGATGCCCCGCAACCAAGCTACTAATACCTAACATGCCATCAACAGGTCGCCTAAACGATAACCTCGTCAGAGAATTCTGCTATTTAGTCAGATTATAGTTCAACAGATTAACTTTCTCTAACGACGTTGGCATGCATATGACTACTTTACCGACGACTAACATTAACACGCTTATTGATTACTAAGCCTATAGGCGCATCCACACTAATCGGGTCTATTGCTGCCAGACGATTCACCAATTACGCCAGATTAACTGGCAAATGATTAATTTTCTCTAAACACATCACGTCATGACCGTTCCTGTCTTCTGGCCAAACGATGAATTCATCTGACCAAACCGTCATAATCCCCAATTATTATTAATGGATCCTCGCTAAAATCTGATGAAATCGCAAATTAGTCTGACCATCCCGCTATCCTTTTCTCACTCATAGCGCCTACTATAGGTGTTCTGCCAACAACGACAAAATTGATTACAGCACACGCACCTGATAAATGTCGCTTTTGGCCAGGTAATTGTCATGAATACACACTACCGGAAATGCCCCCACCCCATTTGGTCAGATAAAACTCACTGCTAGTCAGATAAAGGAGCTGTTTATTAAGTATTTCTAACGGCATATCTACGAATAAGCCCTGTTTATCTGCCTAATCAAGTATTTAGTCTGACTACACCCGCAAAATCCACCTCATCTTGGCAATTACTGCAAATGTTATCTGTCCAAATCGCACTTTTGTCTGACCAAACGTCAAAGATTACATTCTATACTGCCGGTTACCTAACCCTGCGCGATTGCAAATTACAGTGCCACTCACTAATTTAAGGATTTGGTGCACTTAATTCGCTGATGCTACCAGCATTGCATCAGATTATAATGGCAAGTATTAACATTATCTAAAGTATCCTGGGGGCACGTTAGACGTTTTATCCCAATGCTTGCTGTAATCCTAGCCTATCGTCTCCCCCCAGAAATGAGTTATCACCTGGACTCAGCTGTTATATCTAAATGAACGCAGCATTTACTAACCTTAATCGCTGTAATTCTGTCTGGCGATATACCCTTAGCTTCTGACGTACCTCAGTTTCAACGAATCAGTTTAGTTAGATCATCCATCTTAATCTGGCAAAACCGCAATTCCTTCTGACCTTACGTCAAAACAACTAACGCTGCTATTTAGGGTATCGCTATTTATCCGCCGTAACGCATCTACCCCTAGTAGGCACTATCAAGTTCTGGTTTAATCGGGGGCAACATTCTCCGTCTGCTTTATAAGCCGTAGTTAATCGGCTGCCTCACATTAGAAGCGACCTGAGTATCGGTGATTATATAATATCTGTGATGTATCCAAATCATATTCATGCCGCTCTATTTTAATTCTTAGCCAATCTTATGTGGATCACTAGAGACGCAAGTGCAAAATTGAGCTCATTATTCGCCATTCCGACACCCCCCCTTAGTACTAGCCAGACGAATATGTCTGTCAGTCAGACAAACGGGTCTTTTACTAAGAATTTCTAAAGGCCCCTCGTCTAATATGGTGTATTTGTCTGGCAAATCAACCAATCCTTCTGACCATCACACTCAAAATGGTCAACTATGCAATCCATCGAACTTGCTAAGCAGGTTGCTTCGTTTCTTTTAACATTTCGGTCTAACAGCAACAAAAAACACCAGTTACCTGATGTAAACTAAAGTCACCAAACCAACTCTAAGGGGACTGATGCTTTTAATGGATGATACGTTGATTTTAATCACTTCGCCTATAGCAGTAAAAATAATTCACAGGGTTATTATTTACACGGCACTCCGTTTGACCGTGCAAGATATTTCATAGGAAGTGCGTTGATTATTCGCGTTACTCACAGTCATCTGTTCGTTATCTCATCAACGACGAACTTAAAGATTATCGTTATAACTACTAATCATTTACCATTCGATAAATTACGTCACTGATGTAGCTGTTGGAATTTTTAAATGCAATTAAAAAGCAGCTTAGTAAACCCACACTTGATCGTGATCAAACGTAAAAATTGTAGACTCAAGGAAATTGAGCGCACGACTATGGTTATCAAAGCCTAAGCAATTACCTGCATCGTATCCACATTCAAATGAAAGACAGTAGATTCTGAATTATTAAAAATGAGGATCACATTTCTGTCATCCTCACTCTTTGAAAGTCATCCAATCACGTTAATTTTCAATTTTATCACGGCAACTGTCAGTCTTAATTGAATGCAT
>NZ_KQ970406.1:0-2961 GCF_001579105.1 Weissella sp. DD23 | reverse complement strand
CAAACTTCGTTTGAGCCTTACACCACGTTTTCAACTTGGTTAAGTCCTCGAACCATTAGTACTAGTCCGCTCCATGCGTCGCCGCACTTCCACTTCTAGCCTATCTACCTCATCATCTCTGAGGGGTCTTACTTCATAAAGAATGGGAAATCTCATCTCGAGGCGAGTTTCACACTTAGATGCTTTCAGCGTTTATCTCATCCGTACATAGCTACTCAGCGATGCTCCTGGCGGAACAACTGATACACCAGAGGTACGTCCACCCCGGTCCTCTCGTACTAAGGGCAGCTCCTCTCAAATTTCCTACGCCCGCGACGGATAGGGACCGAACTGTCTCACGACGTTCTGAACCCAGCTCGCGTACCGCTTTAATGGGCGAACAGCCCAACCCTTGGGACCGACTACAGCCCCAGGATGCGATGAGCCGACATCGAGGTGCCAAACCTCCCCGTCGATGTGGACTCTTGGGGGAGATAAGCCTGTTATCCCCAGGGTAGCTTTTGTCCGTTGAGCGATGGCCCTTCCATGCGGAACCACCGGATCACTAAGCCCTACTTTCGTACCTGCTCGACTGGTAAGTCTCACAGTCAAGCTCCCTTGTGCCTTTACACTCTGCGAATGATTTCCAACCATTCTGAGGGAACCTTTGGGCGCCTCCGTTACCTTTTAGGAGGCGACCGCCCCAGTCAAACTGCCTGCCAGACACTGTCTTCCACCACGCTTAGTGGTGCGAGTTAGAGTGGTCATACAACGAGGGTAGTATCCCAATGATGCCTCCACCGAAACTAGCGTCCCGGTATCAACGGCTCCTACCTATGCTGTACAAGCTGCACAAACACTCAATATCAAGCTACAGTAAAGCTCCATGGGGTCTTTCCGTCCTGTCGCGGGTAACCCGCATCTTCACGGGTATTTAAATTTCACCGAGTCTCTCGTTGAGACAGTGCCCAGATCGTTACGCCTTTCGTGCGGGTCGGAACTTACCCGACAAGGAATTTCGCTACCTTAGGACCGTTATAGTTACGGCCGCCGTTTACTGGGGCTTCAATTCGTACCTTCGCCGAAGCTAAGCACTCCTTTTAACCTTCCAGCACCGGGCAGGCGTCAGCCCCTATACGTCATCTTACGATTTTGCAGAAACCTGTGTTTTTGATAAACAGTCGCCTGGGCCTATTCACTGCGGCTCAGCTTTCGCTGAGCACCCCTTCTCCCGAAGTTACGGGGTCATTTTGCCGAGTTCCTTAACGAGAGTTCACTCGCTCACCTTAGGATGCTCTCCTCGACTACCTGTGTCGGTTTGCGGTACGGGCAGGTAAACACTAACTAGAAGCTTTTCTCGGCAGCGTGACATCACGGACTTCCCTACTTTATTTCGGTCCTCATCATAACTTGTCCTTAAAAGATAAAGCATTTAACTCGATCTAAGACTCATTATTTAACCCAGCATATCCAGCAGCTGGGATCCGTTAGCCTTCTGCGTCCCTCCATCGTTCAAACATGTTCACCTGGTACAGGAATCTCAACCTGTTATCCATCGACTACGCCTTTCGGCCTCGCCTTAGGTCCCGACTAACCCTGGGAGGACGAGCCTTCCCCAGGAAACCTTAGTCATACGGTGGACAGGATTCTCACCTGTCTTTCGCTACTCATACCGGCATTCTCACTTCTAAGCGCTCCACCAGTCCTCACGGTCTGACTTCATCGCCCTTAGAACGCTCTCCTATCGCGCCACTTACGTGGCACCCGTAGTTTCGGTGGTGTGTTTAGCCCCGGTACATTTTCGGCGCAGAATCACTCGACTAGTGAGCTATTACGCACTCTTTAAATGGTGGCTGCTTCTGAGCCAACATCCTAGTTGTCTATGCAACTCCACATCCTTTTCCACTTAACACACACTTAGGGACCTTAACTGACGATCTGGGCTGTTCCCCTTTCGACAATGGATCTTATCACTCACTGTCTGACTCCCGGACATACGTGATTGGCATTCGGAGTTTATCTTAATTTGGTAACCCGAGATGGGCCCCGCACCAAAACAGTGCTCTACCTCCAACACGCTACATTCCGAGGCTAGCCCTAAAGCTATTTCGGAGAGAACCAGCTATCTCCAAGTTCGATTGGAATTTCACCGCTACCCACACCTCATCCCAGCATTTTTCAACATGCACGGGTTCGGGCCTCCAGTGCGTTTTACCGCACCTTCACCCTGGACATGGGTAGGTCACCTGGTTTCGGGTCTACAACAACGTACTAATTCGCCCATTTCAGACTCGCTTTCGCTACGGCTCCGGTCTTTCCACCTTAACCTTGCACGTTATCGTAACTCGCCGGTTCATTCTACAAAAGGCACGCTATCACCCATTAACGGGCTCTAACTTCTTGTAGGCACATGGTTTCAGGAACTTTTTCACTCCCCTTCCGGGGTGCTTTTCACCTTTCCCTCACGGTACTGGTTCACTATCGGTCACTAGGGAGTATTTAGCCTTGCGAGATGGTCCTCGCGGATTCCGACCGGATTTCACGTGTCCGGCCGTACTCAGGATCCTGACGGGAGGTCAACATTTTTCGCATACGGGGCTATCACCCTGTCTCGCTCAGCTTCCCAGCTGATTCTGCTAAATGTTAACTTTGTAACTCCACAATGTCAGTCCTACAACCCCAAAGTGCAAGCACTTTGGTTTGGGCTCTACCGATTTCGCTCGCCGCTACTGACGGTATCGATTTTTCTTTCTATTCCTGTTGCTAATGAGATGTTTCAGTTCACAACGTCTACCTTCAACCTAACTATATATTCATTAGGTGATAACTTGCATAACAAGTTGGGTTCCCCCATTCGGAAATCTCCGGATCAAAGCTTACTTACAGCTCCCCGAAGCATATCGGTGTTAGTCCCGTCCTTCATCGGCTCCTAGTGCCAAGGCATCCACCATGCGCCCTTAATAACTTAACCTATCAACTTTC
>NZ_KQ970405.1:0-3748 GCF_001579105.1 Weissella sp. DD23 | reverse complement strand
ACCATTGAAGAAAGCTAGTTACTGTCCTTTTTTTAGGACAGTAACTAGCTTTTTTCTACCAACCAACGGGCGGTTAGTTATGTTGTTGCGACAGCAACTTCTGGTACACATTTTAAGCACAAATCACGCCCAAAAATTGGGTGGGGTGTAAGTGCGCATTCTGATGTAATCAGGGAGCAATTTCATCACTTTTTTAAAGTGATGTGTAAGTGCGCTTGTCAGAAAAAACACTGACAGATGCCTAAAGAATTTTTTACTAGATCTCACACTAATTAGCCGCTAAAAAGACCCCCACGCTCGCTGGACAAATTTGGCAGAAGTGAAAGCCAAATTAATATCTACCCCGTACCATATTTCCACCGGCTAATTGGAGCCTTCGGCAGACACAGGGGCAAGCCCCTGGACCCCTTACATGCTGACGCCTTTTAAAGACCCATTTATTAAACACCATGTTGAACAATATCTCGATCAGTCGTTACAGATAGCCTGCAAGGCTCTCTCTCTCGACACTTCACCAACTATCCCCTTATTGGGGCTAATTGGTGTGTTTCGTTGAGTGCATCTCGCAACGACTGACTTATGTCACAGTAGATTATGTTCAAGCTACCCCTTACAACCTTCGGTTATGTTTTGACGTTGTTTTATATCTACTTGTGTCTATTCATCTTGCTGACACCTAAAAACGCCTCTGAGGGCTTCTCAGGGCGTTTTTTGATATATGGTAACTGTTTAACCCACCACATAACGCTAGGACTACTGACTTCGAACGATTACTCGTTCAGCTTTTCCGCATGCTATATTTCTTCATCACGGTGCAAATCGTGATCGGACAATTAATCGCTACCCATTGTGTTGGACGGTTAACTATCTCTTCTCCACGTCTCTGTTTACGCTGTCTGTGGAGCATACAGCAAGGTTCTTCACGTGCCGTCCTACTCTCCATGTAGGCTTCTTTGTCCTGAGTGCGTTCTACTCTGTCGCCGTAACGGGGCGGGTATCGAGTGCAAAAATAAAGAGAGACAATGCGACTATTCTTAGTCACATTGTCTCTCGTCAGAAGGTGTTCTTTTCTTGACGCATTCTCGGTAAGTACCCTATAATGTACTTACATGTTGAATGACAACGTGCTTTGAATGGTGATGCATTCTTTGCACTGGCGCTTATCTTGCTTGCCGGCTTGATAAGCGCCTTTTCTTTTATATTCGATTAATTGATATCCTAACTTTAACTATCCTATAAATTATTTGCAAGTTTTTTTGTGCAATATATATCATTCAGAAGACAAAACTAAACTTGCCTTTATAAAGTTACTCATAGGATTAAAAAAAGTATTATATATAGTTAGACTGTACGGATAGTAATTATTATAAGTATTTCCTTCAATATCTTCGTACTGAATTTCTAGTTGGAACAGATTTAAGTACGAAGATCGATTTTCTAATTTTAATACACGTTCAATTAACAGTTGAATTAGTAAATAATACCCTTTTGAAATTTTAACTGAGTATATTGCGTTTCTGGGTATATAAGACTCATACCCCATATGTTCACTATTAATACCTTCCTCATGGGGAAGGTTTTTCCGATCAGACCCCAGTTCATCAATAACTAGAACTGGGTGTTCACTATTTTCTATCTCGATGATTTCATCATTTCCTATGTACTCGTACTCGCTTTCTACACTAGCAGATAATACTTTAAATTCCGGTATATATACACCATAATCCGGGACAGTTTTTTCTATAAAAGCTAATAAATTAGAGACATCATTTAATTTCAGTACATATCTAACGTTGTATATAGCATCTCCATAATTAACAAATTTTATATCTATTTCATTAAAATCATCAGACAAGTTTGATTCATATAGTGGATGTTCATAGCCTTCATCTTCAAAATACAAGTGGGAATTAAAAGTGTGGTTTGAAAGAATGGGCCTAATCACCACCTTGTGTTCAGACCTTTTTTTTAAATGTTCAGATATATATACAGTACCAACAGCTGTAATAGCACCAAAGATAGCTGCCAGTAATGTGTATACATCTGAACGTCCAATCCATTGAATTAATAACGTTTCAACCATAAAGTTATATACTCCTTTATAAAAAGATACTACATCAAATTATGACGACAAACTAATGTTATGGAACATATGATTTTTCGTATACCAAAGGGAGTAGACATAACATCGATTATTCAGATATGAACTTATTTAGGGTCTATAATTATAGAAGTGATTGTTTGGTTGATAATAAAATTTAGTGCATATAATAACAACTAACAGGAGGTTAAGTTACTATGCAAACAAAAACAGGTCGTGCACTTGGAAATGAGTTCATCAATTCCATTCATGGATGGTAATCGTTACAAATACTTATACTAAGAAAGGCCGAAAAATGAGCCGAAAAATGAGCCAAAAAAAAGATTTATTAAATCAATTCACTTTAGCCCTTAATGACGTAGGTAGAGACAGTGAATTAGGAGTTTTTTTAAGAACTTATCAAGAAAAATTAGCCAAAAATCAGTTGAAAGGCCTTGAAATTCCTCGCTTTACTGATGGTATCTCAAAAGTAGTTCGTAAATCACATCAAGGTGTTCCTACATCGGTTACAAAACTTATTTCGATGGTGAATCGCCGTGGTATTTTGAATGGCTTCGGACTAGGATTACGAATGTTATAAAAGTGAACTGAACCCCATGAGTTGGAGCAAATCTAACTCATGGGGTTTTTGTATGTTTTCAAAAGAAATTCAAATATAAGCAGTTTATCTGTACCTCAAAGGTGTACCGACTGTTGAAATACGCAAGAAATTCGGAATTAAGGTAGCCTACTTATAATTACGTTGATTTAGGGTCAATTTTATCAGGAATAAAAACAGTAATAGACGCATTAACATACTTCATCAGTGCAATTGCTAGTATTTCTCTTTTTATCGCTGGAATAGGTGTTATGAATATGATGTATATTTCTGTATCAGAACGAACACAAGAAATTGGAATACGCCTATCAATAGGTGCCAAGCCTAAACAAATTTTGCTACAATTTCTATTTGAAGCAATGTTTTTAACATTACTAGGCGGAATTATAGGTTTTGCACTAGGAGCTATTATTTCAATGTCCATTTCAGTATTACTCCCGTTTAAGGCCATTGTGACATTGAAATCTTTTGTACTCGCATTTTCCGTTTCTACTTTGGTTGGTATTACATTTGGAATATTGCCAGCAAAACAGGCAGCAAGCAACAACCTAATAGATATCCTTAAATAGTAACCTATACCAAAAGCAGTAGACATAACATCGATTATAATGAGTGGTTGATCTGACGCGGGTTTGCGCACTTTGTGCAGCAACCCCCATTCACAAACTACAAAAAAGCCCGAAACGGCGTTTCACAAACGTCAGTTTCGGGCTTTTTCACAATTTATACCAATTTAACTTAATTCGATTTCATATCGCTATTTTGGCCAATTAGTATTAGAAAAATGTGTGAATGACAGTGACTAGTAAAGTCAATTTTACCATCAAGGTTGTAGTCGAATCGATTAGTGCAGTGGCTGCAGTCAATAGTTCTGTTATTCTGTCCATATTTTTCCCCTTTCATAAGTTTTTACATGAATAATATACAAGTAGTTTAAAGTGCTACATGAGTCCACTTTCTTACACGTGTAGTATCTATTGGATATAGTAGATTTGCTTATGTTTTTGTCGTTTATAGTCATGATCAATTTGTTTTCTAGGTAATTTAAC
>NZ_KQ970404.1:5124-6748 GCF_001579105.1 Weissella sp. DD23 | reverse complement strand
TCTACCAACCGAAGGGCGGTTAGTTAAGTTGTTGCCACCGGCAACTTCTAGTACATATTTTAAGCACAAATACCGCCCAACAATTGGGTGGAGTGTAAGTGCGCATTCTGATGCAATCAGGGGAGCAATTTCATCACTTTAAAAAAGTGATGTGTAAGTGCGCTTGTCAGAAAAAACGCTGACAGATGCCCAAGAAATTTTTTTATCGATCTGCCACTAATTAGCCGCTAAAAAGACCCCCACGCTCGCTGGACAAATTTGGCAGAAGTGAAAGCCAAATTCATGCCTACCCCGTCTCCTATTTACACCGGCTAATTGGAGCCTTCGGCAGACACAGGGGCAAGCCCCTGGACCCCTGCATGCTGACGCCTTTTAAAATCCTTTATTAAACAACATGTTGAACAATATACCAACCAAGAGCCTTGCGGATAGCCTGCAAGGCTCTCTCTCTCGACACTCCACCAACTATCCCCTTAATGGGGCTAATTGGTGTGTTTCGTTGAGTGCATCTCGCAACGACTGATATTTCTATCACAGTAGATTATGTTCAAGCTACCCCTCACAACCCTTGTCCGTGCTTTGACGTTGTTTTATATCTGGTGGTGTCTATTTATCTTACTGACACCTAAAAACGCCTCTGAGAGCTTCTCAGGGCGTTTTTTGATATACGGTAACTGTTTAACCCGATACACGATACTGGGACTACTGACTTCGAACGATTACTCGTTCAGCTTGTCCGCATGCTATATTTCTTCATCACGGCGCAACTCGTGATCGGACACCTAACCGCTACCCATTGTGTTGGACGGTTAACTATCTCTTCTCCACGTCTCTGTTTTTGCTGTCTGTGGAGCATACAGCAAGGCTCTTCACGTGCCGTCCTACTTTCCGTGTAGGCTTCTTTGTCCTGAGTGCGTTCTACTCTGTCACCGTAACGTGGTGGGTTTCGAGTGCAAAAATAAAGAGAGACAATCCGACTATTCCTAGTCACATTGTCTCTCGTCAAAAGTTCTTCTTTTCTTGACGCATTCTCGATAAGTACCCTATAATGTACTTACATCTTGAATGACAACGTGCTCTGAATGGTCGTAACATTCTTTGCACTAGCACCTGTTAGGATTCCCGTCCTTACAGGTGCTTTTCTTTTATTCGATTAGTTATTGACTTAACAATAACTAGAACTAGCTCCGGTGGCAAGCGTTTTCTTTAAAGAATAGGGTTTGACTGTACCAATTTTTATACTATTTGTTGGTAAGCGTACCCAAGATTAAATACACCAAATAACCAAAACATGTAAAAAAGACTGCAAAACACCAAAAACAAAGGAACAGGTTAAGGGAGAATGATATCACCCCACTGTGCGGGCATTCTATCCAATATCAATAAAAGTCCCAAACTAACTAAAGTTTACCACTTTCCAGCTTCAATATCCTTTGAAAATAAAGCACTGCGGTTAATATTTAGAACACTTAAAACAACGTTTTTATTAGCAATATTTTTGTCCTAAAGTAACAATTATTACACAAAAAAAGAGGCATTGTATTTCTACAAAACTGCCTCTTCATATCCTAAATTAACCAAATAAACGTTTCCAAAAACTCGTTTTAGATTCAGAAATTGTTGT
>NZ_KQ970404.1:3290-4909 GCF_001579105.1 Weissella sp. DD23 | reverse complement strand
GTGTTTCTTTTTGTTTACTTGTGTTACCTTTTGTTACCGAAACAGAGGTAACACTTCGCTTACTTAAAACGTCTAATTCTGCTTGTGTATACTCGCCAGACAATTCAATATTAGCTTCTTTCGCTCGTTTATATAAGGTTTTTCTAGATACACCTAATGCACTCGACAACTCTGTTACCGTTGTATACTTTTGTTTACTTGTGTTACCCATAAGCGTTACCTTTCTAAAGTAACACTAGTATACACATATACTTCTTCATTCTAAACCCTAAAAAAGGATACAATCGTGATATCAAGTTTCCGTGTTTTTAGAAGCCTGCGCGGCTCGCTTTCTCGACACTTAACCAACGAACCACTTAATGGAGAAAGATACCTTATTGAATAGTTCTCGAACTAGGATCCGCAATCATGCTATCATCTATCAAATTTTCGCTAATAGAAAAGTTGATAATCCACTTCAACATACTAGAATCCCCTTCCAAATATTTCTGAATAAATTGAGCCACCTTTTCAGAAGACGATGCTGGAACAACATAATCAAATACCTTTGACATTGCCTTAAGAGACTCGCTTGTCCAATCCCCTTCTGCAATAACAATCCCTAACATATTCGGATTATTTCCTTTCCAATTTATGGCACTGAACATTTTATCCTTTGCGTACAAGGATGCATGTCTTGCACTAGACTTACGAACTTCAATGAATGCTAATGGATTATCTGAATTTGGAATTACAAAGTCAGCTCGAAAGTTATAGACTACCCCTTTAATACCTGAATACTCACTCTCACGCATAAATGGAACTTTATATTTCTTTAATGCTTTTTCAACTATTGATTCAAACAGCAATCGACCAACTAGGTCTCGAACAATTCCCTCCAGAGTCGTATCAATTCTCTGTAAAACCGCATCCTTTACTACACTATGGTCACCAAAATATGAATTTGCATAGTCTACAATTTTTTTAGCAGACGGCTTACTAATATGGGAGTCTGTAGTCGTACCAAATATTTTTTTTAAACTTCCCTTGCTACCAATGTTTAAGACTGCCTGCCAGACTGGCAAGAGATAAGAAGCTTCTTTAATGTCATTTTCTTCAACATGTGTGAACCCATCTGAAATTTTATCCGCTTCAGTAAATAAAATTTCAATATACTCTCGAGACTTCTGGTATACATACGATGACACCCCCATCTCAACATCAAAAGGGACAGCTTCAACTCGTTGCAAATCCTGTATCAAAGTTTCTAGAGATTCTACGGGCCATGATAGACCTTTACCAACTGCGACAATTTGCTGGTATGATTCGTCAATTAACGCTTCCATTGTTATGTTTTGAAAATTATTGGTTTTCTCAACTATGTAGAAATAATGATGTATTGCCTCATTCATATTCCTTGTTGCTTCTTGATATAGTGTCTCCATACTCACTTTTCCCCCACTATTTCGAACTCACCCAATTGTTTTCCGCTACTCTTTCGTTTATCGAGTTTCCAACGATCACCTCGATCTCTCATTCTCATAATTCGCACGTTATTAAACCCAATATCTTCCATGATTAAAGCAAGATATTGCTGAGTGTCAATATGAATTCCATAGAAAGCAGCATCGCTCACAATG
>NZ_KQ970404.1:0-2212 GCF_001579105.1 Weissella sp. DD23 | reverse complement strand
GAATTTGCATCTTTCCAAAAATATAACTGCATTCTAGTCATTTCTGCAAAATCAAAATTATTTAAATACGGAGGACTAAATATAACTAAATCAACTGTATTTTGTTCTAACTTATAATCTACAGAGCTAGCGAATACCATTTCTGCTGAATTATCAATCGTTAATATCTCATCTTTACCCATTAAAAAATCTTCTTTCGTCTTAGAAATAGCATTTAAAATCGATAAATTATGTTTTTTAGATGTCGGAGCCTTATATATACCATCTGTTTTTGCAAACGTTACGTATTCTAATAACTTGGACAAGTAAATAAACCCTGCATCTAACTCATCACCTTTCAATGAGAAAACTTGTTCACGCATCAAAAATAGTAAATATAGATCATCTAATTCAAATAGCTTCCCTAAAAAGGTATACGCCGACTCACTCCATGTCGCCGATAATATACTCGTAATATCTTTTCTTTCTGTCTTTCCTCCATGTATTAGAATAATTTTTTCAAACATGGTAGCTATTTGTTCAATTAACGGTAAGATTTTTTGAGCGTTTGTCTTTGCTCTACCAATTTTAAAAAAGAACGGATTTCGTTCAACACCAATTGATTTTACTCCCATTGAATTGGCTACAACATTTGTAGTTGCGGTACCTGAAAATGGGTCGTATATAACCCCTACAGACTTATTTCTCGTTCTATATTCTTGAATAACATCTTCAACATATTCCGGAGAATAACCCGCGACAAAATTGAACCATTTGTGTATCGCATGATTATTAGCTGTCATTGCAGTAGGTTTTTTTTCAATTTCTAGTTCATTCATTTAATATTTCATCCTTATAAATTTTATACATTGAGAGCCCATCTAGGATTAAATATTTGGCATACATTTCACACTAATATTTTCCAATTTTTATTCCTCATAAGTTATATGCAGTAGTCTAAATTTAAGTAGTGTATCTTAATATCTGGTGTAGAAACTAAACAGTATGTTATGTCGATATCCCCCAGATGTTGTTTATAAGCATTCTAACTGTAACACTTTCATGGTTATTTATTTGTTTCAGAAAATCTATTTTGGGTAAATGGACTACGTATCGGGTCAACGATTAATTGCTTAATACTATGTGAATCGCCGATTGTTCTACAGGTGATGCGTATACATACCGTTTTTGTAAGTCATTTTTGAATTGTGCCCTGGCCCTAGCTGCACCCAGTCCATTAACATGCTTAGCTTTTGTATACTCTGCAATGCCTACTCTAATATGTTCTGAATTAATGGTTTGTAGTCGACTAACTGCTAATTCTTTCTCTTCTGGTTCTGTCGTATGACTTATGATGATCATAAGATCATCTTCAGACACATCCGGATGAGCTGTTACTTTTTTTAAACCATATTGTTCTAATAAAATAAAGCGCAATTCTTGATTTAAACCTGTTGTTGTATCCATAAAATTCTCCTTGTTTAACGTCACCTGGACATGGGTACAAAAAAACCGCGCTCGGAATACGAACACGGTTAAGTGACGTATATCCGTTTACAGTGGAGCACCTTACCGATTGGCAGGTTGCTGCTAGGTCAAAGTGTGTAACCACTCGCTAGCTCTTGATATAACACGTGATTTAGTTGTTAGCTGAATTATAGCAGACACGGTTTCATATTTCTATAATGATTTGTTACAGGTGGGATTATGAAAAAATAATAGCTTTCTACAATAACAAAGGTGGTGTTGCTAAAACAACAACTGCTACTAATATAGCCGGTGTTTTATCGTTATCAAACAAAAAAACATTGTTAATTGACGGAGATCCACAAGGACACGCTAGTTTAACCTTTGGTGTTGATTCAGATGAGTTAGAGACCACCTTAGGGGCATATTTAATTAGTGGTTGGACTGCTAAACAGGCTAGTGACTATTTAATTAAGATTAACGACTATTTAGACATTATCCCAAGTAATCAAACATTATCTAATTTTATTGTTTAAGCGGCAGCAGAACCAAATGAAGTTCGTAGCAAACACTTATTAAACTTTGTTAAATCAGTTACGTTATATCAATTGACAGTATCATTGATAACAGATATGCGTTATAAAAAAGCAAGATCATCTTACGAAAATTTGGCTAAGGAGTTGAACTATTAAAAATGGCAAAACCACAATTTAAAAAGCAGTAGATACTAATGTTAAAACAGACTTACCAACACTAAGACAACCTG
>NZ_KQ970403.1:15313-18797 GCF_001579105.1 Weissella sp. DD23 | reverse complement strand
TGGCCCGTTATATTTGTCATCAAGTACTTATTTCTGAGAAAAATCAGAAGCTAAAAGTGCGAAATTGCCGCCGTCTTCTTGATAGGAAGTGAATATTGATCAATAATCTGGTTCACATCATCAACTGAGGTTTCTAGCCAAAGTGCAACACGTCCAGAGTTTGAACGGTTGTTACCAGTTGTAATCTTACTTGCAGCATAAGCAATACGTACGTCTTCTTCTGTTAATGCCATTTAGTATCTCCTTAGAAAATTGACTGAAATGTTAGATGTGTTCGATATCGTTTTTGCAGGAGTCATCTCTTTTCTTTTTTAACAGTTAAACCTAATATTTAGTCTACTGTATTTTGGACGAAAGAGTTGACAAAAAGGGAACTAATTGTTCTATTTGATTTTCCAGTTTGATAAAACGGAGATATTTTGTACTGTAATTCGACTAACTTAATTAGTGTTTTAAGTGCTATAATAAATGTGAACAAAATCACAAGTTGAACTTTGGAGGGAATAACCATGGAACGAGTTTTTGCAAGTCCATCACGTTATGTGCAAGGGGCACATGTTTTGGAAACGGGGATAGAACACATTAAAGAGTTGGGATCAAATGCTTTGTTGCTAGCTGGTAATCACACATGGTCGGCTGTTGGCGAGATATTTGCTAAAAATTTGGAAGCAGCCGGCATGTCATATACTCGGGTTGCCTTTCAAGGAGAAGCATCACGCTCAGAAATTGCCCGTGCGGTCGAGATTGCCCGTGAAAACCAGAGTGACGTCGTACTTGGTTTAGGTGGTGGTAAGGCAATTGACTCTGCAAAGGCAATCGCAGATGAAGCGGACTTACCTGTGGTCATCTTGCCAACGCTGGCGTCAACGGATGCACCAACTTCAGCTTTGTCTGTTATCTACACAGATGATGGAGCGTTTGAGAGTTACCTATTCTACAAAAAGAATCCAGAATTAGTGATGGTCGATACGGATGTTATTGCCAAGTCACCAGTTCGCTATCTGGCATCAGGAATTGCGGATGCAATGGCAACTTTGATTGAGGTAAAGGCTGTGAGTGAGAAGCATGGTGACACAATGGCTGGTGGTAAGCAAACGTTGGCCGCTGTCGCGATTGCCGAGAAAGCGGAAGAAACGCTATTCAACTACGGCCTGCAAGCAATTGAAGCCAACCGACAAGGGGTCGTTACGGCAGCTCTTGAATCAGTTGTTGAAGCGAATACCCTATTATCAGGGTTAGGCTTTGAATCAGGTGGTTTAGCCGCAGCGCACGCAATTCACAATGGTTTCACAGCATTGACGGGTGATATTCACCACTTAACCCACGGTGAAAAGGTAGCGTACGGTACGTTGACGCAGTTGGTTTTGCAAAACGAAACGGCTGAGACGCTGAATAAGTACATTGATTTCTATCAGAAGTTAGGTTTGCCCACGACCTTGGCAGAAATGCATTTAGAGAATGCTTCTCGTGAAGATCTATTGAAGATTGGTGTCCAAGCGACGGCGGAAGGTGAGACAATCCACCAAATGCCATTTGAAGTCACGGCTGAAGATGTTGCAAACGCACTTGTGGCAGTTGATGCTTACGTGAAGTCACGTTAAAAATGCTTTAAATCAAGGCGCCTGCATTAAGTTATGGGCACCTTTTGTTGTGGATAAAGTACGACAAAACCTTGAAGAAAATGGTGCCTCGGGTTTTGATTGGCTGAAACTCCGGTATAATTGTGAATATAAGCAAACGGGGGTAAAATGATGGATTTCTTTGAAGATAACGGATTATTCCAGGATAAGCCGGAGTACAGCGATGAAGTGGCTGCTGAAGTTGATGAGCAGATGAAAGTGTTAATTACAGATTACTTAACATCGGATGTTTGGCAAGAAAAGCCACTCGTTGCCAAAGATAAGGATGCTGAAAATATTTTAGAAGCGACGGGTGAAATGATGTATATATATCATCGTGAAGTACCTGGTCAGTGGACCGACGATGCCATGGCTGACGTACTAACATATTATTTCCCAGCGAAAGTCATTATGGCAAACCGCCTGTTTTCAAAAATATCTAAAGTGACTGCTGGTTTTGTGCAGTTTTACGGTACGAAGGTGGCAAAATCTCCAGATATGATGATTGAAACAATTAAAGACTCACACGATTTAATTCGTGAAAACGCAAAAATGTGGCAATAACGTTGCCGTTTTAATTAAAGACACACCAAAAAGGGGATGCACCGCAAGATGCATCCCCTTAACTATACCCAAAACAATTAACCCACCTGGTTATACCCATCAATAATCGCATTAACGTTCGCCACATCCGTAGCGACCCAGTCGGCCATCGACAATGACGTGTACAATTGGTGCTCCGTGTGTTCACCAGCTAGCGAATCCAAAACCAACGTTTCAGCGTCGCTGATTTCGTGACCGTTGAAAACCGCTTCGTCGCGGTAGGCGATGGCACCAATCTCAGTTAACGCCACGAATTGATCATTGCCGTTAAATTGGTTTAGTGGCGTCAACCCCATGAACAACAAGCCCGTTGGTTCAAAACTGACCACATAGTTCTTACCCGTGAACGAGTTGAACGCCGCGATGACGTCCTCTAATTTGTGGCTGGCTTGAATGTAAGCCAAGTTTGATGTATCAGCGGGGTAACCCAATTCTTGTTTCTTCGCCGCGATATCGGCACTGTTAAAAGCACTTGCCATTGTCTGTCCTCCTGCCGGGATTAACGTGGACCAGGGATTGCACGTGTTGCAGCGCGGTGGCTGCCAAATAGGAACTGACATATATTAGCATAACCCCCGGTATCAGTGGCCTGAAAAGGGTACCCGGGGTAGTGTTCGGAAATTAAATGAGAACGATTCTAATAAACTTATTGACTTTTCATTTTAACGTGACTACAATAAGTGCAACGAAGAAGAGGTGAGTAACCAAGCCTAAGTTGTTCAGAGAGTTGCGTAGGGTGTGAAGCAATCAACTTAGTTGGTGAATATGGCCTTGGAGTGGGTTGAAACGATGATGATGAACGTCGTTTCCGGGTGCGCCCGTTATCGCGCTAGAGTATCACCGCTTTTTAGCGCGTACTTGATAAGTGTCCAAAGGTGATTTTGGGCAGAATTCGGGTGGTAACACGATGATGAGTCGTCCCGTTGCAGACAATTGTGCTGCGACGGGACGTTTTTTATTTGGAGGAAAGTATGAGCACAGATTTAACAACATTAGCATTACCAGATGGTGAGGTGGTCACCGAGCCGCCTGTGCTTGCAGAATACCGGCTGAATCCCTATACCCAAGAAACAGCAGCTGAGGGGCAACCGATCGCAGTGGTGTTTGCTACTTCGGTGGCGGACGTCCAAGCCACGTTGCAATTTGCGACGACGCATCATATCCCGGTTGTGACGCAGGGTGCCCGCACGTCAATTGCGAATGGAGCAGCCGGTTTGGACGGGAGCATTCTTCTGAATCTATCCCGCCTCAACCACATTGTG
>NZ_KQ970403.1:14381-14977 GCF_001579105.1 Weissella sp. DD23 | reverse complement strand
CCTCAACCACATTGTGGCGTTGCAACCAGAAAATCAAACGGCGGTAGTCGAGGCCGGGGTGTTGAACGGCGACCTGGATCAAGCTGCTCGTGAAGTCGGTTACTTTTACGCGCCAGACCCAGGTTCGAAGCCAATTAGTACCATCGGCGGCAATATCGCGACAAACGCAGGTGGGATGGCGTCGTTGAAGTACGGCACAACCCGTGAAAATGTCTTGGGTCTCAAGGTTGTCCTCGCCGACGGTCGTTTATTAGAACTCGGCGGGGCCACATTTAAGAACAATGCCAGTTATGACTTAACCGACTTGTTCATTGGTTCGGAAGGTACGCTTGGGGTGGTCGTTGAAGCCACCGTGCGTCTCCGACCAATTCCGTTTGGCGATACTGTGACGGGCTTAGCGACCTTTTCGGATGTGCACGCATTAACGCATGCCGTGCAAGTACTGCAAGCTAGTGGTGTTAATCCGTCAATGTTAGAAGTTCTAAATCGGGTGTCGATTGAAGCGCTTGATGAGTATGAAGGTATTGATTTAGGTGGGCGTGGCGAACAAGCCTTGCTGATTTTTCAACTTGATGTTGCTGTAGCCGGTGCGTTGG
>NZ_KQ970403.1:12832-13736 GCF_001579105.1 Weissella sp. DD23 | reverse complement strand
ACCTACTCCGTAAGGCCGGCGCTCAGACAATTGACGTCACGTCGGACCCAGCCCGTACCGCAACTATTATCAAAATTCGCCAAGACATCTTTGCGGCCGGTGCGCAATATGGCCGTTTGATTGTGGAAGACATTGCCGTGCCATTAGGGCAGTTAGCAATTGTCGCCGATCAAGCGGAAGCGATTGCCGCTAAGCATGGTCAACGGTTATTGCTGCTCGGTCACGCCGGCGACGGTAATTTGCATCCAGATATCATTTTAGAAAGCAAAGATGGTGCTTTACCCGCGGAAACGCAGGCCTACATTGATGAGCTATTGCCCTTTGTGATTAGCATCGGTGGCACGGTCAGTGCGGAACACGGGATTGGCACGATTAAAAAGAAGTGGGTGCCCCAGCAATTGTCACCCGCAGTGCAAACACTACAACAACAAATTAAAGCCGTTTTTGATCCGACCGGTATTTTGAACCCTGGCCGTAAGTTTTAGGGAGGTAGACGATGAGTTTAAATGAACGCTTAACACAGATTCAACCCAATGCGATTCGAGCATTCGATGCACAGATTAGTGATGTGGCTGATATTTTGAAATTGACGCTGGGCGAACCAGATTTCAATGTACCGAGCCACATTAAACAAGCAGCGATCGACAGCATTTTAGCAGATGATTCACATTACGCACCGGCCGCTGGGACGCAAGCGTTGCGGGAAGCGGCGGTGCACTTCTTAGCTGACCGGTACAACCTGCAATATGATGCTGACTCACAAGTCATTGTGACGTTGGGGGCCACAGAAGGGATTTACGACACGATTACCGCCGTTGTTAATCCTGGCGACCGTGTCTTGATTCCGGCGCCGAACTTCCCGTTGTATGACCCAACGGTGGTCTTAGCTGGTGGCGTACCAACC
>NZ_KQ970403.1:4397-12245 GCF_001579105.1 Weissella sp. DD23 | reverse complement strand
GGGTTAGGACACGTCGGGGCCGCCATTGCGCACGGGTTGGTAACCACGAATGGCGCAGATGAATTAATTTTCATCGATACCAACAGCGCTAAAGCGGAAGCAGAGGCCTTGGACTTTCAAGATGCGGCAGCGAATTTGAAGTATGACGTTCACATTGTGGTGAATGACTGGCAAGCGTTGAATGATGCGGATATTGTCATTTCAACGCTGGGACAAATTTCATTACAAAAGACCGGTCAGGCGACTGGTGATCGCTTTGTTGAACTGCAATTCACCAAGCAACAGGTGCGTGGGGTTGCCGATAAGATTGTGGCATCTGGGTTCCATGGCGTCTTAGTGGTGGTGACGAACCCAGTCGATGTCATCACGGCCTTGTACCAACGCTTTACTGGGTTCCCAGCAAATCGGGTTATCGGTAGTGGGACGTTACTGGATACGGCGCGGATGCAACGGGCGGTTGGCGTTGCGTTGGGCGTGAATCCCAAGTCGGTGAGCGGTTACAACTTGGGTGAACACGGTAATTCGCAGTTCACGGCTTGGTCAACGGTCCGCGTCCATGGTGAATTAGTCGGTGATGACGCCGATTTGGATTTGGATGCCTTGGAAGATGAAGCCCGCCGTGGTGGGTACACCGTTTATGCGGGTAAGGAATTTACCAGTTACGGCATTGCAAGTGCCACGATCCATTTGGTTGAAGCGGTGCTCTCAGACTCACATGAAGTCTTGCCGGTTTCAACCTATCAAACGGATTTGGAAACGTACTTGTCTTACCCCGTGGTCGTGGGACGTGCTGGGGTATTACATAAGGCCTCACTGCAATTAACGGACAGTGAACAACAAAAGTTAACGGAGTCGGCGGCCTACATTAAGCAACGCTTTGATGATGTTTACGCTGAATTAGCAGATTAATTGGTTATTAGGAGATAGGAGAAAATTATTATGACGACAAATGGATTGAAGTTTGGGGTAGCAATTGCAGCAACTGTTTTGGCCGGATCAGTGGCCTTGCCAGCCGTGACGGCCAGTGCAGATTCAAAGACGGTCACCGTCGGAATTGTGGGTACCCAGGATGCTGGTTTGTGGAAGACGGTCGCCAAGACGGCTAAGAAGGAATACGGCATTACGCTAAAGACGAAGGTATTCTCGGATTATAACCAACCAAACAAGGCAGTGGCAGATGGTTCATTGGACCTGAACGCGTTCCAACACTACTACTTCCTTGACAACTGGAACCACTCTAACGGTAATTCTGTGAAGGCAATTGGTAAGACGATTATCACGCCAATTCGCTTGTATTCTGAGAAGCACAAGTCACCTAAGGATTTCCAAAAGGGTGACAATATTGCGGTGCCAAATGATGCCACGAATGAAGCTCGCGCATTGATTCTGTTGCAATCAGCTGGCTTAATTACCTTGAAGGATGTGGCCTTGCCAACGGTGAAGGATATTGCGACGAACAAGTTGAACTTGCAGATTAAGGAAGTCGATGCTGCGCAAACACCAACGGCTTTGAAGTCTGAGGCTGGCGCAGTCATTAATACCAACTACGCGCAACAAGCCAAGATTAAGTTGAGCTCGGCTATTTATGTTGAGCCGGTTAACAAGAAGTCAGCTGAATGGATTAATGTGATTGCAGCGTCAAAGAAGCACGCAAATAAGAAGATTTACAAGGAAGTGGTGAAGGCTTACCAGACCAAGGCCACTAAGGCTTACTTGAAGTCTGAATGGGGTCAAGCCGAGCTACCAGCTTGGGATATTACGTTGAAGTAAATAGTTAACAGGGGATATTTTATGCATAAAGTGAAGTTGGGTTTGTTAGTGGCTAGTGCGTTGGTTACGGCCGGGGTTGGCGTCGCCGCCCAAGAACAAGGTGTGTTGGCAGCCGATAATAAGACGGTCACAGTGGGTGTGGTCGGGGATACGGCCCGCGAATTGTGGGAAAACATCGGGCAACGCGCCAAGAAAGAGTATGGCATCACGATTAAGTTGAAGGAATTCAATGACTATGTGAAGCCAAATCAGGCGTTGGTCGATGGGAGTTTGGATTTGAATGCCTTCCAAACCAGGATTTTCTTTGATGATCAGAATAAGAAAATGGGTAGCAAGTTGACGTCGATTGGTAAGACGGTAATTGTACCAATGCGGTTGTACTCGTTGAAAGCCGACAAGCTGAGTGACATCAAGTCAGGGGCCACAATCGCGGTGCCAAACGATGCGACGAACGAGCAACGTGCCTTGAATGTCCTGGTGCAAGCCAAGTTGATCAAGTACAACACCAAGGTGACCGATCCAACAGCGAAGGATATTACCTGGAATCCCAAGAAGTTGAACATCAAGGAAGTTGACGCTGGTCAAGCTGTCTCAGCCTTGAAGACTACGGATGCAGCGGTGATTAACGGTAACTTTGCCCACGATGCCAAGTTAGCGGACAAGGATATTTTGTTAACGCAAAATTTGAAGAAAAATGTTGATCCGTACATTAACTTGATTGCAGCCCGTAAGACGGAGGCTAATAAGAAGGTGTATAAGCAAATTGTGAAGGTATACCAAACCAAGGCCACCAAGGCTGAAATTAAAAAGTTGTTTGGCAATTCACAGTACCCCGCTTGGAATTTGAAGTAAATCCGGAAAATCCGGCACATTATGAAGCGAGCTGACACAAAGGTTGTGTTAGTTCGCTTCTTTTTGTGCTAAAAAGTAAGAAACGTCCCGGAATTGAGCTGAATTTGGCTTGTTTTTGGTAAGAATGGCCGGTGATTGTTAAAACTGTCGCAAACTAGGCCAATTTGCAACCATATCCGCTAATACAGGGGCCAGGGGGTTATTATAATGACAAGGGAAAAAGGAACGCATCGATATTAAGGGGGTTCGTATCATGATGACATTTCTATTTAGTTTGTTTAGCTTGATTGCCGCAGCGGTTTCATTTGCTGGTTACAAGACAATCTTTAAGATTGATGAGAATGATGAAGATGTTGCTGACGTGGTGTCAGCAAAGGTGGCGTCGCATAAGCACGATGCAAACAATGGAATGGCTGCGTCACACTAATTTGGGATTAGTGTGCGCCGTGATACGTCGGGATACCCGTTGGCTGTGGTGGCTGACGGGTTTTTATGTAGTAAAAAAGACTGACGCTAGGTCAGCCTGTTAATCGTTAAATGAGTTGCATAATCCCGGTGATGATGGGACCGAGTGACAAAAGTGCAATGACGATGCCAATGTAAAAACCGTAACCAAACCCCAATAGTTTAAATGGTGAGTCAGTCGGGCGGGCCACCTTTTCGTAGGTTTTGACCGAACGCTTTGACAGCACGATCTCTAATAAGCCGAGTCCGAGCATGATAATCCCCAATAATAATGTCATGATACCGCCTCCTTATGCTCAGTCTAGCAAAAAATCAGTTGGTACAACAGCAAAGCGTTGGTTGTTTTTTGCGCAACTTCTGCTAGACTAAAGAAGAATTAAATATTCACCACTAGGGGAGCCATTTGGCTGAGACGGGAAACCGGACCCTTTGAACCTGTTGAGTTAAGACTTGCGTAGGGAAGATGGTAGACCGACTAGAATGTCTTTCAAATCGATCGATCCGTTTTTTGTTACGCGGGTTGGTCGATTTTTTAGTTTCTAGGAGGAATGATGACAACGTTATTGACCAATATCCGTGAACAACAGCCACTGGTATTAAATGTGGCGAACTTGGTAACCATGCAACGGGTTGCCGATGCAATTAATGTATTGGGGGCATCCCCATTAATGACCGATGAGGTGACCGAAGCCGAAGAACTGGTGGCCATCGCCGATGCTGTCGTGTTGAATACCGGTACCTTATCGGAAGCCCGCTGGCCACTATTTGTTGCGGTTGGGCAAGCGGCTAACCGGCAACACAAGCCTGTTGTTTTGGATCCGGTGGCGGTGGGGATGCAGTACCGGGCGCAGTTTGTGACGCGTTTACTAGACGTGATTAAAGTCGATGTCATTCGAGGCAATGCGGCTGAAATCGGCTGGTTTGCTGGAGTGACTGTGGCGGGCCAAGGAATTGATGCCCATGATACTGACGCCCATGTGGAAAATGCCGTGAACGCAGCCCAACAAACAGGCGCCACGATTGTGCAAACAGGCGTTATTGATGTGATTACCGATGGTCAGTTAACTCGCCAAGTGACAACCAATTCACCGTTGCTGGCGGTGAATGTCGGTGCCGGCGATATGTTAAGTGGCATGGTTGGCGCGTTTGTCGCCGTGACCGATGATTATCTGTTGGCTGGTGAGACTGCTGCGCAAGTGCTGGGCCAAGCTGGGGAACAAGCAACTGCACAGGGGCCTAATCAACCCGGCACGTTTGTTGCGACCTTGTTTGATGTACTGTACCAAATGGCCCAAGCGGAGGTGATCGCATGATTGACGTACCACAAGTCATGACAGTTGCGGGCATTGATGCCAGTGGTGGTGCCGGGGCTAATGCCGATTTGAAAACCTTTCATAACCAAGGCGTGTATGCAGCGTCGATTATCACGGGTTTAACCGCGCAAAATACGTTGGGCGTACAAGCTGTTTTGCCCACCCCAGCCGACTTTGTGACTGCCCAGTTTGATAGTGTGTTAGCAGATTTATCGATTCAAGCGGTGAAAACAGGTGCTTTGTTTGATGCGGAACGAGTCCAAACGGTGGCGGATAATTTGGCGCAAGCCCAAATCCCATTTGTGGTGGTTGACCCAGTCATGGTCGCTAAAGGTGGCGCGCCATTACTAACGGATGACGCAGTGGCTGTGTTGGTTGCCGAATTACTGCCACTGGCGACGGTGATGACACCTAATTTAGCGGAAGCGAGTGTATTACTTGACCGGCCAATTGCGTCGGAAACCGCGATGGTGGCGGCTGCGCATGATTTACGGGCCCTCGGACCAGCAAATGTCGTCTTAAAGGGTGGCCATTTGGCTGACAGTCGCTCAGATGAAGTGGCAGACTATGTTGCACTAGCCGACGGGACGGGGTTCTGGCTCCGGGCGCCGCGGGTGGCAACGAACCGTACCCACGGCACCGGCGATACATTGTCGGCGTATATCACAGCGCATTTGGCTAAGGGTGAAACACTAGCTGCGTTGATGCCAGATGCCAAGCGGTTTATGACAGCAGCGATTTCAGAAACAATTGCTGTCGGTCATGGACACGGACCATTGAATCATTGGGTGACGGGATGAATAAAGATGACTTACAACGCTATTTTGTAGCTGGCTCACAGGACTTTCCAACATTGACCTTGTCGGAATATGAAGCCAAAATTGTGGCGATGATGCAAACCGGGATTACTGCCTATCAGTTCCGGGAAAAAGGGGCTGGGCTGACAGATTCGGCCACCCGTTTGGCGTTAGCGCGTCGATTACAAGCTGCCGCCAAGGCTGCTAATGTCCGATTTTTTATTGATGATGATGTCGATCTTGCGCTAGCAATTGGGGCGGATGGCATCCACGTTGGCCAAGATGACCGTGATATTCGGACGGTGATTGCGGAGACGCCACCCGAGATGATTGTTGGTCTGTCGGTGCGTAATGTGGATGAAATGCAGGCCGCACAAGCAGTGGCCGGACTGGATTATCTGGGGGTCGGGCCAATTTTTGCCACGACGACGAAAGCGGATGCTGCCGATCCGTTGGGCTTGGCCGGTTTAACGACCGTGTTAGCCCATAATGAACACCATTTGCCAACCGTCGGGATTGGTGGTATCAGTCTAGCAACGTTACCAGCGCTGGCTCGGACGGGCCTAGATGGTGTTGCGGTGGTCAGTTTGCTAAGTCAGGCTCCTGATGCCACGACGGTTGTACAGGAGATGACCAGATTATGGGGGATGGCAGAATGAAGCAAGCAGAGCTCGAACAAATTCAAACGAAATGGTTGACGGAGATTATGGCGACCCCGTTCGTGCAAGGCATTCGCACGGGTGACTTGAGCCAGGCGAGCCGGGATTACTATGTTGCCCAAGATGCCCATTACGTGGGGCGTTTTGAGGCGTTACTTGCGCAAACGATGCAACAATTGCCACCGACGTTACGGCGTCGAGCCGCTGTGACAGCCGATGAGGAAGATGCTCATTTAGGGTTGCAACCTAGTGAGCGTTTTCAGCAGATTGATCCGGCACCCCATAATTTGGCATATTTGGCGCATCTTGATCAGACGGTGCAACTAGGTGATCCGTTAGCTAGCATGTTAGCGTTATTACCCTGTACGGAATCGTACGGCCTGATTGCGCAAAAATTAGCCCAAGCGGGTGTAGCCCCCAGTGGATACACAGACTGGGTGGCGTACTATGTGGGGGATGCTTATCAAAGTGCGGTTACCTGGAGCTGGGCAACCGTGGCGCAACTCTTACAGCAAAGCCAGTCAGCGACAATTGACTATGCGGGCATTTACGCGACGTCGTATCAGCATGAACTGACATTTTGGCAAATGGCTGAAAATTAATTGCTGAACAAAATTTTTCATGCTACAATAAAACTATCTTGTGAGGTACCGGTGCGCCGGTGCCTCATTTGTAGTTTATAGAGGAATTGCAACAGGGTTAACAGTTTCGGAGGGGGACTAAATGGTGACGACATTGGCGAAAGAAGACCGTCATAATAAAAACCGCGCCATTGATAAACGGCGCGGTTGGGTGTCATTAGTAACTATAATCATAACGGTACCTCGTTTCGTAGTGACTTCATTGTAACAAGTTTGGGTGAAGAATGTATGGTCGCCACCAAATTTCCGGTATAATGAATGTAAAGCAATTTGGGGGAATTGAACATGGCAAAGTTGACAGAAAATCTGCAGGCAGTAAAACGAGGCGCTCAGCGTTTGGGAGATGATGTAAAACAACGGGCGACGGATACACGGTTAAACATGACGATTAATCGTAAATTGGCCTTGCCGTTCAAAGCGATGAAGCAAAGTCGGCGGGCCGCGATTGCACAGCTAGCGGAATTGTATAAAGCGAATACGATTTCAACGAGTGAATTCAACATTGTGGCGCACCGGTTTGAAACACAATTGGTGGCAGATGTTAATGAAGCCATGCGTAATATGGTCGTGGCGTTTATGACCGATGAAGCGACGCAACAGTTTGAATTTGATGCGGAATTGGTGCATGACGTGCAGTTATCAGTGGTGACGCCAACCAACTACGTGAAGTTGGCCACTAATCCGGCCGGAAAGTCGATTAGCAACGCAACTAAGCGAGCAGTTGTGTTGCAAGCGGGGCAAATGGCGATTTCACAAGCAGCCAAGTTACGGAAGAAAACTAACAGCACAGGCACGACGAAACGGGGGTCGGGCGTTGCGAAAGGTTTGGCGGTTGACGCCGCCGTTGCTGGTATCGGCATGGCTGCCGAAACGATTCAGCAACAATTGATGGCCCGTAAACAATTTAAAGTGTCAGGCTTACAAGGCGAATATGATAGCGTTCTGCAACAAGTAGCAGAACAAGTTGAAGCCTTCAAGGCTAGTCTACAAGTGGCCGATCCAGGTTTGAAATTGTTACCAATGACTGAGTTGATTGATGACGCAACAGATCAGCAAGATTAAATAACCGGTAACACCATAGCGTTTGTTATGGTGTTTTCATTTGCAAATGCTTATACTGGTAGGCAAATCAGATTGTGAGGGATGCAATTGAAAAGACTAGGATTAAGTTTGGCAGCTGTGACAGCGGTGATACTGTTCACGACTGGCAACGTTCAGGCGGCTGATCAGGCAACCGAACGGATTAAACAATTAGACACAACGTTGGAACAAGCCCAGGAAGTGACGCTGGTGCAGAAATTCTTCCGGTTATCGACGTCGTACGATGTCCGGGTAGCTGGTAAATCAGTTG
>NZ_KQ970403.1:2354-3954 GCF_001579105.1 Weissella sp. DD23 | reverse complement strand
ACCCGTTTGGTGATACGTTGGCGCTTGAGACACCAGCTGGTGACGTGGCTTACCGTGAACACCAGTCTCGGCGACTATTAGCGTTGTCAATCGCACGCGGCGGTGTCTTCGCGACGGCCGACGGTACGTATGATGGCGCACTGCGCGAAAAGGTGTGGGCCTTGTTCTTCCATCAGTACCAGTTTTTGGATAAAGCAGGGGATGTCGTTGGCCAATCGCGGCGGAATCCATTCCATTTATTCGCAACTAGTTATCGGATTACGGATAACAACGGCAAGCGTCTGTATACAGCAACAACGGAGCGTTGGCACTTGACCAAGCAAATTAAGATTAAGCAGGTGCGGTCGTCAAAACAGATTAATATGAAAAAGGCCGTTATGGTTACGGCAATTGAAGAGGCTATTGACGAGGCAAAGCGTTCAAAACGATAGGGGATACTCATGAAAACAATTGTAATTACTGGTGGTAGTGACGGTATTGGTGCTGCTGCGGCAAAAGTATTAGTTGGTTTAGGGCACCGAGTCATCATTGTCGGACGCAATCCAACAAAGACGGCAGCTGTCGCGAATGCGCTTAAGATACCATACCACTTGGCGGACTTTACGAAACTTGCCGATGTGCAACGTCTGGCAAACGAGCTACGCCAGTATGATCATATTGATGTGCTGGCGAATAATGCCGGCGGTATCATGGGCGAGCGGACATTAACGGCCGATGGTTTCGAGAAGACGTTTCAGGTTAATCACTTAGGCGCCTTTTTATTGACCCAACTGTTGCTCGATAAATTGTTGGCGGATCACGCGACAGTCATCGCAACGTCAAGTATCGCGGCTAATCTGTTTGGGGCACCATTTGATGTGAATGATCTCAACGTGGTCCAAAGCTATACGTCGGAAAAAGCGTACGGATATGCGAAGTACGAAAATATCTTATTCACCCGTGAATTAGTGCGTCGTTATCCAGGACAACTACATGCGGTTGCGTTTCATCCGGGAGTCGTCCGGACGAGTTTTTCGAGTGAATCGAATACTGTGATGCGCTGGCTCTATCAGACACCACTGAAATATTTGGGAACAATTAGCCCAGCTAAGAGTGCGCGACGCCTGGTTAAGTTAGCTTTGGGTACACCGGGAGTTGACTTTACCGATGGCGCTGTTTATAACGGTAACCACCTGCTGAAGGTGAAGAACCAAGATGTCGACGGGCAAGATGGCCAAGGGTTATGGGAAACGTCAATGCACGCAGTTGTAGATTATCTAGCCTAATAGCTTGAATCTCTGAGAGAATGAGCCTACAATTTCTGTGTAGATTTATATTAAGATATAGAAGGCTTATCATGATTGAGTTCATTTTAATTGTTGTGGCCGCAGTGGCGTTTGCTTTGTTTGAAGTGTTACGGCGCCGGTCGCACGCAAATTTCAAGCAGAAAAAGGCAGTTGTAACAGCGCAAAGTGGTTATGACCCCAACGATTGGTATGACGATGGCACAACGAAGGACGTCTCGGTGACGCACGTGCGACCAAGTTACCGGCGTGTGTATCAGGCAGACAATGCCGTCCCGGAAGGTGTCGATCTTAATACTAAGGGCATCGTTACCATT
>NZ_KQ970403.1:0-1792 GCF_001579105.1 Weissella sp. DD23 | reverse complement strand
TACCACATCGCGATGTCTTGATGTCGCTTGTCCGCAAGTCGTTTGCGGCACAACTGTCAGATTATTTGGCGGTGCCGAACTTAGATGACTACTTGGTTCGAGCGGGTAATGGGGATGACGCTGGTATTTTAGGTAGCTTCTACTTGGCCAAGACATTAGTTTAAATTCACGCTATAATGAAAACCTGATCAACGATGGTCAGGTTTTTTGCGTTAGGAGGCACACTTGGTATGCAGGATGAACAACAGGTGATTGAATTTTGGGGACCGGAATTGTTAAAGGCGGCTGTCTTTGACGGTATTTCGTTAACGGACGGTACGTTTATGACCGATGCGTCGCGCCGACTGGTGTTTATTGGCTCGTCTGACAGTGCGGTTGCGATGACTGAAGCGGTTGACCCTGCCACCAATGCGCATCCGCTCCTTGTGAAGCAGTTTCCAGTGACGAACAAAACGTTGTCAGTGTTGCGGATGGCGTTTCCAGGTTACGACGTGCTACTAACGGATGGTATCTACCGGTTAGACTGGCGCCCAACTTGGGGTCACCCAACGATTCGCCAAAGTTATATTGCGGATTTTAAAGATGCGTTTGAGTATGAGGTGGGTCATCAACAATTTGCGAGCTACCTCCGTGATGCAACAATTCGCTATGCTGAGGAAGGGTAAACGAGACGAGATGAAAAAGAGTACGTTAAAGTTGGGTATGACTGTCATTGCGGTCGCACTGTTTGTCTATGCGTTAGTTGATATGTTTTTGTACCATGATAATCGACGAATGGCGTTGATTGTGTTCGTAGCGCTACTGTTAGGCTATTACGCCGCAAAAGTGAAATAAGAATGATGAGGCAGTTTGATTGTTAATCGAGTTGCCTATTTTTTATGCCTTAATCTGTTGGTATAATGGAGAGACTTAAAGGGAGTGATAGAAAAATGATGATGATTTTGCAAGTAATTGTGTTGATTTTTATTGTGTTAGCGTTAGCTGGTTTAGTAATTGGTTTAATTGGCGGCTTGATCCATTTCTTTAAGACGAACCGACAATTACCAATGGGTACTCGGTTTCAACTATTAGGTAAAGATGTATTTGGTACGATGGTTAAGATGATTGGACGTATTTTTACATCACTGGCGAACTAAATCAGAAAGTGAGGACATTGATGTATTACGAATTTACGACAGTTACAATTGCGGACGAGTTAGCTGAATTACATATTGTTGCGCAAGATAGTGACGTGCCTGCGCAACACGTTCGCGTGGCGTTGTCGCAAAAGTTAGCGAAACGGTTGGGATTGAATTATGACTCGTTACCACGATTAACAGATGAGGATGACCGGACTTATTATGCGGTGACGACTGGGGATGACCAGGTTTTGATTCGAAATGCCGTTGACCATGATCCAGAGACTTTGGTTGTTGGTGACTGGGAGACCTATCTTGATGGTAGCCAAGGAGAGTTTGGTCCATTTGTTTTTGCTTTAGTTGATGAATGGCGAAATGCTACGGCAATTCGCGATCGGTTCCAAGTGGGGCAAGCGTCGTTTGAGATGCAATCTGAGTGGCCGTGGATGTTCTACCAAGCGCCACGTGACATGACTAAGCGGATGGTGTTGGATCATCGCGACTTTCATAGTGAAACGATTGCCGAGGTTCAGCGGACTGTCGCACGTGATTTACATTACGGTAAGTAATGCGTCATTTGCAGGGGCCTATTAGTCGTGATAGAGTACGTATATAGGAGAGCCGGAGAGAACATGGTTGGTCACACCAGTTATTATCAGACAAGTCCTCCTATT
>NZ_KQ970402.1:0-11926 GCF_001579105.1 Weissella sp. DD23 | reverse complement strand
GCTTGGGCGTCCACAACCGCTTGCTTAGCGTCATCAACAGCCTTATTCAAAGCCGTCATGTCTTGTGCCTTAACCAAAGCGTCTTGGGCGTTCGTCAAGGCTTGCTTAGCGTCAGCCAACTTAGCTTGTGCGTCAGTCAAACCTTGCTTAGCGTCAGCCAACTTAGCTTGGGCATCAGCCAAACCTTGCTTAGCATCTGCCAGCTTGGCTTGCTTTTCAGTAACCACAGCATTTGCCTTGTCCAAATCAGCATGTGCTTGTTCTGCTACAGCCTTAGCTTGGGCAACCTTAGCGTCAGCAATCTTGACGTTTTCCTTAGCAGTCGCCAATTCAGCTTGTGCGTCAGTCAACGCCTTATCTGATACCGTTACCTTAGCTCGTGCATCAGAGACAGCTTGCTTGGCATCAACAACCGCTTGCTTAGCGTCAGCCAACTTAGCTTGGGCGTCTGCCAACGTTGCTTGTGCTTCGGCCAATTGGTCGTTAGCCTTAGCCAACTTTGCCTTAGCGTCAGCCAATGTTGCTTGCTTAGCCGTCAAATCAGTCGTTGCCGTTGCCAATGCCTTTTGGGCGTTCGTCAAATCAGTTGACGCTTGTTGTGCAACAGCGTTGGCTTGTGCGACCTTGGCGTCAGCAACCTTGGCGTTTGCTTGGGCGGTCGTCAAGTTATCGTTAGCCGTTGCCAATGTTGCTTGCTTATCGGCCAAATCAGCTTGGGCTGTCGTCAAATCTTGGTTTGCCTTATCAGCCGTTGCTTGGGCAGTTGCTTGCGTTGCCGTGTCAGTTGCCAATTGCGTTTGTGCCGTTGCCAACGTCTTGTCAGCTGAGTCAGCCGTTGCTTGAGCCGTCGTTTGCGTAGCCGTTGCGTCGTCCAAACCAGCTTGTGCAGTCGTCAACGTTGCTTGCTTATCAGCCAAATCAGCTTGTGACGTCTTAGCTTGGGCTTGTGCGTCTGCCAAGGCTTGCTTCAATACGTCAGCAATGTTCTCTGGTTCAGGCAAAGCTTCGTCACCTTGCACGGCGTACTTGTCACCGGGTACGTCGTTCACGTACATGAAATCAAAGATAAACGTTGACATTGAGTCCTTAGCGTCCTTTTGTTGAACAGCAGTACCCATGTACAAGTGCCAACCGTCTACGTTTTCAGCTTCACGCAAAAATGCAATTCGGTGTCCCCAGTTAGACCCAGCGTCATCAAACAACATACGTGAAATCATGTTGTAAATCGCAACCTTCAAACCAGTCATTGTGTAAGACGTGTTGGCCTTATTGTCGCCCATCAAGTCCAATTGTGGTGTTGCAATGTTTTGTGGTGAAGCAGAGCTGTTCACGTTGTTAACGTTGTAGCCAGCCTTAAGGGCATCGTTGTAAATGGCTGACGTACTTGAGTGAATACCATTGTAGTAGTCAGCACCCGTCCCGTTCAATTGGTCGGCAATGATACCGTCACCGTAACGCTTAATTGCGTCGTTAATGGCTGTTTGTGTCATCATCGTTGACCCCTTAATTGGGTCAAGACCGAGCGTTGCACGGTATGAGTTAACCAATTGCAATGCGTAACGTGACAATTCTTGTTGTTGTGCCGTCGTCATAGGCTTTGAAATATCAACAACTTGGTCGCCGTCGGCTGTACTTGCACGGGCATAGTTAATCGTTGAAATCGTAGTAGACGTTGGCTTCGTGGCGTTTGTCTTACCGCTGTCAGGAACCACGATTGATTGTGGCTCTTCACCCGGACGCGTCACTGTTGTGGCCTTATCGAAACCAGTAATATATGACAATTGTTCCTTCTTCTCATCAGTCATCTTGTCAGAATTTGAGATATAACCCTTGTGTTGCTCATCACTCTCAAAAGGTGCCTTTTCGTGTGGCAAGTTGTCCACGTTTGCTTGGGCGTCCTTAACGTTTTGGGCATCCGTGTCAGCCTTTGTCTTAGCCGTGTTAACTGCTTGTTGTGCACCATCAACCGTTGCTTGGGCGTCTGAAACAGCTTGTTGTGCCTTAGCCAAATCAGCGTCAGCCTTGTCCTTAGCTTGTTGTGCCTTGGCAACGGCGTCCTTGTCGGCATTCGTGGCTTGTTGTGCCTTAGCCAAATCAGCGTCAGCCTTGTCCTTAGCTTGTTGTGCGGTATCGGCCGTTGCTTGGGCATTGTCCTTAGCTTGTTGTGCCTTGTTAGCCTCAGCTTGGGCGTCAGTCAACGCTTGGTAGGCTGGGTCATTTTGCGCATCAGTCACAGCCTTATCAGCGTCGTTCTTAGCTTGTTGTGCGTTATCAGCTGTCGTTTGAGCGTCAGTCTTGGTTTGTTGCGCCTTATCAGCGTCAGCTTGTGCCTTATCCTTAGCTTGTTGCGCCGTGTCAGCTTGAGCTTGTGCAGTATCAGCGTCCTTGTCAGCTACGTCGACAGCTTCTTGCGCTGTTCCAGCATCAGTTTCAGCCTTAGTTTGCTTGTTTTGTGCGTCGATAACAGCTTGGTTGTTGGCGTCTGCTTGCTTTTGAGCTTCGTTAGCCTTAGCTTGGGCGTCCTTTTCAGCTTGGTAAGCTGGGTCGTTTTGGGCGTTAGTGACGTCCTTGTCAGCTGAATCAGCTGTCTTTTGGGCGTCGTCGGCGATTGCTTGGGCGTCCTTGACACCTTGTTGGGCATTGTCAACACCCGTTTGGGCGTCAGATACGCCTTGTTCAGCGTTAGCAACTGCCGTATTAGCATCGTTTACACCAGCTTGGGCGTTGTCCACACCAGTTTGGGCGTCAGCAACATTTTGTTGTGCCTTGGCAATCACGGCTGGTTGGTTGTCAACAGCTTGTTGTGCTGTATCAACCGCTGTGTTAGCGTCTGCAACGGCTTGCGTGCCAGCGTCAACGTTAGCTTGTGCATTATCAACACCTTGTCGTGCCTTATCAGCGTCAGCTTGGGCGTTGGCGACATCTTGTGTACCAGCATCGACGTTAGCTTGGGCGTCGTTCACACCTTGTTGGGCGTTGTTCACATCAGCTTGGGCGTCAGTCACACCTTGTTGCGCGTTGTTAACATCTTGCTTAGCTGAATCAACAGCTGACGTTGCCGTGCTTTCTTGTGACGTTGCCACTGGTGCTGGTTGTTCTTGTGTGTCATCGGCGTGTGCGTCGACCGTTGCGATACCCGTAGCCACCGTTGCGACGGCTAGTGCAGTTAGATTTTTCCCATTACTCATTAAACAAACTCCTAGAATGTATATTTGTAATTAATATTATCATAAATTACGTACAGCCCCATTCAGTACTACTATATTAAGGACGAGTGACGAATTTTTTATTTATTTTCATTTAGTACAGAAAATAAAATAAAAAATTGGTATAGCAGCTAGAGTTATTATCATTCAAAAATTTTCGTCATCATTTTTAAATTTGTATGTGCATGTATATACATTTGCCTGTTGTGATGTAATTCTCATCGAGGTATTATATTGGTATAGAAAAAAATTAAATAAAAAAACAGCTAATTGACTTTTACATCAATCAGCTGTTCCACCCGATAATCGTCTCTCCCTGGCAGTTGAACACGATTATCAATTTATCTTTAATTCGATAAACTAATTATAACACAAACGTTATAAGGTTCAAACAATTAAAGATAAAATTAAGCAAGGCGCTGGGTGAACATCATCTGGCGCCTTTTTCTATTGCTTAACGGCTAGACACCGTTACTAGTTATCCCAATTAAGGGGGCGGAAAATGCACCGCTTTAATTCAACGGCATTCCCTGCTCAGTCACAGACTATGATTGTTCGGGGGTATGGGAAGCGCAACTAAGGACACTGCCTCTGGCTTCCAACATGGTGACATGAAAAGGCTACGTGATTACATCTGGTAATCATATGCTGAACTGGGCTTGTGGGTGGCAAAACATCGCCGAGAATCAACGTATAACGTAATTCTGGACGGTCTACGGAGCCTTATTGGCTCACACCAGCGGGAAACCGCTAAAAGGCAGGTATACGGCTCCTGACGCCTTAAAAGTGTGAGATTGAACTAGTCTTGTTATCGACGGTGCGAAAACTCTGAGAAGCGTTTTTACAGATGTTGATACAGTTCATTTATTGACGCTTATGGGTGAACTGTATTCTCAAATAGCTCAAATCTTTCAAAGCGTTGATTTGGTTTGGTTGTCAATGATTTTTACTGATGAAATCAATTGATTAAGGCCTGCCGGCTTTGAGGCTGCTAATTGCCCTGAATACACTCCAAGCGGGGTACAAACTGCAATGGGCTTCACTTTATCAAACTCTGTACAGCGTGCGTAAGAAGCACGTTAGAAAGGAACACGGGTGACATATAAATGTCAAAACGAATTCAAACACGAGTAGATGTATCAGTCATCATGCTCACAGCACTAATCGATGATGATTATCAAGTATTAAACAGCTTTTTAGAACCGTTTAGTGAAACGAACTTAAAGCGGTCAGCAACAGGCAGTATCAACAAGACCTACATGATTAAATCATTGGCGCATTACCTTGATTTACGTGTTACGCCAACACAGCTAATGCAACGTTTATATGCTTATTTGGTTAATGAGAACCAATTACAATAACACTAAAACACACTACACACACAGAAATTAAAGAGGTATCACATATGATGATTAACAAGACACAGCGCAAAACAGGCAAGGACTTGATGAAGGCTGAATTAGGTATTGAAAGCCTAAACGAGGCACACCCAACACTATTGTCAACTTTTGACACGATGTCGCCAGTTTATGAGTATGAAGACGGTAAGCGCACAGACAAAATCATTGGTTATAAAGCTGATGTACTTTTGTCAGGTCTTGGCGTTATTTCGGTCAAGTTGCCATCCGATGAAGTCACAGCTAATCAATCTGTTTATAAAGAGTTAATGCCAATCACGTTTGTTGATGATGACATGTCCGAAGTGAATGGAAATCTTTATTTCCGAGCGTCAGCAATCAAGCCAGCAACGTCACGCCCTGCTATTGATGTGAAATAAGGGGTAAGTCAGTGGACGTACAACGATATAACCCAGAGTTCAAAACAGGGGAGCGCCGCCAAACGCTTGTACGTCGTGCCGTTGATTTAAGCATTCTCACAGGAGCAATCACAATGTTGATTGCTTTTTTATTAACAAAGGGAATTGCTTATATCAACCAACCGACTGTGCAAACTCATTACCCACTGGTTAACCAATTATTGCCGATTATCAAGAAAATAACGTCAATTTTGCAACTCACTAGCGAAGCCTGCTTACTTGTGTCAGGCTTGCTTATTCTAGTTTTCTGGCTAGTCCCAAGCAGATTGTCACTGAAACAAAAGATTAACAGTCGATTGCTTGACGGTAACGCCAGTTCAATCATGCGGAGTGGTATGAAACTGCCAACAATCAAAATCAGTCATGTTAAACGGTCATTGCTATCAATCAAGTCATTGCAAATAGACATGTCATTAACGAGCTTGGACGTTGAACGCTTTGACCGAATGGCAATCGGGCGTTTAATCACTGGTTTGTGGTTCAGAAATTTATCAGTTGTTGATATGACCACGTCAGTGGATCAGACCACTGCAACGATTAAAATCGAGAATGCACACACTGATTGGCAAATCAAAGCAAGTTCATTTGCAGACTTGCAACCAAAGAAACGTGGCACATTCTTAATCGACAAGCGCACAACAGCCGACTGGCTTGTAGCGCCACACATGTTAATTAGTGGTAAGACACGTTCAGGAAAAACGATGTTCTTGGTGCATTTGTTAGCAAGTCATTTGCATGTGACCCGCAAAGAACAAGATGTACCCGATGAGATGAAATCGGTTGTGTCGATGATTGACCCAAAGGGCCAAGACTTCGCACGATTTAGGCAATTGCCTAACATGGTCGTAGGTTTAGACCCGATTGCAATCTTTGAGCAAGTGGAAGCATTTGAAAAGCATATGACTGCCCGCATGGAGTATTTGGGGGACACGGGACAACGATGGCAGGACGTGTTCGAGTCGTCAATCTTGGTGTTAGACGAGTATGCGTCAATTGGTGTCTCATTTGGGACAATCACTGATAAAGAGTTATCAAAACGCTACAATGCCAAGGAATTCAACGCCATGATGTTACGTCTGATAAGTCGAGCAGCGTCATCTGGTTGCTTCATTGTCGTGTCGATTGTGCAGGCTGATAGCACCTTGTTGCCAACCAACGTGAGAGCGCAATTTCTTAATCGATTGGCTATGAGACCTGACGCCGAAAGCATTACTTTCATGTTCGACAATGACGCCAAAGAGTTAGCAACGCAACAATTTACAGTGGGTCAAGGTATCTATGGCGATGTTTTAACACGTCCAAAAGTGATTAAGACGCCGTATCTTGATTTTGAGTGGCAATCCCCGTTGCTTGCATTGTTTAATGATTTTTTACAAGTAAGTGACCAAATGGAACACACAGAGTGAGGTCTCAATACGGTGGGCTACGTGCGGATAACCCGAAGGGGCAATACGTGCGTAGCCGAGAGTCTTGAGAATGGAATGTGTGTGTTCCATTTTGTGTCACTCTTGTTATAACTCATTAACTACAATCGTTTTTGCTCTAAGGGCTTGTCATAGAGCAAAAACAAAAAAAATACTCACTCGGCCACAACTCAACAACTTAAAGACATTTAACAACATCGTTATTGACACACAAAGTGGAACACTTTTTTTAATTGTTCCATTTTCTAACATAAAGGTGATTATGATATGAACAAAAAATACAGAACTTTTGGCTACACACAGCAACTTAGCCATTTGAACCAGAGACTTGAAGATTTTCCACGTTTGATGGAAGAAGCAGGTGTAGAGCAGTATGCCTACATCGTTCACGACAAAGACAGAACCGCTGACGGTGTCTTGAAAGCATCACACGTTCACGTTGTCATGAAGTTTGAAAACCCACGCAGTTTACAAGCTGTTAGTAAGATTTTTCATGATAGCCCCCAATATGTAGAGCTACCAAAGACCAGAAACGGCTATAACAACATGTTGGCGTATCTAACACATAGAACCAAAGGTGCCACCATGAAGCATCAATACGACCCAGACGCTGTGGCAGCGAATTTTGACTACTCTGACGCCTTAGAGAAGATTACAGCTAAGGTAGAACAGCGAGACAGTAAAACGCGCTTAGATGAGCTTTTAGAGCGTCTCATGGATTACAGCATAACTTATGAAGAAGCTGTTGGTGAATTAACAGCGAGTGAATTTTCACGTTATCACCAGCGATTAAAAGTAACTGCCGAATACGGTCGGCAACAGTACGCTAAACGATGGATTAAAGAGCATGAAGATAACCACAAACCTATTGAAGTGATTTGGATAACTGGCCCAGCAGGCAGTGGCAAGACCGTAGAAGCAAAGAAGATTGCACGAGAAAAGTCTGACAAAGACTTCTATGTGGCAGTAGGAGTTAGAGACCCGTTTCAACTCTACACTGACGAAAATGTGATTATTTTGGACGACCTGCGAGCTAAAACTTTTGATTACAACACACTTTTGCAATTGTTAGACCCGTTCAACTCGACCATGGCAGACGCCAGATATTCAAACAAAACGTTGATTGCAGACACAATCATCATCACAAGTGTGTACAGTCCACTGGACTTTTACCACATGTTAGTGCCTGAAATTTACAGAGACGTTGATACTTACAAACAGCTTGAACGAAGAATCAGCCAAATTATCCGAAAAAGATGTTGACATTCCCTATAAGGAACCTTATACTTGTACTCATAAAGAAAAATATTTATCAAACACTAATGGAGAATTAACAAAAATGACTAAACGCTTATTTGTACCCACAGTATATGCAATTGTAGAAACTCGTAACAAGGAATATTATCCTAACAGACAATATAAGGTGTCACTAGGATTTGAAAATGGTAGTGATGTTTTAGTTTTGAAAGTACAAATGCTAACTGATGGCCTGTTAAACGGTCGACTAGCACCTGCATATCCAATTGAGGACGTACCGTATATCAATCAGGCGTATTTAGAGTTAAGAGAAGCTTATTTTGCAATTCCTCAATCGATTAGAGGTTCAGTGACCGATAAAGAAGTAATGCTAAATACAACAGAATCTCATAAGCTTGACGTAAGTGAATATATGAAGTCGTTTGTGGAAGAAATGGAAGATTAACCAGCTTAATTCATAAGTGGCATTCCGGAGTATTATCTGAAGTATATTTTTTGGTGCATTAGTTAATGCATTTCGCCATTCGCTTAATTAGACATTTTAGACATCAACCGAAAATAATTAGACGTTTAGTGAACAACTGTTCAGTTATTAAGAATCGTCTAGATGTCTGTTTAGGATGGCGTTTGATGATACGGTGGTGTCAGACAAATGTTTATAGTGTATGAACGGAGGATATCATGCGTAAATTTGAAACTAAAACGGCATTAGCTAAGGAACTCAACATCACAAGAAGCACGCTATACTCACGTGCTAGTAAGTATGACGTGGATTTAAACAACTTAGACACTGATGGACTTACTGATGAGCAGATTAAGGTATTGTCAACGGATATGTCTGTATTATCAGACGTAGAGCTACAGAAGGAAGTTGGACGTTTGAAGGCCGAGATTGAACGTTTGAACAACCTAAACAAAAGCCTCAAATCTGAACGTCAGACTGCACAGACGGAGGCGTCATCTTACAAGGAGAAGTTTGAGGAACTGAATGCTGATTACATTGCGTCACTAAAGGAAGCCAATGAAAAGTATTACCGATTGTTTGACCAGTCACAGGTGCTGCAGCTTAACAATGGAGCTAATATGGGCGTTGAAAAGGCTATTGTTGATGGTGACGTGTCTGATGTTGCTAAGCGTTCAGACAGTCGGACAACCGATAATGATGTTGATAAGAAGGGGTTATGGAGTAGAATTTTTAATAAGTAAATGAAATAAGAGGAATTATTATTATGTACAAAGCAACAATAGAAATGGTTGATAAATTCACTAGAGGGAGTACATATTTGATTGACTCTAATATTGTTAAATTAGATAAACATTTAGAAATATCCTCGGATAGCATAAAGGAATTGAGAAACGAGTTATCAACCCGTTTGGGTGTTTCAATCGAAGTGTTAAAAAATAATACGTTTGGTTCCTTGTACCATGAGGGGGCATACAGCACAGAAGGTAATTCTAAAGTAATCTCGATTATTGTTACGGACGCTAACGGAAACTATGTTAAGTTGTTCGAGGACTGAGTGGTATAGATTGTGAAATTTGGTGACCTATGGCGCTTGTGCAGTGTATCAGAGGCGCCCAGATTGTTTTGTGAAATTGTCTGACTTCACAAGCAATCGTCAGCCCTTGGTAATGCTGGGACTTGAGATAATTGGGATTATGTAAACTCCCTTTGGTATACTTCTTTTTTGACAAAAATCGTATTTTTTGATTAAATAAGGAGCACGGGAGAAAATATATGTCAAAATTAACTGAGTTAGCTAAATTAAATGGGCTAAGTATGAAGCAATTATCAGTATTATCAGATATTAAATATACTACTTTGAAGTCAATGGAATTAACGGACGTAATAAGTTGGAAGAATGACTCAAAAGAGTCTATTGCCCATTCTCTGGGTTTAACTGTTAGTGATTTAGAAAACTTAATGCAAGGAGAAATTTTAGCTCCTTTTATTAAATGGGTAGGTGGCAAGAGACAATTAATACCGTCATTATTAAAATATTTACCTAAAGATGGGTTTGATAAATATTATGAACCATTTGTGGGTGGAGGAGCTTTTTTGCTGCGACTTGCACCTAAAACAGCGATTATTAATGACTCTAATTCCGAACTAATTAACACATGGAATGTTGTAAAGAATGACTTAGTTAATTTATCTATGCTGCTCAAAAATCATGAGATTAACGATAGTAAGGAATATTACTTAGCTATTCGGGGCGTTGATAGAACACGAGACTTTTTAAATATGAGTGATACAGAACGTGCAGCTAGATTTATTTATATGAATAAGGCCGGATATAATGGGCTATGGCGAGTGAACTCACATGGTCAAAATAATGTGCCGTACGGTCAACATAAAAAACTTAATTTGGTGACGGATTCATTAAGTAGTGTGTCTAGTTACCTTAATAGAGCTGATATTGAAGTTAGAAACTCTGATTATCGTAAATCAGTAAGCGATGCTAATAGAAATGATTTTGTATACTTTGACCCACCGTACATTCCCGTAAATCAAACATCATCATTTACTGGATATACACAAGATGGTTTTGGACTTATTCAACAAGAGCAACTACGTGATTTAGCATTAGAGTTAGCTGAACGAGGGGTTAAAGTAATGCTAAGTAATGCAGATGTTCCATTAATAAAGGATTTGTACTCTAATAAAGTGTTTAAAGTACATCATGTAGTGGCGAATAGGTTTATAAATTCCAAAGCTTCTTCGCGTGGTAAAGTTGGCGAAGTGATAATAACAACATATTGATTTAACAAAAAAATTATCTCTATAATTAGAAATAGTGTCTAATTATTAAGGAGATAATTTTTTTATGAAATCAGGTGGTGTTGGTGGAGCAAATACAAATAAAAATGGGTTGAAATTTGAAGAAAATACTGACTTATCAGCAAGAATTACTCGAGATTTAGTCGGCAAAATAAGTGTGAACCAAATTTCTGTTGAGCAGAGCGTTATTCCTTCAAAGAGTTTAGTGTTTGAAGTGATAGACGTTATGGATAATCACGTCATTGGATTAATAACAAAACAATATCAATTTTATAATGTTCTGAAAAACATATACGGCATTGATAACCAAAATAACAAGCGTTGGAAGCCAGACGAAGTTTTTTTTAATTTTGACACCAATACAGTTTTTATAGTTGAGAAAAAGTGGCAGCAGGGCCCAGGTTCAGTAGATGAAAAGATATTTGGTTTTGTAAATAAGAGACGTCTATATCAAAATAATTTCAATAAATTAATTGATGAACCTAAACCTGCTGTCGAATTCTCAGCATTATTCAATAAGAGTTGGTGGATAGATGGGGCTAATGGAAGAAATATGAGACAATATGCAGACTATTTTGATAATCTGCGTATAGATGGAGTGAAAATATTCTTTGATGAATACGATTATTGGTGGTTCGGGCTGTAAATATTTTTAATACTATTAATCAGGTAAATAATTAAATCAAAAAAAGGCAATAAACATATCTTAGCGATATACTTATTGCCTTTTTTAATTTAATTATTTTTATAAACTATCAATAATTACTAATTATCTCGCTTATTTTTACGAGTGAATGACATACCTAATGTTGCAGTAGCTAATAGCATAATACCACCGGCAACGGTGATACTTTCAGTCTTATCAACTCCAGTGTTTGGTAGTTCAATTGATGACTTTACAACATCAGCTGATTTTACGTTTAGTGACTTTTTAGCTGCCAGATACTCGCTACGTGTCATGTTTGTTTCTAGTGCTGTACGTAATAGTTCATCAGCTGGAGAAGTTACAATTTTCTGATGTTCAGGTTTTGTATCTGAAACGTGTGACGGTGTCTTTGTATTGTTATCAACATGCATATTAGGATTTAGCTTAGCGATTTCAGCCTTAGCATTGGCATCAGGCTTAACCTTATCATCAGCCTTAGCCTTGGCGTCTTGCTTAGCCTTTTCAGCCTTAGCTTCATCTTCCGCCTTTTGACGGGCAATTTCAGCTTCAATTGCGTTGACAATTTGTTGTGCCTTAGCCAACTTGTCTTGTGCGTTCTTCAAAGCACCTTGCTTTTCGGCAAGGGTTGCCTTCTTGTCAGCCAAAACTTGCTTAGCGTCGTCCAATGCTGATTGCAATTCTGCCAACTTAGCCTTAGCGTCGTTCAACTTAGCAATCGCGTCAGCATAAACACCTTGTGCGTTTGACAATGCTGTCTTTTCAGCGTCCAACTTT
>NZ_KQ970401.1:5693-25213 GCF_001579105.1 Weissella sp. DD23 | reverse complement strand
GCCATAAAAAGCTCTTTGTAAGCCTTTTATGGCGTTTTATTCGTTATAGATGATATTTTATATGGATGATGCTTAATTGCGCTCAAAAGCGCTTATATGGCCTTAAAAACAGCGGTCACACATTAGGTATGCTCTTATGCTAGATTTACGGACAGATTTTCTTATGCCCTGTAAACTAATAGCATAGGAGCATTTTTTAATATGATTCGATACAAAAAAGAATTTAAGCAGTCTCCTGTTGAGATGCACAATCAAGGCCGTTCATATACTGATCTATCCACTGAATACGGACCTTCGGTCGACTCAATCCGTAACTGGGTCAAGTTGTACGCGGTCCACGAAGTAGACGGCGAAAAATGGACGCAAGCTGATGTCAGCTTAACCACAAAAAAATAAATTGGGATAGTATCGGTATCTATCTCAACTTATTCTGAGTGCGTATATATTCCTCATCGTAATCATCTTAATCAAAAATTATGATCAATATTCAAGATAAGGAAATTTTAATTACAACTACAGCTATAGTTACACCTGTAGTTGTAGTTGTAATTAAAATATTTAACCAAAATCAATTTGATCTAACATAGTCTCACGACTAGCTTGATCCAGTCCAAGATAAGTAAGCGCCTGTTTTTCGCATGGTGTGTGTGCCTAGCATAGGTTGATACCTAATAGATCACCGACACGTGACAAGACCCGGGTTGACCCCAGAGCATAAGGCAGAAAATCCAGTAGCGAACGGTTTTTGTTCGTTACTGGATTTTTTGTCTTATGTGGCCGGGGTCAGGGTCGTCGGAGCGTATTTCAGAAGCCGAAGGGTGCTCAAAATAGCATAACTGATCAACTATACACATTCCAAAAAAGTCACTCACCCATCACATCTTCCGCCAGACCTTCAGCATAATCAGCATCGCCACAATCAAGGCGACAGAAATCCCCAAAGTCAGCATCCAAGCATATTGCATCCCGGCTAACGGGAGTTTCTTCACGTTCATCCCATAGAATCCGGTAATGATTGTTGGTACAGCCATGGTCAGTGACCAAATTGTCAAAAATTTCATTGTATCGTTCAGGTTGTTATTAGCAAGGCTGTTGAAGGTATGATCGATTCGGTCAACGACTTGAGTTTCAATCTCAAACATCCGTTGGACCTGTTCTCCTTCAATTTGCACGTCTTCGAATAAATCAATTTTATCTTGGTCAGCACCGACACCAAAATGGGTCTTTGGCAAACGAGCGAGTTCACTGAGATTGGTTTGGACCGCGCTGGACAAAAAGGTCAACGTCTGTTGAAGATATGAAAGTGAAACCAAGTCACTGTTCTTCGTCTTCTGGTTCAACATTTTATCCAAATAGTTGCGTTTCTTGGTAATGGCGCGAGAAATTGGGATAAAGCTGTCAACAACTGTAAACAGTGTTTCCAGAATAAATGCATCGACGCTCTTAACCTCGGGATTATCCAATGCCGAGTAAAGTGCCGTGTTGACTTCAGATATGTCGCTTTGATTAAACGTGAATAAAACGCCCTTATGGAGCAACATGCCAAATGGCTGGGTAATGTATCTCAGCGCATCTTTGTCGAGGGCATACGGCGCCAGAAAGATGAATAATTGGTCGTCCTCATTGATATCATAAACATAATTAGTACTTTCATCATTATCAGTGACGTACTCAATAATATCTTCATCGATGCCATACTGATCTTCGAGGGTTGCCCGTTCTTCGGCATTGATTTGAATCGTTTCAATCCATTTGGTTCCATTGATTGTCTTTTCGGGTTTGATCATTTAGTAGTTCCCCTGTTAGTTATTAACCTCTATTTTAGACTAAAAGAAAAGAAGCTGCAGACAAATCTTTAAATTGTCAACGACTCCCAACCAACTAAATGAACGTTCAATGAGCCACCGTTGGGGGATAACCGAAAATTGGTGTAACTCATTTCTTTTAACGACGATTACCTTGGCTGACGTTAAACTGCTAATCTCATTAGCAAAATTTTGTCCGGTATAACCACTATCAACCATCATGGTTCGAACCAATTTAAACTGCTCTAAATTAAGGGTAACGAGTGCAATCGCCCCGTCACGATCAGTGATGTTTGTCGGGACCGCTCATATCAAGTGTTTCAGCCGTTTTATTAGCAAAATTCTTTTTAATATACACGTCTTTGGCTGTAACTTCTAAATCTGCTAAATAAAGTTTGTTAGGTAGGTTTCGTTTTTTCTTTGGGTTAAATCCTTGCTTGATTTGAAATAATAGTCCTGCTATATATGATCCATTATACCATTTAACAAAAAAACAACCCCTGCTATCTACTAGTTAGATAACAGGGATTGTTTTAATAGTCTTTTTGAGGGGTCATTAATTAAAATCACCCCACTATAACAATGACGTATGTTCTTGATTTATACGACATTTGACCCCCTCCCAATCAAAATTTTATCCGTGCTATACTAAAGCTTGTCAGATACATTCTGTGCGTACACCTCCATATCCTAAGGAGGTAGACAGATGGATAAAACATCTAAAAAGAAGGAAATTAGTCAAATGTTGGCTGGTTTAATTGGTGCGGTAATTTTTGCCGTACTAAAGGACATCATCGTTAGTGCTATCAAGGCACTTGGTAAGATGGTGTTTGACATGTGGCGTAACCGTCACAAGTAGGCTTCATAGCTTAACCTTCTGTATGCACGCACAAAAAAAGACTTAAGCTCCTAACTTTGACGGGTTTGAGCTTAAGTCTATGTGTGATGTACACAGAGCTATTTCGAATGTTGTAGTGTACCTATCAGAATAATCTGACAGAGAACCACTTGGGAGGCCTAATTCCCAGGTGGTTCTTTCTTTATGCTCTTATTGTATCACAGTTATATATATAACTCACCTTACTTATCCATCGTGTCAACAATATGCTCAGTTGTATCAGTCATGATGACTTCTACACCTATACCACTCAGTGGTTTACATAATCTCAATTATACTGAGTTGCCCAATCACCAAGGGCTCATGACACTTTGCTCAGTTATCCAATTTCACAAAGTCAGCTCAGTCCATCTAAGACACTGCACAAGCGTCCTCTGGGGCCAAATTTCACAATCTATACCACTCAGTCCTCATAAAGCTTATGGGTGCTCTGTGCCAGCATGATTGTGTGATTTTATTTTTTTCCCTTGGTTAGTTCCTTGAATGTTGCGACTGATAAAATTACGGATATAATAACCGCCCAACTGGGACCGGCGTCACTGGATTATAGTAGTAGTTTTTTATGTCATTCCATTGAGCAATAAGAAGCAGCCACGCCACGGTATATGCTAGAAATTTCATTATATTCTCCTTGTTGTATTGTCTATTTATTAGAAAATAGTTTCTTACCCGAACAACCGTGACCAAAACCCACGCTTAGGCTCATCTGAATCAATCTGTAGCTGTGATTGCGCCTGTAGCCGTTGAGACTGGTCAGCAAGCTGTGCAAATTTATCAGCATATGCCTTAGCATCTTCAAGTGCTTCAATGTACTTAGTGTTCAACGTATCACGCTCCTCAGATACACCAATAAGCTCCTTCTCAAGACGTTCCTTGTCGTTCTGTACTGATAGACGTTCACGCTCGATACGTTCTTTATCTTTTGTGATACGATCATTCTCCGCTATTAAACGTTCTACCTCCGCTTGAACACGTGCCAATTCCTTAGCTTGTTGAGCGTTCGATGATACAGAACCAATACTTTGGTCAATCGTCAAAGCTTGATAGTCATCTTCCGTTATACCTTTGTCGGACAAACTTTCAATATCAATCGACAACCGCCCAGCACGCCTGTACAGCGTTGCTCTTGTTATACCAATCTCTTTGGCCAACTGAGCCTTTGAATCAAATTTCCGCATGAGTACACCTCCGTATGATACACAGTCCACTTTATAATCCAATCATAACACCGAGGAACGGTTATCAATACAGTACAGGGTGAAATATGTGTCAAAATTTTATAACTGAATGGTCGTTCTGTTAAACGTATCCTGTTAATCAATTATCTGTATCATAACATCAGGTGTATCGTCTTACCCGAATAGGGGTTCTGCTATGATTGTACAAAAAAAGCATTCCAGAATGGTGCTCTAGAATGCCTTCTCAAGGAAATTACTGGCTACGCAATGCTATTGTACCCTCATGTGTCTGATATCGCTACGGTGAACTCCTAAGGGCTGTCTTGGATTGGCTATCGCAACGATTTAACTGCTGGGATCGGGTAAACGCTATCCACCACGCACGCTGTACAAGTTCGATAATGTGAAGCCGGATTCAGTGGAATCACGCACGTTAGGGTAGCAATCGGCACTTGGTAAGTCTCAGCCGGCAGGCCTTAATCAATTGATTTCATCAATAAAACCATTGAAAAACCAAACCAAATCAGCCACTTTGAGCGCTTGTCATGCTCCGGAGATACAGTTGTCCCCTGTGATTGAGAAATAAGTTAAAAAATAACTTACTTCTGTTAGGACAACTGCTTGAATAGCCACTTCTCACGAAGCCACGACCATCGAAACTCATCTCGTTGATTCAGTACCTTACTACCACAGCTCTGACATTCCTCTGTGTTGCCGTTTCCGACTGGTTGTACTGCCTTACATGCCTCTGCCGTCAAATGCCCTTATAGAGCCTCTGACAGCCTTTTAGCCACCCTGTCTGTTACCGGTAAGTAACTTCTGTTTTCACCATATCCTTGTCGGACTTAGGCTTTGCCATTTGGCTTGGACGTATCAAAGACCGCTTCACGCCCCACACCCCTTAGTGATGGAGATTACACCACGCTTGGGCACCTTTTTGAATCATCGGGGTCAGTGTTCCCCGCCATTTCTGGATAACCTGATAACGATCAGTCTGCACCGTTGCCAGATGATTCCATAAGTACAAAAAAGGATTCCATACGTTACGTGCCTTTCAATCAACACGCTTGTACGGAATCCTCTTGGTAAGTCCTGACTTTTTATGTCCTGTTTGGAGCTTACCTACTTGATTCAACTTCTGAATATGGTATACTGAGTATACGAATTAGGAAGTTAAAAAACGTGTCAAATGAGTTACGGTCATCTGGCACAGCTTGTAATTGGAACGCCAATTCCTATTACTCGCCTTTCTGATATTTAATTGATGTGTTAATCATATCAATTAAGCGGTTTCAAGTCAAGATTGCCTCGTGCTATCAAGGTTTGGGACAATAAACAGTATTTACTACTCCATAGTAACGCTGAACATATATTGAAGTCGGTTATGTGTCCTCCAAAGACGATAACTGGCTTTTTTATTGCTCTGAAACGCACTGAGAGGTCAAAGTTGCACCGCTTAGTGGGTAATCCATCGCAGAAGGCGCTTATATGACGCCGTAATAGCACAAAAAAAAGACCCTATGGTTAACCGGATTATTTCCATCCCGCCATAGGGTCTTTTTATTTATTCTGCAAAACTAGCTTGCAACCAAACTGGTTCCTGGTCAATTTTGGGGTTCAGGCACGATGGCAGAACGTGTTTATTTCACTGCCTATATTGATGTATATAGTGGTGAGGTTCTCACTTGGAATATCGATCTTCATCCAACTGTCGAGTTCGTCACAAAGCCATTAGATGAGCTTCTACAAAATAGGCCAGAATCGAGTTATCGAATGACAATTCACTCTGACCAAGGTTTCCAATATCAAAATTATGAGTATGTATCACTGTTGAAGACTAACCGTGTGTTCCAAAGCATGAGTCGCAAAGCGACATGCCTAGATAACGCAATGGCTGAAAGTATCTTCCACATCTTGAAGGTAGGAACGGTGCATAACAACCACTATCAAAGTTATGACGAATTAAAATCCTCCATAACTAACTATGTCTATTACTACAACAACAAGCGGATGGAAACAAAACTGGCCGGAAAAACTCCGGTTCAATACCGAAATCTTTCCGACCAGTTAGCCGCTTAAACTTCACTCCAATTTTTGGGGTTCAGTTCACCTGGTTATAAATCAGGTCGGCCTGTTTTATTTCTTTAAGATATCTGCGACACGTTTTTGTAGTGCGGGCACGACGTCCGTTTCAAACCACGGATTCTTGGCAAGCCAGATGTTGTTGAGTGGTGATGGGTGCGCCAACGGCAAATACCGTGACCCAAAATCCGCGAATCGATGTACCACACTGGTTAACGATTCACTCGCTTTGATTGGCAAATAATGCTGTTGCGCATATTTTCCGACTAGCAAAATCAATTCGACATCCGGCATCGTATCAAGTAGTCGTTGGTGCCATTCACCCGCCACAAATTTGCGTGGTGGTAAATCACCCCTCTTTCCCTTGCCTGGAAAATAGAAATCCATCGGTAGCACACCAATTAAGCCAGAGTCATAGAAGGTTGTCCGGTCGATACCCATCCACTCGCGTAATCGATCACCACTTTTATCATTGAACAAAATCCCGGTTTGCTCAACAACTGCGCCCGGTGCTTGGCCAATAATCAATATTTTCACGGTTGGTGCAATCATATAAATCGGCTCAAGTCCGCGCGCTGTAAATGACGCATTACGTGAATCAGCCATTATTTCCTGTTTTAAATCCACAACCATTACCTCCAAAAAAATCGGTACTACATCAATTATAGTACCGATTCATATTAACCCTGCTCTTATGCTAGATTTACGGACAGATTTTCCTCTACGCTGTAAACTAATAGCATAGGAGCATTTTCACAAATATCACAAATGCAAAATTTATTAGATCAGCAACAACGGCTAGCCTTACAGGACAAACAACTGCTCGAAGAATACAAGGCAGAAATTAAGGACTTGAAAGCCTTAACGATGGCACCGCATGATGATGGTGAAAAAGAAGTGACGTCAGACAAACAACCGGAACCTGAAAATAGCACCCCGGAGTCACAACCTAAACCTAAAAAGTGGTGGCGTTTTGGTAAATAGTTACAACGGTTCTGTTGCAAAGTTTTAGGTAAAGAATAAAATCCCTTACGGTATCTATGATGTAAGCTGGGATTCCCAATAATACCTTGATTTCAGTACAGACCGAAAACCCGAAGAGAGTGCCTTCTTTTCGGGTTTTCTTATATAATCCTCGAATGGCTTCCATGCCTTTAATCGTGGTAGAGGCAGTGCGTAAACTTCGATAGAATTTATTGCGTTTCTTTACTGGACGATGGTCTTGTTCAATCAAATTATTCAGGTATTTAATGGTATGATGTTCTGTCCCTTGATAAAAGCCGTATTTTTTTAGTTTCTTAAAGGCACTTGTAATAGAGGGGGATTTATCTGTGACTACAACCTTCGGTTCATCAAACTGCTTCACTAACCGCTTAAGAAAAGCATAGGCTGCTTGTGTGTCCCGTTTTTTACGTAACCAAATATCCAAGGTTAAACCATCTGCATCGATGGCTCGATACAAGTAATGCCATTTTCCTTTAATTTTGATGTACGTTTCATCCATTTTCCATGAATAAAAGGATTTTTTATTTTTCCAAATTTGATAGAGTAGTTTGCCATATTCTTGCACCCAACGATAAATCGTCGTATGAGAAACGTTAATGCCACGATCATATAATATTTCTTGAATTTCACGATAGCTAAGGTTATAACGAAGATAGTAGCCCACGGCTACAATAATTACATCCTACTGGAATTGCTTTCCTTTAAAAGGATTCATCGTCATTGCTCCTGCTATTTTTTCTATTATGCTACCTTATTTGATAGTAGATTTAAAACTTTGCAACAGAACCATTTTCTGCCATGATATAAAATCCTAATCCTATAAACACAATTGGAATAACCCATCGGCCGTATTTCTCAAGTGTTTCAGAAACATATCTAACTCTTGCTAGACGATAGCCGATTAAACACCAAACCGCAACCATTATAAAGAAAGTAACAACTGTAATGACCAGTTGGTTGTTATTTAAAGTAGAAAAGAATGGAACATAAATTCCAATATTGTCTCCACCATTGGCAAATGTGATAAATGCTACACTTAAATAGAACTTATTAAATTTATTTAAACTAGAAAGAATAGCACCTTCATCTTCATCTTCACCCTTTATAAACAGTTTAACTCCTAAATAGATCGGGATTAGTCCTAATAAGCCCACCCATTGATCAGGAATGAGTGTTACTCCAAATGTAGCTAAAAGACTGATTAAAACTAAAAGTGCAAAACCAAGATATTGACCAATGACTATATCTTTAGGATAAATACGATTTCCCTTCACCGTTCGTCCATTACTTGCTTTAGCTTGTGAACTTGCCTGAGAGAACAGCAACATCAAGACAAAAATGTCATCGATATTGGTTACTATAAAAGACCCTAAAGCAGAGAGAATGGTTAAAATTAAATTCATAAAAAAATTCCTTTTTAAATTGCTCTATAAACGGAATAATAGATATTTAGTTATGTTAGTTTGTTACACATTCTATTATTCTACCTTATTTGATAGTAGATCTAAAACTTTGCAACAGAACCAATTGGACTATTTTTATTCAGTTACTTAGGCAACATTTGAGATACGATTTCGATTATAAAAATTGATATACCAACCAATGGCTGCTTGGAAGACTGACATATTAGCCTCGATATCATCGAATAACTAAATACAGAAAAATACAATAAATATTATCAAACTAGGGACTATACTAGAAAACATCAGTACACTCCTTAACTCAGGGTTTATAATTACATAGAAAACCTTGATACTTATACACCTGTGTTGATGGAAGAATTGCATTTAAGTTTATGGTGTTATACAAATTAAAATTATAGGTGGTTTAGAATGAAAAAAATTTATTTTTTATGTACAGGAAATTCTTGTCGCAGTCAAATGGCTGAAGGATATGCAAAAAAAATACTGCCGGCAAATGAGTTTCAAATCGAGAGTGCAGGTATTGAAACTCATGGGTTAAATCTAAATGCTGTTAAAGTTATGGCTGAAGATGGAGTGGATATTAGTAGCCACTACTCTAAATTAATTGATCTAAATTATTTGAACACTTCAGATTTAGTTATTACTTTATGTGGTGATGCCAAGGATAAATGTCCTATGCTTCCCCCTCAAACCAAGAGTTTACACTGGCCTTTATCTGACCCAGCGCAAGCCACAGGAACTTTAGAAGAACAACTACAAGAATTCCGTAAGGTTCGTGACGAAATTAAAAAATTAGTTACAAGTTTGAATAACTACGTTCATTAATAAAAAACGCCATATAGTGCCGCAGTAAAACAGTCCAATTAATTTATTGACTTCTAAGGAAAATACCAGGGCTTTGGTTATGAGCTAGATATGTGACTAGGCACTCACTAAAATGCCCTTCCATTCAGGGGCTATAATTATAGGATGACTCCTAAATCTAAAAAGACAAGGCCCATTAATTTATTAACTAATAATATTGAATTTCAATTTCATAGGAAAACTGGTAAACTATTCAACAAAATAGTTGAAAAGGTGGGGAGAAAATGTTTGAACAAGCAGTTAACTACAAAAATGGACTATATGAAGAACTGTCTAAAATTGGTAAGGGGCTAAGCAGTGATCGACGATTAGAAATTCTTGATCTTTTAACTCAAGCACCCAAATCAGTTGAAACTATTGCCAACGGGGTCGGAATAAGTGTAGCTAACGCCTCACGCCATCTACAAATATTGAAGGACAGTCATCTGGTTAAAACAAAACGAAAAGGCAATCATATTATTTATAGCCTTAGTTCTCCCAAAATTAGTGATCTTGTGCACCTATTAACCGACATTGGCAACAGTGAACTTTCAGATATAAAAACAATTCAGGATAAATCAGACGCTCAAGATAACGTTAAAACCATTTCGTTAAAGCAAGCTCAAGAAGAATACAAAAATTGCTTTGTCCTTGATGTACGACCTTCTGATGAATATGCAGCAGGCCACATACAATCGGCAATTAATGTCCCATTGGAAACATTAAAAGAATCAATGCCCAAATTACCTAAAGATCAAAAAATTATTGTTTATTGCCGTGGAAGACTATGTGCTAATTCCAACATTGCCACACAGATCTTAAATAGAAATGGTTTTGACGCAGTTAGTTTAAATTCAAGTTACTATTATTGGAATAAAATAACAGAATAAACAGTTTAAGCACGATTTAGTCATTTATTGATTAAATCGTGCTTTTATATTGACTTACAAAAAGTACGTGATATTATTAAACTATTCAAGCAAACAATTGAATAATTGAAAGTCAATGACATAACTTATCTACTATTTTGCTGCGTGATGGAAAAATAGTTGAAAAAATTACCCGTTTTATTGATCAATCACAATTAACAACTTTAATTAAATATTACCTATAAAGGAGCGACTCTTATGGTTAAGAACTTAACTGACAAAGACTTTGTGAAAGAAACTAGTACCGGCGTTACATTAACTGATTTTTGGGCTACTTGGTGTCCTCCATGTCGAATGCAAGGACCGATTATTGAACAACTTGATAAAGAAATTGGCGATAAAGTCAAAATCACTAAAATGGACGTAGATGCAAATCAAGAAACACCAATGGAATTTGGAATTATGTCTATTCCAACCTTAATTATCAAAAAAGATGGCCAAGTGGTTGATAAGCTGGTTGGCCTCCAAAGTAAGGACCAACTTAAAACCGTTCTTGCTCAATATACTAATTAGGTTAAGAGGGGAGAAGCTAAATGGAACAACTATCAGTAATGAATAAAAAAGAATTTGATAAAAAACTGAAGAATGGAAAATATATTTTAGTTTTTATAGCTTCTTGGTGCCCTGATTGTAGCTTTATCAAGCCTCATCTACCAGAAATTGAACAAGAATTCAAAGATTACACTTTCATCAGTGTCGATCGTGATGAGAATACCGAATTGGCTCAAGAACTAAATATCTTTGGTATTCCAAGCTTCGTTATTTTTAGAGATGGTCAAGAAATCGGAAGACTTGTCAATAAAGATCGGAAGACTAAAGAAGAAGTCGAAAACTTCATTACCAACACTATTAACTAATGAAGAGTTTTTTAACTATTCTTGGCGGTATGGGGACGTTAGCAACTGAAAGTTATGTCCGACTCCTTAATAAGAAAACTGAAACCCATAAAGACCAAGACCATTTAGATTATATAGTGGTTAACCATTATTGATGCACAAGAAGTCATTGTTAATCGTTCATTGGATAAGGGATTAGCGTTACGTGACGACTAATAAGTAGATTGGATTGAAATTTAATGAGGAAATATGATGTAGTAGTGATTGGGGCCGGTCCTGGTGGAATGACCGCTGCCTTATATGCAGCACGAGCTAATTTAAATGTAGCAATGCTTGATCGCGGTATTTATGGTGGACAAATGAACAACACCGATGACATTGAAAACTACCCTGGTTTTACAACAATTAAGGGTCCTGAACTTGGTGAGAAAATGTATCAAGGAACCGTTAAGGCCGGAGTGAATTTTGTATATGGTGATGTCCAAAACGTTACCGTTGATGATCAACAAATGAAGCATATTCAAACCGATAGTGACGAGTTAGTAGCAAGCGCAGTAATTATTGCAACAGGATCTAATAATCGAAAATTAGGTGTACCAGGTGAAGAAAAGTTCTCCGGAAAAGGGGTTTCTTACTGTGCAGTATGTGATGGTTCTTTCTTTAAAGGAAAGAATGTTACTGTAGTTGGCGGTGGTGATTCAGCAATTTCTGAAGGATTGTACTTAGCTAATGTCACTGATGGAGTTAATGTCATTCATCGTCGCGATCAGTTACGGGCACAAAAGGTATTACAAAATCGTGCTTTTGATAACGATAAGATAGATTTCACTTGGAATACTAGTGTGACAGAGATTTTAGGTGATGAAAATCATGTTACTGGAGTAAAAATCCATAACAATCAGGTCGGTGATGATACAACTCTAGACACTGATGGAGTTTTCGTTTATGTCGGTAACTTTCCAAATAGCCAAATTTTCAATAATTTAAATATTACCGATCAAGCTGGTTGGATTATAACTAACGATCAAATGGAAACAACAATTCCTGGAATCTATGCAATTGGTGATGTCCGGCAAAAGCAACTGCGGCAAATTACAACTGCGGTTGGCGATGGTGGTATTGCTGGGCAAAACGCCTTTGAATATTTCGAAGCCATAAAGCATCGGCAAACGGTTAAAGATTAAAGAGAGGAAAATTACTTTATGGAAATCAAATATTGGTCAGACATTGCTTGCCCCTTTTGTTATATCGGTTCTAACCGAATGAAACGAGCAATGAAGGAAATTGGTATTTATGACACAACTGAATTAGAGTTCAAATCATTCGAGCTTAACCCTGCAACACCAAAGGAAACCGATGAAGGATACATTAATCACTTCACTCAGGGAAATAAGGCAATGGAGCCACAGGCCAAAAAGCAAATGGCTTACATCGAACAAATGGCGCATAACGATGGTCTACCAATGGATCTTGACAGTGTAGTACCTACAAATACTATGGATGCGCACCGGATTATTAAATTCGCAGAAGCTAAAAATGATCCTGATTTGACTGAACGAGTAATTAGACGCTTCTACCAAGTTTACTTTAGTGATGGTCAATCGATTTCTGACCATGATGTGCTATTAAATGCGGCAATGGAAGCTGGGCTTGCTAAAGACGAAGTAGAAAAAGTGCTTAATTCTAACCAATATCATCAAGCTGTGGTCAATGACGAGGCAGAGGCTCAACAATCCGGTATTCATGCTGCACCTTTTTTTGTAATCAATAATAAGTATGCAATTAGTGGTGCCCAACCATATGAAGTCTTTGTTAAAGCCTTAAAGCGAGTTCAAGAAGAAGAAAATTAGGAGGAATTTACGATGGCCGAAGATAAGCCACAATTTAATACAATATTTGGCGATAATAATGATGCTGCTGTATGTGGGCCAGACGGTTGTACTATCGCTGAACATCAAAAGCAAACTGAGGATAAGAAGAAAACAAAATAAATGGAGGGAAGCTATAAATGAAGTTTGACTACGTTGTTATTGGCAGTGGGCCATCAGTTTATCGTTTCCTATTGGGAATGCAGAATAGCGGAAAGAAAATAGCGGTTGTTGAAAAGAATCGGTTTGGCGGAATTTGCCCTAACGAAGGCTGCGAACCCAAGATTTTCTTAGAAGGAGCAGCACGAGCAACCTTAACTTCAATGCGTTTGCAAGGTAAGGGAATTACTCAACCAGCTAAGCTTGACTGGAAAGAACTTATTCAGCAAAAGAATAAGGCTATGGCGTCATTCCTAAATAATATGCAAAGTATGTATGAAGGCCTGGGTGCGACTACCATCAAGGGTGAAGCATCATTTGTTGATCAACATACCATTGAAGTTAATAATAAAAAAATCACTGCTGATAATTTTGTAATCGCAACCGGAAAAAAGCCGCATCCTCTTAACATTCCTGGCCACGAGTACCTACTTACTAGTACTAACCTTTTTGAACTCGAAGATACTCCAAAGAACGTCGCAATTATCGGAAGTGGTTACGTTGGTATGGAATTTGCTACATTGTTGTCTGCTGCCGGGGTTAAAGTAACAGTTATTGTCCGATCCGGCCAACCACTAGAGGGATTTTACAGCCAACACGTTCATCAGTTAGTTGATGAAATGAAAAACTCACTTGGTATTAATTTTATATTTAACACAAATGTTACAGCTGTTACCGAAGCACAAACTGGCTATGAGGTTCAATCAGCTAACGGCAACCTTGGCACTTTTGATAAAGTTATTAATGCCAGTGGTAGAGTTCCTGAAATTAATGCATTGAAACTTGATAATGCTGGTGTAGAGTACAGCAACCGCGGAATTAAAGTTGATAAATATTTGACCACATCAGCAAATAACATTTACGCAATGGGCGATATTGTTGATAAAACCGCACCAGCATTAACCTCTACGGCACAGTTTGAAGCAGACTACTTAAGTGCCTTACTTACTAATAAAACAACTGAACCTCTTAGGTACCCAGTAATTGGAACCGTTACGTTCACATTCCCCCAACTCGCTCAAGCTGGAATTAGTATTGATAAAGCAAAGGAAGACAGTAATTATTCAATTAAAGATATTGATATTACTCAAGGTGACTTTTTTTATGCTGGAACAGATGATCACGCACGATTATCATTAGTCTTTGACAAGCAAAATCATCTCGTGGGCGCTGCTGAAATTAGCCAAACAGCAGTAGATGATATCAATGCACTAATTCCTGTTATGGCAATTGATGTTGATCCAGAGGTTTGGAAAGAAAAGATGATAATGGCTTTCCCTGGTTTAGCATATAAAATTAGAACATTAATTTAACAACAAGAGGGTCTATTTTTACATAATGACCCCTCGAAAAGACTATTAAAACAGCCCCCATTATCTGACTAGTAGATAATGGGGGCTGTTTTTTTGTTTAATGTTATAATAGATCTTAAAATGCTGGACTGAATTGAATGGTCAAACGTTGGTTTGTTGCTTGGGCGATCTCAGATAGTATTTTTGTTGAAGCATTCATCGAACCATTTTCAATGCGTGCAATCGTTGATTGTGGTTTACCAATCAAATTGGCAAATTCACGTTGGCTCAATCCCATATTTGCACGAAGGTCACGAACTTTCACTGCTACCTCTAAATTAATATTTTCTTGCTCAACAATTTTTGCAAATTCAGGATTTTTTTTACTACGTTCAGCAACGTATGCATCAAGTTTACTCATTGATTTTCCTCCTTATTCAAATACTGACTGCGTCTATTCCGAGCGATTTGCTTTTCATTTTCAGGTGTCTTTTGCGTTTTTTTCGTGAAAGCGTTAGTAATAATGTATTGACTACCTTTGACTTGAAAGTAAAGAGCCCTTTGAATGTTTGAAGATCGTTTAGAACGAATTTCATAGAGATTATTTTCTAGCTTTTTTACCCATAATTGTCTTTCCGCCACTAAGAGGCCATTATTTTCAATATTTTGAATGGTTGCAATTAATTTAGCAGCATCTTTATCAGGTAATTGATCTAAGAACTGTTCAAATTCATCCCAATCGTAATAATCAAACTCAAATTTTTCCATAACAACATGATAGCAGATGCGCTATCATCAATCAAATTATTAACTTTAAAGGAGTAGCTAATGGTGCAACAAATTGTCCTCCCCATCAAAGACTCCAACGTCTTAAAAATGGTGCAAGACACCTTATTAGATAGTTTTCGGGCGGGTCGCCGCAACTACACTATCTTTCAAGTTGGCAAAGCCACTCTACTGCGGGTGAGTGATGTGATGACGTTAAAGAAATCTGATGTCTATAATCCCGATGGGTCTGTTAAAAACACGGCCTTTATTCATGATAAAAAGACTGGCAAAGCGAACACGTTATATTTAAAGCCAGTGCAACAAGACTTGCTGCAATATCATGATTGGCTAGTCCAACAGAATATCAATTCGGATTGGTTATTTCCCTCAACGTCCCATCCAGATCGACATATCACAAAGAAGCAGTTTTATAAGGTGATGGCACGTGTTGGTGACCTATTAGGAATTAACTATCTGGGCACACACACCATGCGTAAAACAGGTGCCTATCGCGTTTATACGCAATCAAACTATAATATTGGTTTAGTCATGCACTTATTGAATCATTCGAGCGAGGCTATGACGCTTACTTATCTCGGGTTAGATCAAGCAAGTCGAGAAACAATGTTAGATCAAATTGATTTTGGGTAATAACGCCAACTAATCTCCCTGAATTAGCCCGTATTTGTTCATTTTGACGCCACTATGGAGGTATTTTTAATGACTAGGATTACTAAGGCACGATTAGACAACATCATTACACGTTGCCACCATCCGAGGTAATTGGTGCCCCATTGTCTGAAACTGCAACTAAAGGGTTGCTAGGTAATACTTTTTGAGTCATAATTTTAGACGCTCCAATTTTTGAGTATTTGGTTTGTTTTTCACTAACAAAATATCATAACAAAGAGCTCCTATGGTTTTCACCCAACGGGTGAAAACGCAAAACCCGCTGAAACGGTATTAACTTGCTGTTTCAGCGGGTTTTTGTTTGTCTTGATTAATAATCCGGGTATTAAGTTCTACACCATCTCACTTTTCTCGACCATAGAGCGTTTTTCTAGATATCCCCGAACAGATTTACTCACCTGTTTGGGGTTTTCTTTACAAAAAAGTGTTTTTTGTCAGCAGGCGTGTTGGTAACCACTAAAAGTAACTCCCTAAGGACACCATTTTCGATGACGTAATATAACATATCGTTCCTTATAAAATACATAGAATTGGCTTTTAGTATCTTTATAGATGAAGGTTGAACATACACAAGGCATATTAGTTTGTATATTTTGAAAATGGTGATATTCTCTAAGCAAGAAACTTATACAGAAAGTTTCAATCTTTATATTTCAGGGGGGATATATCATGATTTGGTCACTAATTGTTGGTGCTGTAATTGGAGCGGTAGCTGGAGCTATTACAAATCGTGGAGAGTCAATGGGATGGATCAGTAATATTTTAGCTGGTTTGATTGGTTCTTCAATTGGACAAGGTGTTTTGGGACATTGGGGCCCTAGCTTAGCTGGAATGGCAATTTTCCCATCAATTATTGGAGCAGTTATTTTAGTTTTGATTGTGTCTGCAATTTTTGGTATTAAGGCAAAAAAGTAGCATTATATTGTACTGAGGGGGCATGCTATGAAGAGATTGTACAAGGTGTTACTTGTTATTATTCTTCTAATTTACTTAGTTAGTATTTCTACGATAATCTGGCCCGATATAATTACCAAAATACTTTCATTTTTAGATCATATTAATTTACACAGTTCGCTAAGCGAACAAATGCTACTTAGATATAATGAGCTATTTATTCTAGGATTAACTAGTGTAATTTTAATTGTTGTAATTGCGTTGCCTCGGCAAAGAAAATCTATTTTGTTAATTAACTCAGGGAAAGGCACACTGTCGTTGGGAAATGAGGGGATCAACAGTTTTATTAAGACACAGTTATCCGGCGAAGGATTAAGTAATATTCAAGTCAATATCAAAAACACCAAACATATTAAGCGTTTCAACGTTACCGCTGATTCTGAATACAAAAAATCGATTATATCTGATTTACCACGAGTAGAAAAAAACTTAACTGATAGCTTGAGAAACTTACTATCTGGGGTTGATAAATCACCTATTCGAGTAAATATAAAGGTAAATCAATCTAATAAGCGTAATAATAAAGCATCGCGAGTTATTTAATTTTAGGAGTTTATCGAGTATGGATCGTAAACAGACAGTAGTTTCTTTAAGTAGCTTAATTGGTTTTGTAATTACTATTTTATTAATTCAATTTGGCTTTATAAAAACGATACTAGTAGTTTTTATAACTGGAATATTCGGTTTATTAGGCCTTTTGTTTGATAATAATCGTATCCAATTAAGGAAATTGTTACAGGACATTTTTAATAAATAATGCGGGGGATAAATTTATGACTACGGAAAATAAGACAGTAACACAGGAGACTGTAGCTCCTAAGGGACAATTGACGTTTGATGACAAAGTAATCCAAAAGATTGTTGGTTATGCAATTGAAAATGTATCAGGATTGCTAGGCGTAGATGGCGGCTTTGTAGCTAATATTAAGAATAAAATCGTTAATAGTGATAATCCAACTGATGGAATTAATGTAGAGGTTGGTAAAGAGCAAGTAGCTGTTGATTTGAATATTGTGATGGAGTTTGGCCATAACGCACATGATGTCTATAAAGAAATCAGTAAGGTTGTAGCAAAACAGATAGAAGAAGCAACAAGTCTTACTCTAGTGGAGCTGAATGTTGAAGTGATCGATATTCAGACAAAATCAGAATTTGAAGAATCACAAGTAACCATACAGGATCGTGTAACCGATGCTGGAAAATCAGTTCAAGATAAAGCCACGGCAGGAATTGATAAGGTGAAATCTGTTACCGATTCAGATGATGATCGAGTACAATAACTACACCTGTTATCTTAAGAGGGAAGAAGGCATTGATTAATGGTTAATACTATATTAAAAGTCGCTGCTGTAACATCACTTGTATTGGGTGGTATTGTTGTTGCAGCCACAGTTTTTACGGCAAAACAAATTGATAATGCTGGAGACAACTTAGGTAAAAAAATACACAATTAATTATATATAAAAAAGCTTCACCTTAATTAAAGGTGAATGAACTGAACCCCATGAGTTGTAGTAAATCTAACTCATGGGGTTTTCGTATGTTTTCAAAAGAAATTCAAATAGAAGCGGTTTCTCTGTATCTCAAAGGTGTACCGACCGTTATAATACGCAAGAAATTCGAAATTAAGGGATCAGGCACAACGTCAGTACGCGCTTATTTCACTGCATATATTGATGTTTATAGCGGCGAAATACTCACCTGGAATATTGATTTACATCCAACGGTAGAGTTCGTTACTAAGCCATTAGACTAACTACTACAAAATAGGCCAGACTTGAATTATCGAATGACAATTCACTCTGACCAAGGTTTCCAGTATCAAAATTATGAGTATGTATCACGGTTAAAGAATAACCGTGTGTTCCAGAGCATGAGTCGCAAAGCGACATGCCTAGATAACGCAATGGCCGAAAGTATCTTCCACATCGTAAAGATAGGAACGATACACAACAACCACTACCAAAGTTATGACGAACTGAAGTCCGCCATAACCAGCCATATGTCTATTACTACAACAATAAACGGATTTAAAACAAAACTGGCCGGAAAAACTCCGGTCCAATACCGAAATCTTTCCGACCAGTTAGCCGCTTAAACTTCACTCCAATTTTTGGTGTTCAGTTCATTTGCCTATTTAAGTGTCGCCTAGTTTCTTATCTATCGATAGATATTTTAATATCAAACGTTGGTCATTCTTAATTGTTAACCAATAAATTGACAAAAAAGCAGCTAAATTTTTACAAACTTAGCTGCTTATATCTTAGTTAAGATTAGCGTAACATTTAAGGATTGCTTGCCGATTAATCAAAATCAATCTGCTTTTTTATAATCTGCCGGTTCTGGCTTACCCTTAACTTCTTTCTGAGGGCTGAGTGAAATATCTTCTTCTTCATTCTTATCTTTTTTCGTACTATCTTTAGTCATAGTGGCCTCCCTGATTACCTAATACTGTATACTTGATACTTAATAAGTATAACAAAATAAACTCACAATATAAAATTTATATTAGAATTTTTATAATGAAATATTAATGGGGTTGTTATTAAGTCAGCACTAAATTAGTGCTAACTTAATAACAAAATAATGCAAGTGTGACTAATATGATTGCTAAATAATACAACATAGCTCATCAAAAAACACTATGGTTTACGTCTTTTTTGACTTTTTCACAAGTTAGAATGATAAAAAATAACCCGTAAGTATCAAGTTAACCTAACCTATAGTATAATTCTTAACATAAAATTTTAAGTACATGTACAAAAAAGCTAGTCACGCCCATTTGTTGG
>NZ_KQ970401.1:0-5579 GCF_001579105.1 Weissella sp. DD23 | reverse complement strand
CTAGTCACGCCCATTTGTTGGATCGTGACTAGCTTTTTTGTGTATATAACTATGTTGTCGCAGAAATCAACGTAGTTATATGTGGATTATAGGGCATATTATACGCATTGCCTTAGATTATGACAGTTAAATATAATTGGTTAGGCAAGCAAAGTCGTTCATCCGGGTCCGTCTTTTTAAACTTCACATCCAGTAATGTACTTTCTGCAATTGAAGAATATTTAGTATATCTACCAATTTAAATTGCACCTCGAGTTATTGGTTCGTTGATGAATCAATGGTAATAATATTAACGCTTCATTTTCAATTTTTAGTCGAATAACCTTACCTGGTAGTTGAAAAATTCGATTTTCTAGATTCGTTAATTTTAACTGACCCCAGCTTGCAAACGCGGGTAGTGTTCTGTATGAAAAGAGACGATGTTAGATCAAATTGATTTTGGATAATTACATCAAAAGCATACTGAATAATTGGACTATTTTTATTCAGTTACTTAGTGATAATTGAGATGCGATTGCGATTATAAAAATTGATATATCAACCAATGACTGCTTGGACTTCAATTAATGTTTGGTATGCATTCAAATCAATATCCTTATTTTTAAGTATAAATCAACTTAACTTGATACAAATAATAATTCATCTAAATCAAATATCTCAACACATTTTTGGGTATGCCGTTTAATTAGACCTCTCTCTTCCAATGATGAGAACTTACGGCTTATTGTTTCTGGAGTTGTCCCCAGGTAAGTAGCCAAATCTTTTTTTGACATGGGTAAAGTCACATAAGTATGGTTTTTTTCATCTTCAACATTTTCTGATAGAAAATCAATAATTCGAGCTTCAACAGGTTCAATACTGACTTGCACAGTTTGTTTTTCTGATAACTGTAGCCGTTTTGTAATATCCGATAATATTCGTCGCATGATTTCTGGATAGCGATCTAAATATTGATCTAAATCCTTTTTATGAATCCTACAAATACTTGTTTCCGATATTGCTTCAGCATAATTCGAATGATAACCTTCAGTCTGTAAAACAGCAACTTCCCCCATAAAATCACCCGGATGTAGGATACGTATGGTTTGCTCACGACCAGACTCACTTAGGCTATAAATACGTACACGTCCATTGTTTATGATATATAATGTGTCATCTTTATCACCAAACCTAAATAATAGCTCATTCTTTACGTATTGTACTTCATTCGCTGATTGAGCAATTAGATGCATTTGTTCATCATTGAGATGATTGAAAATCGGCACTAAACGTATACAATCTACATGACTATGATGATTATGGTATGCCATACCGTTTTTCTCCTAATTAATCGTTATCTATATAGTCATCGTCTTCTAAGGCATCCTTATTAATAAATGCTTGAAGTTGCCAAATATTTACGTCTAAATAAGCTTTATAACTAATTAGTGAATCTTCCAAAGCATCATTTCCTTCTTCTTGTGCTAAGCGAATTGCACGAATAGTAAATTCACGATTAGATCTAAAATCTTCTACTATCTGTAGGACCATCTCATCAGCAGTGTAATATTTTTCCGAAGAATCTTCAGAAATCGTTGTAAATTCTTGAAATTCAGTAGTTGTTGATGCTGGCTTAAATCCTGAAGCTAGTAAGCGTTCTGCAATTTTATCAAACCATGCCTCATTCTCGTTATATAAATTTTCAAAAACATTATGCAATGCATAGAAGTTTTTGCCTTTTACATACCAATGATATTGGTGCAACTTTACATGTAATGTATGAATATTAGCAAGTATATGATCTGTAACAGCTGCAGAATTAATCTTAGTATGATGAATGTGTTCTTTATATGCTTGTTCGGCGGCTAATTTTTCTTGCCTTTCATTTACCGTCGTCATTTTATGCACCTTCCTTTACTTTTGAACTAATTACTGGGTATCCTAAGTCTTCAATTGCTTTTTCAATTGTATTCAAATTGACCTGATTTTCATCAAAATCCACTTTTACCTTACTCGCATTGAAAAGTACTTTTACAGAATCTTTTTTTACACCAGCAGTCTGTTTTAAGCCACGTTCGATTTTTTGTAAACATGATGGACAAGTTAATGTTTCTAATTTTAATATTGCTTTAGTCATATCTATCACTCCTTTAAATAAATTATATAGGCCATTCTTTTTAAGATACTTGATATAGATCAATTATCTTAATCGATAACCTCTTAATCTCATTGCATTTAAAATAACTACTAAAATACTGGCCTCATGAACCAACATCCCAATTGACATAGACATCCATTCACTAAATATTAAACTAACCAATAGTATTATCACGACGCCAACAGCAATTAGAATATTTTGTCGCATATTCGCATATGTTACTTTTGCTAGGCCTAAAGCATGAGGAAGGCGGTTAAAGTTAGAATTCATTAAAACAATATCTGAACTTTCAATTGCGACATCTGTTCCATTCCCCATAGCTATACCTACCTCTGCAGTAGCCAGAGAGGGACTGTCATTAACGCCGTCACCGATAAAAACAACTATTTCACCCGAGTCCTGTCGTCTTTTTAGAAATGCTTGTTTGTCCTCTGGTAGCATATCACCATGGGCTTCCGTTAAACCTAGTTCCTTTTTAACTAAATTAACTGTACCTTGGTTATCACCTGATAATACAATGAGATTTTTAATACCAAGTGATTTTAATTTTTGTAAGTCCTGCTTAACACCTGGTCGAACTTTGTCGCGGATACCCATTAACATGATTAACTTATGATCAACTGACGTTAATACAATTGAATTACCGGTTCTTTCTAATTTATTCAATTTTTTAAGAACATCATCAAATAGCGGTATACTTTCTTGTTGCATTAAGGTTTTATTTCCTACTGAAACAACGTGCCCATCTACGTGAGCAATTACGCCCCCACCTTTTACAACCTGTGTATTTTCTATAGGCCTTACTTTATATTGTGCTAATTTATTTACAATAGCGACAGCTAATGGGTGATCAGACTCACTTTCAACTGAAAGCAATAGAGATAAATCCTCCTCCTGATTACTTCCATAATAAATAATATCGCTCACTTCAGGCTTTCCTTCAGTTAAGGTACCTGTTTTATCGAATAACACTGTATCTGCATTGGCAAAATGACTAATCACTTCAGAACCTTTAAATAAAACACCATTTTTTGCGCCATTTCCTATCCCTGCAACATTTGAAACAGGTACACCAATTACCAAGGCTCCTGGGCAACCAAGTACTAATACGGTAATCGCAAGTTCTGTATCTTTGGTTAATACCCAAACCAACAGCCCAATTGTAAGTACTGCAGGTGTATACCAGCGAGAAAACTGGTCAATGAATCGTTCTGCTTCTGATTTAGAATCCTGTGCTTCTTCTACCAAGTCAATAATTTTTCCAAATGTAGAATCTTCCCCTACTCTATCAGCCACTATTTGAATAGTACCGTTGTCCATAATAGTACCGGCAAATACTTCATCGTCTTTTTCTTTCTTTAAAGGTAAAGATTCACCTGTGATATTAGCCTCATTTACATATCCTTTTCCAGTAGTTACCCTACCATCTACGGGAATCTTGGCACCAGTCTTTACTAGGAGAATATCCCCTTCTTCTACTTCATCAATATCTACTTCTGCAAATTGTCCCCCTGTCAATTGCTTAAAAGCAGTTTCTGGAGCCATTTCCGTCAACTCTTTAATAGCTGATCGTGTTTGGTTAAGTGTTCGTTGTTCTAAATATGATCCAAACAAAAATAAAAAAGTAACAATTGCTGATTCTTCATAATTTTGAATAAAGAGAGCACCAATGACCGCTATCGTTACTAAAACATCAATACTTACTACTTTTACTTTCATAGCCTGATAAGCCTGTAAAGAAATGGGGGTAACGCCTAATATAGAAGCTATAATAAAAGCACTATTAGAAATTGTTGTATTGGCAAAAATAAAGTGTGCGATTAGTGCTAAAGCAATGAGTAAGCCACTGATACTAGTAATTTTATTTTTATATTTAAGAATATTATGTTGCATATGATTTCTCCCTTAATTTTAGTTCAACTAAAGTGTATTAGCTTTTGGGAGATATAAACTTGACGTCCATCAAGTTTATGAAATAGTTCTAAATAAGTAAAAATATTATAATATTGGCTTTGTCATGCACTTATTGAATCATTCAAGGGAGGCTATGACACTGACTTATCTGGGGTTAGATCAAGCAAGTCGAGAAACAATGTTAGATCAAATTGATTTTGGGTAATAACACCAACTAATCTCCCTAAATTAGACCGTATTTGTTCATTTTGGCACCACCATGGAGGTATTTTTAATGACTAGGATTACTAAGGCACAATTAGACAACATCATTACAGCGTCCGATAAACAAGGCACTGATACAGCTAGCCAGACTTATTTTGCAGATGCCTTTGATGCAACCATGGATAATACTGGTGATACTGACCTACTGGGTTATCTACTACTGGATCATTATTTTGGTGATGAATCATGACTAATTTTGATGAGTACATGACCAATGATAATTTAGCCTTACAAGCTATTATTCGCTATGATGACGGCCGTGAAATCCGCGTGTTTAATGTGAGAGATAAACGGTGCTGTGTGTTTATTCAAAATGATAATGAACATTTCTGGTTGCTACGTGAACGTATCTTAGAACCGCCCATGCTACACAACATCACGGAAGCGATGTATCAAGCTGGTATCTATGATAATTATTACCATCTGAGCATTGAAGTATTTCATGGCGATGATAGTAAAGTTTACTATCCGCGGTGAATATTTTGTCTTGTAACCATGACACATTAGGAGGACTATTCATGGAATTAGATTTAGGTAATAACGCATATGATATTTTAAATGATTGGCATCCCAATGCGGCTAAGGAAGAATTAACGGCACAACTCACAAAACAAGTGTTAGTTGAGAAAGAGCAGTTACCAAAACTTTTATCACGAGAAGATCTAAAAGAACGTTGGGAGATGAACTCACGGCAAAGCGTACATCAGGTTGCGACCAGACCTGATTTTCCAGCACCGATCTTAACTTTTAATCATGGTAAAACACTCCTGTACTTAGAAACGGAAATACAAATTTTCGAAGTCAATCATCCGTGGTTAATTACGATGAGTGCCCGGTTATCTTATAGCCATTGGATCCTGCATAATGTGATTAATTAATGGTTGGCGTTAGCCTTCTGATACAAGGAAAAACCAAGGATGAAATCTTTGGCAAACTACTATTGACAGGTGTCAAGAGTGTAAGTGCGCATTGCCCTCATTTCATTCGGTTATGATTCTTGTAAATAATTGCTTGTACATTCAGCTTTTTTTAAGATTTAATGCCATTATTTTGTGATCTTATGGCTATTTAATAAAATGACTAGTCATTACTGTTTTGAGTCATATGATTATTCAGAATAGACTAGTGATTTGATTGTTTATTGATACGTTAAACTCGTATGTAGATAAAATGTTCTTGGTTAGTAAGGCATTAACTTTAATCTGCGCAAAAAAACACCTATAACGAATAAAACGCCATAAAAAGCTCTTTGTAAGCCTTTTAT
>NZ_KQ970400.1:61910-63841 GCF_001579105.1 Weissella sp. DD23 | reverse complement strand
CCTTAAGCCACCACTTGTTGGTGGCTTCTTTGTATCAGAAACGGTAATTAACATATATTAGTGATAAAACTGACACAAAAACATCGCATCTCACAATTAATATTGAATTTGTGCGTAGTCTGGGCATTCTTTCTGATATAATTGTATTTGGCTAGTTTTTTCGAGCGGTCGAAAAGAACATCAAGATAGAAACGATTGCTACCGAGGTTTGGTAGAGAGAAAGGAAGTCACATCATGTCTGATTATGCTGTGAAGTACGAGCTACTCCACGTGGAAAAGCACACTGGTGCACGTTTGGGTAAAATTACAACCCCCCACGGTGAAGTTATGACACCAATGTTTATGCCGGTTGGTACACAAGCCACGGTTAAGAATGTGTCACCTCGTGAACTAAAAGAAATCAAGTCACAGTTTATTTTGTCAAACACGTACCACCTATGGGTTCGTCCGGGTGACGAGTTGATTGCCGAAGCTGGTGGTTTGCACAAGTTTATGAATTGGGATGGCCCAATTCTAACTGATTCAGGTGGCTTCCAAGTGTGGTCATTGTCAGAACGCAACAACATTAAAGAAGAAGGTGTGACGTTCCGTAATCACGTGAACGGGGAAGAAATGTTCCTATCACCTGAGGTTGCGATGCGCATTCAAAATAATTTGGGTTCTGATGTCATGATGCAATTGGATGAAGCAATTCCATACTTTGAAACGTATGATTACGTGAAAAATTCAGTTGAACGCACATCACGTTGGGCTGAACGTGCTTTAGCTGCCCACCGTCGTCCGGAGGATCAAGCCCTATTTGGTATTGTGCAAGGTGCCGGTTTCCGTGAGCTTCGTAAGCAGTCTGCTTCAGATCTTGTTTCACTTGATTTGCCTGGATACGCCGTTGGTGGTCTGTCTGTTGGTGAAACCAAGGAAGAAATGAACCGTGTGCTCGACTTCACAGTGCCATTCCTACCCGAAAACAAGCCACGTTATTTGATGGGGGTGGCAGCACCCGATTCTTTGATTGATGGTGCTATCCGCGGTATTGATATGTTTGATTCTGTGCTGCCAACACGTATCGCACGTAAGGGAACCTTGATGACGTCGAAGGGCCGTATCGTGATTACGAATTCTAAGTATAAGAATGACTTTTCACTAATTGACCCCGAAACGGAAGACTACGGTTCACAAAACTTTACTAAGGCATACTTACACCACTTGTTTAAGGCTGACGAATTGTATGCGCAAAACATTGCGTCTGTTCACAATTTGCGTTACCTATTGAAGTTGATGGAAGATATGCGTCAAGCAATTGCTGAGGATCGCTTACTTGAGTTCCGTGAAGAAGTCATGGAAAACTACGGTTACAAGAATCCGAATGCGCGCTTGTTCTAACTATTGTTAAATAAATCCTAGAGGAGTGTACTACTATGAGTGCTAATATTTTGATTTTGGTCGTCTTCGTGGCGGCAATGTACTTTATTATGATTCGCCCACAACAAAAGGCACAAAAGAAGCGCCAAGAGATGATCAACACGGTTCAACCAGGTGCCGAAGTTGTGACAATCGGTGGCTTGCACGGTAAGATCGCTGCCGTTGATAATGAGGCAAAGACGTTTGATTTGGATGCTGAAGGTGTTATTTTGGTATTCGAGTTGTCAGCAATCCGCCAAGTTGTTAAGGCAGCTCCAGCTGTGGCTGAAGCACCCAAGGCAGAAACGGCAACTGATGAAATCGTCGACACGACAGCTGATGTTGTGGCAGACGAAAAGTCAGACGACGCTAAGTAATAGATGAAAGAGCCTGAGTAGATATTTCTCAGGTTCTTTTTTATTATGGATTTTAAACGAAAGGCGTGCGACGAAGATGGCTGATTTACTAGAAATTCCGGTGCAACTACATACTGACCGAAAAATTTTACATGTTGATATGGATGCCTTTTACGC
>NZ_KQ970400.1:59158-61597 GCF_001579105.1 Weissella sp. DD23 | reverse complement strand
GGTGTGGTTGCTACAGCTAACTATAAGGCACGACAACTTGGTGTCCATTCTGCAATGAGCGCCGCCGAAGCACTTCGATTAGCGCCAGAGGCAACTTTTTTGACGCCGAATTTTGAAAAATATCGGACCGTGTCAAATCAGGTCCATGAAATTTTTCATCGTTATACTGACAAAGTGGAACCAATTGCATTTGATGAAGCTTATTTAGACGTAACAGAAAATAAAATTGGCATTGATAATCCAGTTGCGCTAGCCCATGCGCTACAACAAACTATCTATGAAGAACTGCAATTAACCAGTTCGGTTGGGGTATCGTTTAATAAGTTTTTGGCAAAGCTATCTTCTGAACACAATAAACCAGCCGGGCTGACCGTTGTTCGGGAAGCTGACGTTCGACCTTTCTTAGATGCATTGCCAATTGAGGAGGTCCGTGGGGTTGGTCAAAAGACGGCCGAACGGATGCGTGAACTGGGTGTCACAACTGGCGCTGCGCTATATGCCATGGATCAAACGACATTGACCCAACATTTTGGACGGATGGGGTATGACTTTTACCGACGAATCCGGGGTGTTGATGACCGACCAGTTGAATGGCAACGTGAGCGGAAATCAGTTGGCAAAGAACGAACGTATGGTCCGTTTTTGGATAACGAAGAGAAAATCATGGCTGAACTAAAGCGACTGGCCGCACTCTTAGAGAGTTCGCTACAGAAAAGGTCGTTACACGGCAAAACCTTGGTATTAAAGGTACGTGATGAAGATTTTAATACGGAAACACGACGGACAACCCAACCAGATTATTTACCAAATGATGCGACCGAGTTTGAACGTTTAGCAGCGGATATTTGGGAAGAATTAGGGGGATATCAAAAGCCAATTCGCCTCTTAGGATTAACGATGACAAATTTAGCACCGCTAACCTTTGAAAATATCCCCCTGAATCTGTATGATAACTAATCTAATCGCGTAATTACCGCGGTTTTCTGCTATACTTATTAAAGTAGCGGGTGGTAGACCCAAACTGTTAACGTTGCGAGCAACGTTTGTAAACTAGATAGAATTGAGATTGAATCATGACAGCGCAAACAGCAATTCTAGCGCAAATTAAGGCAGCGGACACGATTATTATTCACCGTCACCAACGCCCTGATCCAGATGCCTTTGGGTCACAATTTGGCTTGGCGGAGTTAATTAAAACGTCGTTCCCTGAGAAGCAGGTTCACGTTGTGGGCAAGCAAGTGCCTAGCATGACTTGGATGGGTGAGATGGAGCAAATTCCAGACTCACTTTACGATGATGCATTGGTAATTGTGACCGACACAGCGAACTCACCACGTGTCGATGACCGTCGTTTCGACTATGGTAAGGTGTTGGTTAAGATTGACCACCACCCAAATGACGAGCCATATGGCGACTATACGTGGGTGATTGAAGGCGCTTCTTCTACGTCGGCGATGATTTTTGCCTTCTATAAGGAATTTGAAGACGAATTGACTTTGTCAGATGCAGGTGCCTCATATTTGTATGCCGGTATCGTCGGCGATACAGGTCGCTTCCTATACGCGACTAAGTCTGAAACGATGCAAGTTGTCGCTGATTTGATGAAGTTTGATTTTGATTGGTTTAAGATTAATCAACAAATGGATACCATCTCAGTTGAAGCTGCCCGGGCTTCTGGCTATGTTTATAACAACATGGTCACAACCGATAACGGCTTTAATTACATTATTTTGACGAACGAAGTTGTTGAAAACTTCAATCTTGGTGATTTTGGGACGGCCTTTATTGTCCCATTACTAGGAAAGATTAACACAGTTAAGGCCTGGGCTGTCTTTGAACAGCAAGATGATGGCTTTTTCCGTGTCCGACTACGTTCACGTAACACGGTGATTAACGAAATTGCAAAGCGACATGGTGGCGGCGGACACAAGTTTGCCTCAGGTGCTTTTGCCAAGGACATTGATGAAGTCCATGAGATTATTCGTGAAGCCGATGAAACATTGAAGGAGCAAACAGAAGCATAATGGCTAAGTTTACTGACTACAACTTGCGCCCAGAAATTTATACGGCGTTGGATGAAATTCGTTTCACCACACCAACGAAGGTGCAAGAACGCTTGATTCCCGTTGTGATGCAAGGACGTTCCGTTGTGGGACAATCACAAACTGGATCAGGTAAGACACACACATTTTTGATTCCAATTTTCCAAAAGTTTGATCCAACTGCTCAAAAGGTGCAAGCCGTGATTACCACGCCTTCTCGTGAGTTGGCGCAACAAATCTATGCAGCAGCCAAGCAATTGGGTACAGGATTCCCGGCTGACCAACAGCCACGCATTGGCTTGTATGTTGGTGGGACTGATAAGGTCCGCCAAATGCACCAATTGGAAAGTACACAACCACAAATTGTGATTGGAACACCAGGACGTATCAAGGACTT
>NZ_KQ970400.1:54462-58960 GCF_001579105.1 Weissella sp. DD23 | reverse complement strand
TGTCGATGAAGCGGATATGACCATGGATTTGGGACTTCCTACCAGAAGTTGATGCAATCGCAGGTGCGATGCCAGAAGATTTGCAAATGTTGGTCTTCTCAGCTACGATTCCACAAAAGTTGCAACCATTCTTGAAGAAGTACCTAACGAACCCTGTTGTGGAAGAAATTCCAACAGAAACCGTTATCGCCCCAACGATTACTAACTTGTTAGTTGGTACGAAGGGCATGAAGAAGGATGACTTGGTTTACGAGTTATTGACGATGGGAAACCCATACATGGCGTTGGTGTTCACCAACACGAAGGAACGTGCGCGTGAATTAACCAAGGCATTGCGTAACCGTGGTTTGAAGGTCGCTGAAATCCACGGTGGTATTCAACCACGTGAACGTAAGCGTACCATGCAACAAATCCAACACTTGGACTATCAATATGTCGTGGCCACTGATTTGGCCGCACGTGGAATTGATATCCCTGGTGTATCATTGATCATCAATGATGGGATTCCAACGGAGCTTGAATTCTTCGTGCACCGTGTTGGCCGTACTGGTCGAAACGGTATGGAAGGAACGGCCATTACGATTTACAATCCAGATGAAGAAGAACGCGTGCAAGCGGTCGAAAACATGGGTGTGACGTTTGAACCAATGACTTACTCACATGGTGAGCTTAAGCCTGGTTATGATCGTCGTCGTCGTAAGCAACGTTCAAAGTCAACTGTTAAGCTAGACCCAACGATGATTGGTTTGGTTAAAAAGAAGAAGAAGAACGTTAAGCCTGGTTACAAGCGTCAGATTAAGTCTGCGATTGCCCGTGATGCAAAGTACAAGAAGCGTGTTGAGGAACGTCAATCACTTCGTGCCGCGCGTAAGGCTAAGAAAAAGGCTAACGATAAGTAGCATAAAAGCGCGCGAATATACAATTTGCGCGCTTTTTTAGTATATAAAATGCTTGAATTATACTTTTAGATTTAGAAAGATAGATATATGGGGGTCATACCCGTATAAATTGTGTAATTATATTGGTAGTGATACACATCTAGATAGAAATTATTAAATGAACAAACATGTATTGAATTTATGAGGGGGGATTTATGAAGGACTTGGAGCGAGTTTCACAACTGGTTGAACGGTATACAATGGAAGCGAGAATAAAAGCATTCCATACAATGTTTACTAATAAAAATATGTCTGATGCGAAATCAGATGATTTCATTGTAGATAAAACTATTGTTGATTCTTTAAAAAATGCCATAGCTATCTCGTTTTATGCACTTACAGCGCCAGTGACAGAAAAATCAGCGAAAACAGATTTTTTAAAACTTGAAAGAAAATTGGTGATATTAATCAATAGTTTTAGTAAAACAAACATCCAAAAAAATTATCAACGTGGAAATAGCGACATATTTTTGGACGCTAGTTTTGCGATGTCAAATTCTAATTTAGAATATATTTCAGCATGGCAATGGATAGAGTTTTTCGAGTTTTTTGATGATACAATTGCCTCTCTATTTAAAGTTAAAAGTACCTCTCGTTTAATCAAGTACGTTATTGCAAATGAGGGCAATAACGAAATTTCGCTTGAAACATTTGAACGGGGAGTGATGTCGCTCGTAACTGATGAAGAAACAAAAAAATTGGAAGAAAATTCGTGGGAATTGCAAGAACTTACTCGAGAAATGCGCAACGTTGAAAGTGTCCAGGATGCGTATAATGTTCTCAGAAAAAAATTGTTGCCAATGGTATTTTATAAGGGGCATCTCTTATATGCTCCAAATCAACACGGTAGTTTTCAAATTACAATGGAATATATGTTCTTAACACAACAGAATAAAGCACTGAAAAGAATACAAACTAAATTTGAGGATTATGTTGTTGAAATTATCAGTAAAGAATTAACTAGGATTGATCCTGAAGTTAAAATTCAACCAAATTATTATGTTGAAATTGACGGACAAGAGGCTGAACAAGATTTACTATTACAATCTGACGGATTTAATTGGGTTGTTGAAATAAAAGCATCTAGAATTAATTTGGGGTTGTCGAATGTTTTACATGCTAGGAAAAAGCTACAAACAACTTATGATAAATACGCAGTGAAGGCATCACAACAAATCAGTCGAGCTGTACAAGCTATACAGGATGGTGAAAAAATATTTACTCGCGTTGGTAAGGATAAGGTTAACGTAGATATAATGGAACCGATTAGGGGGATTATTGGCGTCACTGTTACTTTGTGGAACTTTTCTCTTTTGGCACACCAACAAGGATTATTTTTGTATGAAGAACATGATGTGTACCCAATTCTCACAGTGTTTGATTTTCAATATTTATTGAAATCGATATCTACAACTAGTGATTATGCGAATTTATTGAATTACTTTCAGTATCGATTAGACAATAGTGAACAGATTGTAGCAGTGGACTTCGACGAATTGAATTTTTATGATGTATATGAACATGATAGTGGTGTCGAGTTGCCATCCGGTCAGATTGTTATTGGTAGTAAAACTCCTGGCATCGTTTCCTATGTGGATGACAAGATTAAACCGCAATTATATGCAAAAATTAGTCCGTTCGTGGCTCATCGTTTAGATTATTAAATTCGTACACGGAAAGTTTTATTAGTGGTATAAACGGCGTCTTTTTCAAAACCACGGTCAACTCAGTGAGGAATTGATATGAAATTTGTAATTGCCCCAGATTCATTTAAAGGTAGTATGACAGCAAAAGAGGCGGCTCTGGCCATTCAAGTTGGCTTGCAAAAAATTTATCCAGACGCGGACTATGAATTGGTACCGATGGCCGATGGCGGTGAAGGCACTGTTCAGTCATTAGTTGATGCAACGGACGGTGATATCATCGCTGTTGATGTACAAAATCCGTTGGGCGAAACGGTGACGGCCTTTTACGGTGTTCTAGGTGATGGTCAGACGGCTGTAATTGAAATGTCAGCGGCATCTGGTATTCAATTCGTGACAGAGGAAACGAAAAATCCGCTGATTACGACGACGTTTGGCACGGGCCAATTGATCAAAGATGCGTTGAATCGCGGGTTGCGTCGCTTCATCATCGGACTTGGCGGTTCTGCCACAAACGATGGTGGGGCTGGCATGGCTGAAGCGTTGGGTGTCCGGTTCCTTGATGAAAATGGTCAGCAAATCGCTCATGGTGGTGCGCCGTTAGCACAGTTATCCAGGATTGATATGAGCCACATTGATCCGCGCGTGGCTGAGTCTGAAATCTTATTGGCATCAGATGTCACGAATCCATTGGTTGGTGAAACTGGTGCGTCAGCCGTCTTTGGCCCACAAAAGGGTGCGACACCAGCGATGGTGGCCGAACTCGATACGGCTTTGACAAATTATGCCAAGGTGGTTAAGGCACAATTGGGTATCGACTTGGCTAATACACCGGGGGCGGGCGCTGCCGGCGGACTCGGAGCAGGTATGTTGGCGTTCACACAGGCTAAGATGCAATCGGGCATTAGTTTGGTTGTTGCAGCAACTGCATTAGTCGCCAAATCTGCCAATGCGGATGTCGCATTTGTCGGCGAAGGTGCGATTGATTTTCAAACGCAATACGGTAAGACGCCAATGGGTGCAGCGCAAGCGATTAAGCAAGCCTCACCCGATGCGAAGGTCATTGGATTGGCTGGATACGTTGGGGATGGCATTGATACATTGTATGATTTGGGTATCGATGCGGTGTTCAGCATCGTGCCGGGTGCAGTTGATTTGCCGACTGCAATGAAGGATGGTGAGGCAAATCTCACACGAACAGCTGAGAACATCGCGCGATTGCTAAATACCAAATAACTTTTACAAAAACATTTCAAGCAAACAAAAACGGTTATTAGAAGTTCTTAATATGTTACAATAATGAACAAGGACATATCATTTATGGTTTGAGAGCCAACAGAAACGTTGTGGATGATGTAAACAACGCTCAACCTTTTGTGATGCTACCTTCATAGCTGTTTGTGAAAGCAAACCGTGCGCCAGCGTTAACGGCATTCAAAGAGGTAATGATGCAGACTATCATTGCAAGCAGAGTGGTACCGCGTGTAGGCGTCTCTGTTTTTGCAATGGGGGTCTGTTTTTATTTTAGATATTTATTTAAGCGAGGATTGGAAGATGAAGCCATTATCATCAGCTGAGATCCGTGATATGTTTTTGCGTTTCTTCGAAAGCAAGGGACACAGCATTGAGCCATCTCAATCATTGATTCCAAAGGACGATCCAACATTGTTGTGGATTAACTCTGGTGTCGCAACGTTGAAGAAGTACTTCGACGGTTCAGTTGTACCTGAAAACCACCGTATTACGAACGCGCAAAAGTCAATTCGTACGAATGACATTGAGAACGTTGGTCACACGGCCCGTCACCACACGTTGTTTGAAATGATGGGAAACTTCTCAATTGGCGACTACTTTAAGCCTGAAGTTATTCCTTGGGCTTGGGAATTGTTGACGAGTCCAGAATGGTACGGTATGGAC
>NZ_KQ970400.1:53717-54336 GCF_001579105.1 Weissella sp. DD23 | reverse complement strand
AAGTTGTACGTGACGGTTTACCCAAATGATACTGAGGCCAAGGAAATATGGTTGAACGTTGTGGGGTTGCCTAAGGACCACTTGTACGAAGAACCAGATAACTTCTGGGATATCGGTGAGGGACCTTCAGGACCAGATACGGAAATTTTCTATGATCGCGGTGAAGAATTTAACGCCGACGATGCCAAGGAAAACTACCCTGGTGGTGAAAACGAACGTTACTTGGAAATTTGGAACATCGTGTTCTCACAATACAACCACTTGCCTGGTTTGACTGACAACAAGGATTACCCTGAGTTGCCACACAAGAACATTGATACGGGTATGGGACTCGAACGTGTTGTCTCTGTTTTCCAAAATGCCAAGACCAACTTTGAAACGGACTTGTTCTTGCCAATCATCCGTAAGACGGAAGAGATGTCAGGTCAATACAAGTACGGTGATGATCCTGAAAAGGACATCTCATTCAAGGTGATTGCTGACCACGCCCGTGCCGTAACATTTGCCATCGGTGATGGGGCTTTGCCATCAAACGAAGGTCGCGGTTACATCATTCGTCGTTTGCTTCGTCGTGCTGTTTTGCACGGTCGCAAGTTGGGGATTGATAAGGTCTTCTTGA
>NZ_KQ970400.1:49920-53697 GCF_001579105.1 Weissella sp. DD23 | reverse complement strand
CTTACTACCCTGAGGTTTTGGCTAATGCAGACTACATTGCATCAGTTGTTGAAGCTGAAGAAGTCCGCTTCAACAAGACGTTGGCAGATGGTTTGTCATTGTTGGACGGTGTCATTGATGAAGCAAAGGCTAACGGTGGTGTTATCGACGGTGCGGTTGCCTTTAAGATGTATGACACATATGGCTTCCCATACGAGTTGACGGAAGAATCAGCCGCTGATGCTGGCTTGACAGTTGACCGTGCTGGCTTCGATGCCGAAATGACTGCGCAACAAGAACGTGCCCGTGCCGCTCGTGGCAACACAGCTTCAATGGGTGTTCAAAATGCCTTGTTGACAGATTTGAAGACAGAATCAACCTACGTTGGTTGGTCAGAATTAACAGTTGATGCTGCTAAGTTGACAGACCTGATTGTTGATAATGAATTGGTCGAGTCTGCTAAGGATGGTCAAGCCGAAGTTATCTTTGACGTGACGCCATTCTACGCTGAAATGGGTGGTCAAGTAGCTGACCGCGGTGTTGTCATTAACGCAGCTGGCGAAGTTGTCGCTGAAGTCGTTGATGTACAAAATGCACCTAATGGCCAACACTTGCACACATTGCAAGTTAATGCAGAAATTAAGGCCGGTGAGACGTACAAGCTCGATGTTAACCGTGCGTACCACGCAGCGGTTTCAAAGAACCACACGGCGACTCACATGCTTGACCAAGCTTTGCGTAACATCTTAGGTGAACACACAACCCAAGCCGGTTCATTGGTCACTGAAGATGGTTTGCGTTATGATTTTACTTACAACGGCGCTGTTTCAGCAGAGAAGTTGCAAGAAATTGAAGATTTGATCAACGCTAAGATTATTGAAAACTTGCCAATTTCATGGGTTGAAACGGATATCGAATCAGCTAAGAAGTTGGGGGCTGTCGCAGTCTTTACTGAAAAGTATGGTGAGAAGGTCCGTGTTGTCTCAATCGGTGACTTCAACGTTGAGTTTGACGGTGGAACACACGCTAATTCAACGGCTGAGTTGGGGATGTTCAAGATTGTCAGCGAGCAAGGTACGGGTGCCGGTGTACGTCGTATCGAAGCAGTGACTGGTCAGGGGGCAATGAACTTGTTCAAGCAACACGATGCTTGGTTGAACGAAGCAATGGCCCAAGTTAAGGCACCACAATTGTCAGAAGTTAACGATAAGATTGCTGCTTTGCAAGCACAATTGAAGGATGCCGAGCGTCAAGCGGCTTCATTGGAGCAAAAGCTGGCTAATCAAGCTGCCAATGCTGCGTTCAACGATGTACAAACGGCTGGCAACTTTACGTTTATCGCGACTGAAATGGCCGTTGAATCAATGGATGCGTTGCGTGCAACAGCCGATAACTGGAAGCAAGCAACGCCGTCAGATGTGTTGGTTTTGGCTGCTAATTTGGGTGAAAAGGTTAACTTGTTGGTTGCTGCTTCACCAGACGCGATTGCTAAGGGTGTTAAGGCCGGTGATTTGATCAAGGCCATTGCACCAGCTATCGGCGGTGGTGGCGGTGGTCGCCCAGACATGGCCCAAGCGGGTGGTAAGAACCCAGCGGGTATTGCAGATGCATTTACGCAAGCAGCAGATTGGTTGTCTGCAAAGTAAACTTGCATTTTTATTGAGGGGAACCTCGGAAGGAGGCTGAAAATGACTTCATTAGATAATACAGCTGTCTTTGATTTTGGTAATAACCAAGAACACGACGTACGTAAGACACTTGAGATTGTGTACGCAGCGTTGGAAGAAAAGGGTTACAACCCAATCAACCAAATTGTTGGTTACTTGATTTCAAACGATCCAGCATATATTCCACGTGTAAACGATGCGCGTAATTTGATTCGCAAGTTTGAACGTGATGAAATCATTGAAGCGTTGGTTAAGGATTACTTGTCTAAGTAATTTGGTTGAGAAATTCCGAGAGATTTAAGAGAAATTTTGGTCCAGAAAGAAGAGGTCAGATAATATGGGACGCGTAATGGGTCTAGATGTCGGATCACGCACAGTTGGTGTGGCAGTATCTGACTTGCTCGGTTGGACAGCACAAGGTGTTGAAATCATTCGCATTAATGAAGATGAGAAAGAGTTTGGCATTGCGCGCATGAAGGAGTTGGTGGCACAATTCCAACCAACGGGGTTCGTTCTTGGGTTGCCAAAGAACATGAATAACACATCCGGTCCGCGCGTCGATGCCGCACGTGCATATGGTGATTTGTTGACGGAAACATTTGGCTTGCCAATTGATTTTCAGGATGAGCGCTTGACGACGGTTGAAGCAGAACGTATGCTTGTTGAAGAAGCTGATGCGTCTCGTAAGAAGCGTAAGCAGGTTATTGATAAGTTAGCGGCGGCTTTGATTCTCCAAAACTATTTGGATCGCAAAGGACCACTTGTAAAGTAAGAGGTAAACATAATGGACGAAGAGCAAGACATTATCACATTGGTTGACGACAACGGCGATGAGCAACTTTTCGAAGTGCTATTTACGTTTAAGTCAGAAGATTTTGGTAAGTCATACATCGTCTTGTACCCAGCAGGGGCAGGCGAAGATGAAGAAGTTGAAATGTTAGCATACATTTTCGACCCTGAAGAGACGGCTGCGTCTACTGAAGGTGGTTTGACGCCAATCGAAGACGACGCAGAGTGGTCAATGGTTGAAGAGCGTTTGAACCAATTCTTGGATGAGCAAGAAGACTAATGTTTTAGTACAATTAATGACCGGTGATGCATCGGTCATTTTTTGTTAACTGGAAAGGACGTAAAAATGAACGACGCAGAATTGTTCGTCTTAACTGACGAGGACGGCAACGAACACGAATTTATTGAGTTGTTCTCTTTCGACTCTGAAGATTTTGGTAAGTCATACATCATCCTTGGCCCTGCAGATGCAGCGATGGATGGGGATGACGAAGAAGAAGTTGGTATTATGCCATTCATCTACAATAAGGATGATGAAGAAGGTATGTTGCAACCAATCGAAACTGATGCAGAATTTGATATGGTTGAAGAAGTGATGAACACGATCTTTAATGATCCAAACTTACAATAATGATGATTAAGACTGATCCCGATGAAAAATTGGGACCAGTCTTTTTTTGGACTTTTTGATTGGTTATGTGTCTCTATTACTGGAGGAAAAAACATGGCAAATCTAAAAGCGTATTATTATCGATTTCAGCATATGATTTGGTTTGCAACTGGCCTAATTGGTATCGGTATTGGGTTAGTTGTTTGGTGGCAGTGTTCACAGACCGCACCAGTATTACCGCGAGATATTTCGCCAAGCGTGGCGGCTGACCAATCAACACAAAAAGCGGTTTCGGTTACACGGACCGTGCAGCCGTCAGTTCAATCGGCGACCGTCGTGGTTGATGTGAAGGGTGCTGTGCACCGTCCAGGCGTTTATAAATTTACAGTACCACCAATTATGGCGGATGCCCTTGAAAAAGCGGGCGGGACATTGGCAACTGTCGACCGCACCCGCTTGAATCTGGCAGCCTCCTTGACGAATGGTCAGGTACTGTATATACCGAACGGTTCTGAAATAGTGCCAGATGCCTATCCATTACCGGGACAACCAAGCGCCACCGCACCATCGACAACGTCAGCGACAACAGCCACTGAAACATCACTTGTCAATTTGAACACGGCGACGGTCGTTGAATTGCAAACCTTGCCAGGCGTGGGTGAAAAGCGGGCTCAGGATATTGTGACCCAGCGTGAAACGATGGGTGGGTTTAAGACGGTCGATGACTTGCAG
>NZ_KQ970400.1:47651-49636 GCF_001579105.1 Weissella sp. DD23 | reverse complement strand
GTGAAGCAAGCGACCATCACGCAGGTTGATACGCCAACGGGGGCATGGCCATTTATTAATAGTCGGATTCGGACGGGCCACAGCCGATTAGTTGCCTGGTTTGAAACGCTACCACCTGGGTTGCGTGACTATGGTGAAACATTATTTTTGGGTTATACGCGTCGTGACTTCTATGATGATAACGTTGGTATTCAGAAGATGGGTTTGGTACATTTGTTTAGCATTTCAGGCTTTCAAGTCGCGGGAGTCTATGTATTGTGGCGTAAGTTCGGTCGGTGGATTGGCATTACCCGTGAACGGTCGTTGTTAATTGTACAAGTGCTTTTAGTTGTGTTGCTGCTATTTGCTGGCGGTGTCCAATCATTGGTGCGGGCGGTATTATTGGCGTTAACACAAGCTTGGCGCGAATTGGGATGGCTCCGCTTGTCAGCAGTTGATGCTTGGGGCGTTGCATTGTTAGGGGGCTTATTACTTGAACCGGGGGTGTTACATAATTTAGGTGGCCAATTATCATACCTGCTAACTTTTGGCCTCTTATGGCTAACAGGCAAACCGGGTTGGTGGCAATGCATCTTTTTGTCGGTATTAATTTTACCAGTGCTGTTGTGGCATACGTACGCTTGGCATCCGATTAGTATTCTGGCAAATTTGGTGGCGATGCCTGTATTTACATGGTTAGTTATTCCGGTACTGTTAGTTGGCATTGGTGCGGCTTGGTGTGGTCTGACGCCTATCATGTCATGTTGTAATGCGCTGATTAACGGCATCCAGTTTGGCATCGCGCAAATGGACCGTGTACCAGGTGAGCTAGTGTTTGGTCAGCCACCGTTGTTGCTAAGCGGTGTTGCTTTGGTTGGGACAGTTAGTTGGCTGTTGAGGCGCAGGCGTCGGACAATTGGTTTGGTGCTATTAGTCATCTATGGCGTGATGTTTTTGTTACCAAGATTAGCAACGGGCGGGTTTGTGGCGTTCGCCGACGTTGGGCAAGGGGATGCAACGATTGTGCGACTTGCACCCCGGCAAGTCATGCTGGTGGACGTTGGTGGCAAAATGAATTTGCCACAACCACCATGGGCCACCCCACAGAAGCGTGATTTTCAGGCACAACAATTGGTGCAGTTTTTGCGGGGAAAGGGTATCACACGGGTGCAACAATTAGTCCTGACGCATAAAGACATTGACCATATTGGCAATTTGCCACATTTTTTACAACAAATACCTGTTGATAACATTTACGTGCCACTGGGCATGATGCAAACGGAGGCCTATCAGGAATTGGTCGCACCACATTGTAAGGGTGCCTCGGTACAAGAAGTGCAAGCTGGGATGCGTTTGAATCGTTGGACGTTAGTGAAGCATCCGTTTAAATCCGGTGCAGGCGATAACGAAGATTCTGTAGCGGTGTTGGTTGAGACAGGACCTAAACGGCTGATGCTGACTGGTGATTTGGATCAGGCGGGCGAGCGAAACCTATTAGATGACCCGATGCTTGGTCGGGTGCCGATACTAAAGTTTGGTCATCACGGATCGAAAACGAGTACGGCCTCCGAGTTTGTACAGCGGTTGCAACCAAATGTTGGCGTTGTTTCAGCAGGGGTAAAGAATCGATTTGGTCATCCCAATCAAGAAACGTTGGTTACAGCCTACCAAAATAACATGCAAGTGTTCAGTACTGCTGAAAGTGGTATGTTGCAATATTGCTGGTCAGGCAAGCGTGACCGGTGGCAAGCAGAAATCACATCACCTATTCAACTTCCGGGGCGACCATGATACAGTAGAAACATGAGAAAAACGAGGAGGCAGGCAGCATGGCGCTTACGCTAAGAGATGTGCAACAGGATGTTGCCAAGCAAACGTTAAAGCCAATCTATCTGATTCAAGGAACAGACCAGTATCTACTTGATCAAGTTCGATCAGCGTTCGTTAGCTTGATTCCGGATGAAGATCGCACGTTGAATTTGGCCCAATTTGATATGCGCGAAACG
>NZ_KQ970400.1:44173-47266 GCF_001579105.1 Weissella sp. DD23 | reverse complement strand
GCTGTAGATGATGCACGATCGGTACCGTTTTTTGGTGATCGACGGGTTGTCATGATTGACGACGCGTACTTCTTGACCGGTGAAAATCCCCGGACAAAGGTAGAACATCATGTCGAAGATTTGATTGCATATGCAGAACATCCAGAGCCCCAAACAGTTTTGGTGATTTTTGCACCCTATGAAAAACTTGATAGCCGTAAGAAGGTTGTGAAGTTGTTGAAAGAACAAGCAGCTTATTTAGCTTTTGGTGATTTAACAGAAAAAGATGTTCGTAGCATGATTACGGATAAATTGCGGCAAAACGGCTTTGAAATGTCGGGCCCAGCCATCCAACTACTTGTTCGACTCACGAATATGTCATTGACCCAAATTATGTCTGAACTGGATAAATTAATGCTGTATGCCTACGATACGAAGCAAATTGATGAGCAAGCAGTGGATGCTTTAGTCACACGTACCTTGAGCGAAAATATTTTCGACTTGATTAATGCGTTGTTGAATCGTAAATTAACACGGGCAGTCGAACTGTATCACGAGTTAATCGAGGGTGGTGAAGCACCGCTTCGATTACATGCAGCTATTCTCGGGCAGTTCAGGTTGCTATTGCAAGTGAAATCAGCCACGCAAAGTGAAGCTGGTACTGCAAAAATGCTAAAGGTTAACCCATATCGCGTTAAGTTGGCGCGTCAAACTGTTCGCCGCTTCAGTTACCCTGCATTAGCAAAAGCTTATTTAGGGTTAGTCGGGATGGAAGAACAACTTAAGTCGACAGCCCGTGAACCAGAACTGTTGTTCGAATTATTTGTCTTGCGCTATCAAGCAGATATTGCTTAGGAATTTTACTTGCATTGCGTTAGAAAGTTTAGTATTATATTTGAAGTGCAAAAGCACACGACCTTTTACGATGTTTGACGGTTCACCGTCGTCCTACGTTGTCTAAGGCGACTATACAAAAGAAAGGTGGATATCCAACATGGCTATTTCTGCACAACGCAAGAATGAAATCATCAAGGAATTCGCACGTCACGAAGGTGATACTGGTTCAGTTGAAGTTCAAGTTGCAGTTTTGACTGCTGACATCAACGAATTGAACGCACACATGTCAGAGCACAAGCACGACTTCCACTCACAACGTGGGTTGATGAAGAAGATCGGTCACCGTCGTAACTTGTTGCGTTACTTGCGTGACAACGACGTTCAACGTTACCGTGAGTTGATCCAAAAGCTTGGATTGCGTCGTTAATTTTTACATTAACAACGTACGTTATTTTGACATTTATCATCGGAGGGAAAAGCGATGCCAATTATTGAGTCATCAATCCAACGTGCCCGCTTGAACAAGGTGCAACGCGAGCGTAACATCTCACAATTGAGTGCATACCGTACTGAAGTGAAGAAGTTCCGTAAGGCCGCTGAAGCTGGTGCAGACAACTTGCAAGAGTTGTTTGTTAACGCTTCATCAGCTATCGACCGTGCCGCTTCAAAGGGCTTGATTGCTAAGAACAAGGCTTCACGTGACAAGTCACGTTTGTCAGCTTTGTTGAACAAGTAATCAACGTTAGCTAAATAGGGATTATATCCCACATCAAATGTTATTTGTTCGCAAATGATGTTTGATAAAAAGAGCAAGTCTGTTATGGACTTGCTCTTTTTTGTTATATAACTATCAGACAGCTTAATCGGTGTTGTCGATCAGGTGTTCGCCATTTTTATTTTTCTTGTTGTTGGTACCGCCTTCAAACTGTGGTAAACTGGAATAAATCATACAAACGTTTGGGTTGTGCTGACCCGTGAAAGACAACGAGAATAGGAACATTATGACAACGACATTAAGTATTATGCCGTTCGGTGGCGTACGTGAAAACGGAAAGAACATGTATGCAGTTACCGTCGGTGAAGACATTTTTATTTTGGATGCAGGGTTGAAGTACCCAGAAAGCGATTTGCTTGGCGTGGATGTGGTTATTCCAGATTTTGCCTACTTGGTAGAAAACGCTGATAAGATTGCCGGTGTCTTTTTGACACACGGTCACGCAGATGCAATTGGTGCATTGCCTTACTTGTTAAGTGAAGTGAAGGTGCCAGTTTTTGGTTCAGAATTAACGATTGAATTGGCTAAGCTTGCTGTTGAAGCTGAGCCAGAAGCAAAGGGGTTTGATGATTATCACGTTGTTCGTGGTAATTCAGAAGTTAGCTTTGGGGATGTAACGGTTTCATTTTTTGAGACCACACACACGATTCCAGAATCATTGGGGATCGTTATCGAAACACCAGAGGGGCAAATTGTTTACACTGGTGACTTTAAAATTGATACGACGGCATTGCCATACTACCGAACTGATTTAGCGCGTCTCGCACAAATTGGTGCCAAGGGTGTAATTGCTGTCTTGGCTGATGCTGCCGGTACAGCAAGCTATGGTTTGTCAGCACACGAATCAGAACTTGCAGAGTACGTTTTGGACTCATTCCGTGCACATAAGAACGGCCGTATCATCGTCGCCGCAGTGGCTTCAAACATTCAACGTATCCAGCAAGTTATTGATGCTGCTTACAAGGTTGACCGTAAAATCGTTATCTCAGGTAACGATTTGGAAAAGGTTGTCCGCACAGCCCTTCGTTTGAAGAAGTTGCACTTGCCAATGCCTGAAAACGAATTATTCGTTTCTTTGAAGAATTTGAGCAAGCTGGCACCTGAAGAAACTGTTATTTTGGAAACTGGTAAGATGGGTGAGCCAATTCGTCATTTGCAACGTATGGCACAAGGCGATGACCGCAACATCCAAATTCAAGAAGGCGACTTAGTCTTTATTACAACAACACCATCTACGGCCATGGAAGGTTACGTGGCGCGAACACGTGATATGTTGTTCCGCGCCGGTGCCTCAGTTAAGCAAATTTCAACGGATAAGAAGTCTTCAGGCCACGCGTCAAAGGAAGATTTCCAATTGTTGCTCAACTTGTTGAAGCCACAACATGTGATTCCTATCCAAGGTGAATACCGTGTCTTGAATGCGGCTTACCATGCGGCTGAACAAGTTGGTTACGATGATGACCACGTTTGGTTGTTGGCGAAGGGTGATAACCTGCGTTGGG
>NZ_KQ970400.1:41955-43976 GCF_001579105.1 Weissella sp. DD23 | reverse complement strand
GGGGTCTTTATCGCCGTTGTAACGATTGATCGTAAGAAGAAAAAGATTGTCGCAACACCTAAGATTGACTCACGTGGTTTCGTCTATGTGAAGACGTCACGTGATTTGATTCGTGAAGCCGGGGAATTGGTTGAAAAGACAGTTGCTGAAGGCATTAAGAACACGAAGGAATTCGATTGGGGTAACTTGAAGAATTCAGTACGTGATGCCTTGGGTAAGTTCCTATTTGAGCAAACTCGTCGTAAGCCAGTGATTTTACCAGTTATCATGGAAGCTAATCAAAATGGCCGTCGTCGCAAGCGCTCTGCAAGCAAGACGAATAACAAGTCAACGGACAAGCCGGTAGCAGCTCCAAAGCAAGCTGCCCGCAAGCCAAAGCCTAAGAAAAAAGTGCCTGGTGCACAAGGACAAGGTAATGGCGCACAACAAAAGAAACAACAAGCACCGGCTAATCAACAAGTAAAGCCAGCGGGGGCTACGGAGGAAGGCGCTAAGAAAAAGAAGCGTCGCCCACGTCGTCGTAAGCCAAAGGCAACACAAGGTGAACAACCAGTAAGTGCAGAATAAAAAAGAAGCGTCGGTTCTTAGGAATCGGCGCTTCTTCAATCTAGAAAGGTGAGGGCATGACACCAGAGGATGAAGAACGATTTGCTCGCTTAGTGGCAAAAGGGCAAGCTGCTTTTGACGAGCATTCATACGGCCCAGCTTTAGATGCATTGGATGAAGCTTACGATCTCAAGCAAACACCAGCAATCAACCAGTTGCTGACGCGCGTACTATTGGCAGATGGTCAATATAAGACTGCACAGTTGTTTGCTGACGAATTTATTGACAGTTACCTAGCGACTGCCGAAACAGCGCAATTATACGTGACGGTTGCCTTGCATAATCAACAATTTTTGACGGCCCGCGAATTTATTATGTGGTTACCGGAGACGCAACGCGCCGACTTGATGGCCCAAGTTGTGACGGCAGAAATGACAGCTCGGCAAACGCAACAGGCAACAATCACAACGATTGCGCGTCATTTTTATCATTTGAGCGACGGGGATGCAATCAGTCAACGGGAACGGTTGATTGCAGCCGACAAATTGCCACTAGATGAGTATCTAGTTGGGGCACGTTTCGTCTTATTGGACCCATTTTTAACGGCCATTTCACGTGTATCAGTCTTGGACCGGTTACGCCGTTTACGAGTGACGCAGTCAGTTGATATGGTGTGGCTTGACGGAGGCACACTGACGGTTGTACCAGCCCAACTTGAATCTATTGAAAATATGGTTCAGTATCAAGCTATTGTGACTGAATTACAATCGTATGAACGAACAGTTGGGCCTGCTATGATTCATGGCCTGGCAGAACAAGTCCGATTGATGCTTATGATTGCTTACCCCGTCTTAGAAAGGGTTGCAATTGAAACTAAAAGTTGGGTTGCCGGCTTAATTGCTGAGTCGCTTGGCAATCCGATGCCAGAAGAAGCAGTGGAACAGCGCGAATGGCGCGCAAAATTACAGGCTGAAATGTTAGCTTTAATGGCGTAAAACCGGCTTTTTAAAATCAGTTTGCAAAAAAAGATAAAAATTATTTACAATTAACACGAAGTTATATATAATAATTCCAGTCTCATAAAGAGAAATTACTAAAGATTTTCGCACCAAGTTGTTTTAGTTCTTTTAAGAATGTAGTATAATAATACGTAAGCAATAAGGGTTAGCCCAATAAAGGACTAACATGCGAATATTAGGAGGACAAGCTTTTGGCTAAGGAAAATTTCGAGCGCACTAAGCCTCACGTTAACATTGGAACTATCGGTCACGTCGACCACGGTAAGACTACTTTGACTGCCGCTATCTCAAAGGTATTGGCTGACAAGGGTTTGGCTGAGCAACAAGACTTTGCTGCTATCGACGCTGCTCCTGAAGAGCGTGAGCGTGGTATCACGATCAACACTGCTCACATCGAGTACGAGACGGAAGCTCGTCACTACGCCCACATCGACGCCCCTGGTCACGCGGACTACG
>NZ_KQ970400.1:38031-41459 GCF_001579105.1 Weissella sp. DD23 | reverse complement strand
CTACGCCCACATCGACGCCCCTGGTCACGCGGACTACGTTAAGAACATGATCACTGGTGCTGCCCAAATGGACGGTGCTATCTTGGTTGTTGCTTCAACTGACGGTCCTATGCCACAAACTCGTGAGCACATCTTGTTGGCTCGCCAAGTTGGTGTTGACTACTTGGTTGTATTCTTGAACAAGGTTGACTTGGTTGACGACGAAGAGTTGATCGACTTGGTTGAAATGGAAGTTCGTGAATTGTTGTCAGAATACGATTTCCCTGGGGATGACATTCCAGTTATCCGCGGTTCAGCCTTGAAGGCTTTGGAAGGTGACGCAGAACAAGTTAAGGTTATCGAAGAGTTGATGGACACTGTTGACTCATACATTCCTACTCCAGAGCGTGACACTGACAAGCCATTCTTGATGCCAGTCGAAGACGTATTTACGATCACTGGTCGTGGTACTGTTGCTTCAGGTCGTATCGACCGTGGAACTGTTAACTTGAACGACGAAGTTGAAATCGTTGGTTTGAAGGAAGAAGTTCGCAAGACTGTTGTTACTGGAATCGAAATGTTCCGTAAGTCAATGCAACAAGGTCAAGCTGGTGATAACATCGGTGCATTGTTGCGTGGTGTTGATCGTAAGGAAATCGAGCGTGGTCAAGTTTTGGCTAAGCCTGGTTCAATCCAAACGCACACTAAGTTCTTGGCCGAAGTTTATGTTTTGACTAAGGAAGAAGGAGGCCGTCACACGCCATTCTTCACTAACTACCGTCCACAATTCTACTTCCACACGACTGACGTTACTGGTGTTGTTGAATTGCCAGAAGGCGTAGAAATGGTTATGCCTGGTGATAACGTAACATTCGATATCGAATTGATCGCACCAGTTGCCATCGAAAAGGGATTGAAGTTTACGGTTCGTGAAGGTGGACGTACTGTCGGTGCCGGAACTGTTTCAGAAATCAAGGACTAATTTTACGTTTAACGTAGAATTTTCCAATGTAGCTTAGGCTGCGCTTTTAAAAGAGAGTTATTACATCTTATGGTGTAATAACTCTCTTTTTTTCTTATTTCTCCGGTTAGCAAATGTCACGAGATGTGGTAAAGTGAACTATACAAATTTTACAAATAGAGGGATTTTACATCATGCAAATTTATTTGGCCGCACCATTCTTTAGTGACGAACAAGTTGATCGTGTTGCACGTATTGAGGCAGCACTGGAAGCGAACCCAACGGTTACTGACTTCTACTCACCACGTCACCACCAAAAGACGGATAACCCTGAATACACGCCAGCCTGGGCGGCTGAAGTGTTCCGTCGTGATGTGACACAAGTGCTTGATGCAGACGCCTTGGTTGTTGTCGCTGATTTCCGTGATGACGATGCAGACTCAGGGACTGCCTTTGAAGCTGGTATGGCTTGGGCCTTAAAGAAGCCAATCATCATGGTTGAAGAGACTGATTACAAGACGAACTTGATGTTAACTGAATCTTTGACTGCCTTTGTGAACAAGGCTGAAGATTTGGCAACTTATGATTTCAAGAACTATCCTGAATCAAAGTTTGAAGGACAATTGTTCTAGTAAATTACGGGTTTACAGTCGATTTTCGGCCTAGAATTATTGCCAAAATAGGCACTTTCCGGTAAACTTATAAAGTATGTAAAGATAATATATGTAACTGACTATTAGTTGGTTACTATTGGAGGAATAAACATGGCTAACGCAGTTTTCACTAAGGGTGAAGGCAACAAGGGAACGATCAAGTTCGAAGTTCCTGTTGACGTATACGAAAAGGGTATCGACGCCGCATTTAACGACGTTAAGAAGCAAATTACGGTTCCTGGTTTCCGTAAGGGTAAGATGCCTAAGCAAGTCTTTATTCAAATGTACGGTGAAGAGTCATTGTACCAAGACGCTTTGAACATCGTTTTGCCAGATGTTTACGCTGATGCAGTTGCAGAAGCAGGTGTTACGACTGTTGGTCAACCAAAGATCGACGCAGAGTCAATGAACAAGGATGAAGCTTGGGTTTTGACTGCTGAAGTTGAATTGGCTCCAGAAATCGAATTGGGCGACTACAAGGGTGTTAAGGTTCCTGCATCAGACGTTACTGTTTCTGATGAAGAATTGGATGCCGAAATCGCTCGTTTGCAAGAAGGTCAAGCAGAATTGGTTTTGGTTGACGCTCCTGCAAAGAACGGTGACACGGTTGTTATCGACTTCGTTGGTTCAGTTGACGGTGTTGAGTTCGACGGTGGTAAGGGTGACAACTACTCACTTGAATTGGGTTCAAACTCATTCATCCCTGGCTTCGAAGACCAATTGGTTGGTGCCAAGGCCGATGACGTTGTTAACGTAAACGTAACGTTCCCAGAAGAATACCAAGCTGCTGACTTGGCCGGTAAGGACGCTTTGTTCGTTGTTACTGTGCACGAAGTTAAGGCTAAGGAAGTTCCTGCATTGGACGACGAATTTGCAAAGGACATCGACGAAGAAGTTGATACTTTGGCAGAATTGAAGGACAAGGTTAAGGCACGTTTGACGACTGAAAAGGAAGACGCTGCTAAGGATGCCAAGGAAGATGCTGCTATCTCAGCCGTTGTTGACAACGCATCAGTTGCTGGTGGAGAAATTCCTGATTCAATGATTCACGAAGACGTTCACCGTCAAATGAACCAATTCTTTGCTTCAATGCAACAACAAGGTATCTCACCAGAGTTGTACTACCAAATCACTGGTTCATCAGAAGATGATTTGCACAAGCAATACGAAGAAGGTGCTGAGCGTCGCGTAAAGACGAACTTGGTATTGGAAGCTATTGTTAAGGCAGAAAACATCAAGCCTACGGACGAAGACGTTGCTGCTGAAGTAAAGTCATTGGCTGACCAATACGGTATGGACGAAGCTGCTGTTCGCGGTGCTTTGTCAGACGACATGTTGTCACACGACATTGCTATCAAGCAAGTTGTTGACATGATCGTTGAAAACGCTGTTGAAGCTTAATTCTAAACAACGTTAATTAAGAGGTTAGACTTTTTCGAGTCTAACCTCTTTTTGCAGTGTTACACTATATAAGTCCTAAGAATATCGTATAAAAAAACACAAAATCTCTGGTACAATAGTAGGTAACTTACGTTTCGACTAACGTTAAAAACTTACAGGAGGTTGAACAGTGTTTAATACAACCGATAATTCAAACGGCATTGCCTACTGTTCATTCTGTGGTAAGGCTTCAACAGAAGTGAAGAAGCTTATCGCAGGGCCTGGCGTATACATTTGTAATGAATGTGTGGCTTTGGCACAAGATATTATTAATGAAGATTTGCAACAAGATGCATTGGAGCGCACATTGACTTTGAAAACACCACAAGAGATTGTCGATAACTTGAATTCATATGTTATCGGACAAGACGAAGCTAAGCGTACTCTTGCAGTTG
>NZ_KQ970400.1:37145-38011 GCF_001579105.1 Weissella sp. DD23 | reverse complement strand
CCGTCTACAACCACTACAAGCGCGTTAACGCTATGTTGACGGGTGATACTGGGGCTGAAGGTGTTGAGCTGCAAAAGTCTAACATCGCCATGATCGGACCTACTGGGTCAGGTAAGACGTATATTGCACAATCAATGGCTAAGCTTTTGAATGTGCCATTCGCAATTGCGGATGCAACGACTTTGACAGAAGCTGGATACGTTGGTGAAGACGTTGAAAACATTCTATTGAAGTTGATCCAAGCCGCTGACTATGATGTCGAGCGCGCGGAAACTGGTATTATTTACATCGACGAAATTGACAAGATTGCCAAGAAGGCCGAAAACGTTTCGATTACACGTGACGTTTCTGGTGAAGGTGTGCAACAAGCACTTTTGAAGATGCTAGAGGGTACCATTGCTAACGTTCCACCTCAAGGCGGTCGTAAGCACCCTAACCAAGAGTTCATTCAAATCGACACGACAAACATTTTGTTCATCGTCGGTGGTGCCTTCGCGGGTATCGAACAAATGGTTAAGGAACGTGTCGGAGCTAAGGTAATTGGTTTCGGTACGGACTCTAAGACAGTACAATTTAAGAATACTGACAAGTCAATCATGCAACAGGTTGTACCTGAAGATTTGATGAGCTTTGGATTGATTCCAGAATTCATTGGTCGTTTGCCAATTTTGACAGCATTGGAAGAGTTGACAGAAGATGATTTGGTTCGTATTTTGACGGAACCTAAGAACGCTTTGGTTAAGCAATACCAGGCTTTGTTGGCACTCGAAGGAGTTGCGTTGACGTTTACTCCTGAAGCCTTGAAGGCCATGGCACACTTGGCAATTGAGCGTGAGACGGGTGCCCGTGGTTTGCGTTCAATTATT
>NZ_KQ970400.1:30478-36870 GCF_001579105.1 Weissella sp. DD23 | reverse complement strand
TATTGAGGAGACGATGCGCGACGTAATGTTCGACGTACCATCACGTGATGACGTTAACGGCGTTATTATTACTGAAGGTGCTGTATTACGTAACGAGCAACCAGAGATGGTTACAGAACAAAACTAACGGAGGATTTATCATGGAAGTACACAATGTCGAAATGGTAATGTCCGCTGTGCGTGCCAGCCAATACCCAACTGATGGTTTACCTGAGGTGGCATTCGTTGGTCGTTCAAATGTTGGTAAGTCTTCATTGACGAACGTTTTGATTAACCGCAAGTCATTTGCCCGCACCTCATCACAACCTGGTAAGACGCAAACCTTGAACTTCTACAAGGTGGAAGATCAAATCTTTTTCGTCGACGTGCCTGGGTATGGGTATGCTAAGGTTTCTAAGAAGGCCCGTGAAGAGTTTGCGGTCATGATTGGTGAATACTTGCGTACCCGTGAGCCACTGAAGGGTATTGTGCAACTGGTGGATGCACGTCACATGCCTTCTAAGGAAGACATCGAGATGTACAACTGGTTGACGTCTGATGACATCGGCCTACCAGTTTTGGTTGTTGCCACGAAGGCTGACAAGATTTCACGTGGTAAGTGGAATAAGGCTGAGGCAGATATCAAGCGCGGTTTGCAATTTAACCCTGACGTATCTGACTTTGAGATTTTCTCATCAGAAACCAAATATGGTAAGGATAACGTCTGGGACTGGCTAGAAGCCCGTATGCTTGATGGTACGGATTTTGATCCAGAAGAATTCGAAGATTAAACGAAAGCACGCATGCAAATTGCGTGCTTTTTTATGCGGTTGAACAACTAAGTATATCTTGGCTGACACCTGCCATGCTCGTCACAACGCGACGACCATTTAACTATCTAAAAGTTAACCGTTTCACCTAATGTTCAAACAGTAAATTTGTGCCGACATGGTGTAAAATTGTACTTAGGGAGAAGAGAATCGCTAAGCAGAAAGAAAGTAGGCGACTCGATATGCAAGTGAAACACAATGATATGATTGTCGAGGCATGGCAAATCTCAGACGATACGGCACCTGCTGTTTGGGTGCAGGACGCATTGCAAAAGGGTATTGTGACTTGGCAATCAAAGGCAGATAACCAGTTGCGATTGCATGAGCCTGATAGTATTGGTAATTGTGGTGATTACCTAATCAAAAACGGCCCAGCATTCAAAATTGTGAAGGCACCTGAATTTACTTCGGATTACCAAACACTAGGATAATTAGCAAGTCAATGAAAAACGCTGAAACATCAGCGTTTTTTTGCTATACTGGAAATTATGAAATAAGAACGACATCCGTGAAAGGAAGGCAAAACCATGGCAGAAAAGATGCGCTTTAAAGGCGAAATCCTTGGTAAGCCAATTACCATTACGTCAAATGAGACCCAAGCCCACATGAAGGCTGTGTTCGACTTGGCAAATCAACAATTGAACGAAATGCGCGAGCTAGCCCCACACTTAACTGACGATCAATTACTAACGTTGTTGGCCATTAATGCACTATCAGATCAGTTGAAGATGCAGGCCGAGAAGGACGCTAATAAGTAATGAATTTACTATCAGTTATCATTCTGGTGTTATTAGTCGCTGCGATGACGCGTGGTTATACGCTCGGGTTTACACGTAGTTTAGTCTCGTTCGGGGGCCGGTTTATCGTGTACGCGGTTGCCATTCTTTTGTCGCATCGCTTCGGGGCGTGGATTCATGCGACGTTTTTGACAACAATCCAAGCACGATGGGCCGCAAACGGTGTACCAACTGTGCTAGCTGATAAAGCAAATGAATTTCTGGCGTCAGGATTAGCGTTTGGAATCTTGATGTTTGGCGGGTCGCTGGTCCTGCGGTCGATTGAACGCAGTCTGCGTTTTATTAATAAGGTTCCTGTTTTAGGTAAACTAAATCGCTTGGCTGGCCTGCTTGTATACGGCCTTTTAGTCTACATTGAAATCTTCTTTGTTTTACAATTAACACAGACATTAGAAATCCCTTGGTATCACGACGCGATGATTCAGTCACCCGTCGCCCAGTGGATGTTAAATCAAACACCTTACTTCTCAGACGCCATCTATCAATGGTGGATTCTCCAGTAGGGCAGAAATAGAGATATTAGAGGTTCAGACAGATGAATAAGAAAGTCTTGGCAACCCTTGAGTATGATGCGGTAAAGGCCCAGTTGCGGCCATACCTCTCAACGGCTGCCGGTGAAAATGAGTTGCGCAACTTGTTGCCAACGGCTGATGCCAATGAAATGCAAGCTTGGTTGGCGGAAACGTCTGATGCAGCTAAGGTATTACGTTGGCAAGGGGGAATTAATATTCCTAAGCTGGCTGATGTTAAGCCACACATGCAACGTTTACGTATCGATGCAGCGCTAAGTGGTACAGAATTGGCCCAAGTTGGTCGGGTGCTGTTTACAACCGGTCAAATGCGTATGTTCTTTGAAAACTTAATTGAAGACCGTGGTGAGCCATTGGCTGCCTTGCGACCATACTACTCACGTTTGGTTGTGATGCAAGATTTGACGCGCCGTGTGAACACGGCAATTGATGGTGATGGTCGTGTTACTGACGAAGCGTCACCTGAACTACACCGGGTTCGCCAAGCAATCACCTCGACTGAAAATGCAATCCGTCAGAAGATGCAAGATTACACTCGTGGTAAGTCAGCACAGTATCTGTCAGATCCAATTGTGACGATTCGCAGTGATCGTTATGTTATTCCGGTTAAGGCTGAATACCGTAGTCGTTTTGGTGGCGTTGTGCACGATCAATCACAAACTGGTCAGACATTATATATTGAACCAGCTGACGTGGTTGATATGAACAACCGTTTGCGTGAGCACTATATCAAGGAGCGACACGAAGAAGAACGTGTTTTGGCAGAATTGTCAGATATGTTGCGTCCGGAAGCCGAAAACATTCAGAAGAATGCAGAAGTGTTAGGCCACTTGGATTTTGTGAACGCGAAGGCGCGTTATGCTGCAGCAACTAAGGCCCAGGAGCCAGAGTACAGTCCAGAAAATCACGTGCGTTTGCTCCAAGCGCGTCACCCATTGTTGGACCCACAAAAGGCGGTTGCCAACGATATTATTATCGGTGAAGACTACAAGGCGATTATTGTCACTGGACCAAACACCGGTGGTAAGACGATTACCTTGAAGACGCTGGGCTTGTTACAATTAATGGCCCAATCAGGTTTGTTTATCCCAACGGCTGAGTATTCAACGGTTGGCTTGTTTAAGGAAGTCTTTGCTGATATTGGTGATGAGCAGTCAATTGAACAATCATTGTCAACGTTCTCATCACACATGGTCAACATTGTTGATATTTTGAAGCAAATTGACGCGGATTCTTTGGTGCTATTTGACGAATTGGGTGCTGGAACAGACCCTCAAGAAGGGGCCGCTTTGGCGATGTCTATTCTGGATGCAGTTGGTGCCAAGGGTTCATACACTGTGGCAACGACACACTACCCAGAGTTGAAGGTCTACGGTTACAACCGTGTCGACACAATCAATGCATCGATGGAGTTTGACGTTGATACTTTGCGTCCAACGTACAAGTTCTTGCTTGGCATTCCCGGCCGTTCAAACGCGTTGGAAATCTCAAAGCGTTTGGGGTTGGATCAATCAATTATTGATGCTGCGGCTTCATTGACGTCAGAAGATTCGCAAGAGTTGAATGACATGATTGCTGATTTGGTTGAACGTCGTAATGCCGTTTTGGCGCAACAAGTGCAGTTGGCGCAACAAGTTATCGAAAATCGTCAGATGAAGAACGATTACGAGCAAAAGCTTGAAAAGATGGAAACTGAGAAGGCCCGTACACTGGAAGAAGCCAAGAAGGAAGCTAACCACATCGTGGCAGATTCGCGTAAGAAGGCCGATAAGATTATCGCTGATTTGCGTAAGATGCAGTTAGATGGGGTGGCCGTTAAGGAAAACAAGTTGATGGATGCTAAGGGTGCCTTGAACGCAATGCGACAAGAACCATCAGCGGAAAACAATCGCGTTTTGCGGAAGGCTAAGCAGGCTAAGAGTCAAGATATTGCCGCTGGTGACACTGTCTTGGTTCGTGAGTACGGTCAACAAGGTACTGTTAAGCGCAAGTTAAAGGACGGCAAGTTCGAAGTCCAAATGGGTATTTTGAAGATGGTGCTGGCTGAAGATGAAATCGAGAAGCAAGCAGCTGCACAAACGGCGAAGTCGGAGCAAAAGGCAGCCGCTAAGCCACGTGTTAGCACGAATAAGGCGGTTAACCGCGCAAACGCATCAGCAACGCTTGATTTGCGTGGCCAACGTTATGAGGCAGCGATGGGTGAGCTGGATCAGTTCATCGATCGGGCCTTGCTGAATAACTTACCTTCTGTTGAAATCATTCACGGTAAGGGAACAGGCGCTATTCGCCAAGGTGTGCAAGAATACTTGCGTTCACACCGTGCGGTTAAGGACTTTAGCTTTACAGGTCCGGACCAAGGGGCAACATACGCCGAACTAGGTTAATCAAAATGAAGAAAGACTGATTCTGTGTCAAGAATCAGTCTTTTTCTATTCTTCACAAACTCTTCCAAGCTTGGTACCGGCATTTATATGGCTGAATCAGTATAATAAACGGTAAACAGGGAATATGAAAGGAAGAAATGAACATGACAACAGCAACTGCGACACAATCTGAACTATTGGAAAAATACTTGCGTGATTCACACGTCTTGAATTTGGCAACTTGTGTGAATAATCGCCCATCTAACCGTGATGTCTTTTATCTGATGCCAGATGAATTTACAAACTATATCTATATCACAACGCCACGTAATTCAAACAAAATGGCTGAAATTGAAGCGAACCCGCACGTATCATTCACGACGGTGCCAACCGATGATGATAACGGAGTCGTGACGTCAAATAAGGCGCAAATTCATTTAACGGATAAGGCCATTGATGATGTTTTGCCATTGTTGGATAATCAAATTCCAGAATGGACCGAAGTCGTTGGTGGCGCAAAGGAAACCTTTGTTGTCTTGAAATTAGAATTTGAATCAGTAAAGTTCTTTGGTAACCAAGGTATCAACTCTGTCTTGATTGATGATCAAGGTGTGGTTACGGAGGAAGTATAAGTGATGAGGCGGTAGTCGGTGACGATTGCGGCCTTTTTTGTATCATCTGAAGGGGGCGATGACGATGATACGCGCGTATATGTTATTGTTTTTGACAGTTTGCTTGGCGTTTTTAGTCGGTGATGATGTACAAGCCGTGACGGTCATGTCGAATACTGAAATTTTACGGCAAACGGAGCCGATTACGGCCTATACACTGGCTGGCCGTGCAACGACTATCAATTTGCCGACGACCTTGATGTTACCCAGTTACCGGGTGAGTTATCAAGAACTCAATGCCTTGCTAGCAGCATACGGCTTAACCGGGAGTGCGGGGTATCAAATTACCGGTTTAGGGAAACCACAGTTACTCACGGTGCATCAAACACATGCAACGTTGAAACAAGCGCACCAAACTACGAAACAGGTTGACGGGCGGAACCAGGTTGGTTATGCAGGTGAATTGACCATTAAAAATGTGATTTATCATGACGTGAAGCTACGCGGAACAACGAAAATTAAGTTATTTATGCCACGTCAAAAACTCGCGGTCTTTCAGTTAGATGCCGGGTTAGGCAAATTTACAACTAGTAATCCACGCGTGCAAGTTACGGCGTTACCAGGTGAGCAGGTGCCCGAGGCCACGTTTGAACAACCCCATCGGCCAGGCTATCGGTTTGATGGCTGGCGCTTGCATATTGGTCACCATTGGCAGAAAGTACAACATTTAGTGGCCAGACACTGTCCAAGTCATCACGTCATTCATGCGTATGCGTGCTGGCGTGAGCGGTAAGGGGATGTGTGCTAAGATGGAGACAAATGGAGGTGGTTGGCCATGGGATATTTGTTGATGTTGGCTGGCATGGTTTTGGGTGTGCTCATCTTGGCAGTTGGGCTGATTAGTTTGGTACTTGGTTTATTGATGGGGGATGGCGCCGTAACGGGCTTTGCTTTGAAATCGATTGGGGTCGGTGTTTTGATGCTCGGCGGGTCAGTTTGGTGGGCTGGCCGGCCCACAGGTGAGGAAGTAAGGCAGGAGACGCCGGTTAACGCGACAGTCGAGGGTGGGCCAACCCGTAATGGTGGCACGGATGACTTGTTGCCAATTATTGGTGGCGAGATTATTGCGCATGAGAATGATGATGACAATCAGGCTCTAGTAGATGACATTGAACCGCTAATTGCGGCAGAAATTATGGCTGGCGATGACGAAGGTAACGCAAGCGATTATGATTAATATCATGAGGCAGCTGTCGACAATTTCGGATTTTAGCGTTATACT
>NZ_KQ970400.1:28603-29484 GCF_001579105.1 Weissella sp. DD23 | reverse complement strand
ATACTTAAACATTAAGGAAAGCTTTCTGCTGATGTAGAGGGCTTTTTAGCTTGTCTGTTAATGTGAAAGTCCCAGTCCAGAAACACTGAATACCTTTACAAATCGCTAAATATTGTTCAAACTGTATTATCAAAACCCGATAAGACTGGTATCATAGTACAGGCTGAGACTTGAATGCACAGTTTTGCACATGCGGACTGTCGTAAATAAGGCGTTGATGTTGCGCCAATAGACGTGTGTTTTCACATGCGATACATATAAATGGAGGTAGAACTAATGGCAATCATTAATGCCAATCAATTGAATCAAATTCGTATCAACCCTGATATGTATGGTGGTTCAAAAAGTACACCAACCCATGCCTTACAGGAAGCCGTTGATAACGGAATCGATCAAATTTTAATTAAAAAAGCGGACCACTTGTGGATCACCTTCCACGAGGATGGGTCATATTCCGTTTTTGACAACGGTGAAGGAATGCCTGTTGAAGTTGCTGAGACGGCGAATGGCGATAAAATGCCAACCAACCGTATGGCATGGACGGTGCCAAATACATCAGGGCACTATACACAACAAGCCACGACCTCAATCGGAAAAAACGGTATCGGAACCAAGTTTGTGACGGCAACGTCAACGAAGACGGTCGGTACGATTTTGAAGGACGGTAAGTGGTATCAAGATATCTACACGTTGGATCCAGAAGTGGCGCCAGCATTTAAAGATAAGAGTGATAAAGCCGCTAAGTTGTTGAGCCGGTCACCATTGATCTACGAGACTAAGTTGAATCGCAATCACCAATTGCCAAGCAAGACGTTGACGCAAAAGTTATACATTCATGGTCAAAGTCATGGCACAGAATTGCGTTTCTGGCCAGATCCAGA
>NZ_KQ970400.1:25317-28516 GCF_001579105.1 Weissella sp. DD23 | reverse complement strand
GACCGCTTGCACCAACAAGCCTTCTTGAACCCCGAAGCATCATTTACGTTGATTAATGAAGCTACTGGCGAAGAAGTGTCATATCACGAACCTGAAGGATTGAAGGCGTATGTTGAATATGTCTTTGAGTCATCGAAGGAAGACAATGAAAAGCTGATTACAGGCATTCACGGTTTCTCTGGTCGGATTGAGACAAACGAGGGTGAGTGGATTGGTGCGGACGTTGCGTTTGCTTGGACAGACGGGGCAACACCACGCCAACGTTCATTCGTTAACTCAGTGGCTACGCCTGATGGTGGTACCCACGTTTCTGGTTTCAATGCTGGTGTGCGCCGCATGATGAACAATTATGCTGACAAACTTGGCTTGACGAAGGATTCGATTGATTCGCGTGATTTGCAACCTGGTTTGGTGGCGATCATTTCAGCGAACCATACGAAGCCCCAATATACCGGGCAAACCAAGGATAAGCTCTCAAACGTTGACGCTAAGACGGCGATTGATAAGATTACCTACGAGCAAGGTCAATTTGAGTGGGATAAGTACATCACTGATGTTGAAGCAGTTATTAAGCAAGCGTTAGAGCGGGCTGCTTTGCGTCGCAAGATTGATGACTTGTCAAAAATCAAGTTAGATTCAAAGGACATGAAGGCCAAGGTCTCAAAGAAGTTGAAGCCAGCCAAGAAGTTGCGTGGTGCCCGTGGCGTGGAACAAGCTGAATTGTTCATTACCGAGGGTGACTCAGCCTCTGGTTCTTTGACGCGTACCCGGATTAACGGGGAAGGTGGCATGTATCAAGCCATTTTCCCAATTCGTGGAAAGATTATTAACGCGTTGACGTCAACATCAGATAAGGTTTTTGCGAATACGGAAGTTTCAACGATTTTCAGTGCGATTGGCGCTGGAATTGGTGATAAGTACGATGAGTCAAAGTTGAACTACGACAAGATTATCATCGCATCCGACTCTGACTCCGATGGTGACAATATTTTTGCGTTGTTGATTACGCTTTTCTCAAAGTACACGCCGCAATTATTGGAAAATGGTCACGTCTATCGTGCCCAAGCCCCATTGTTTATTAATTACGATGAAAAGGGCAACACAGATTACATCTACACGGAACGTGATCAACAAGTTTACTTGGAAACGCACGACCCTAAGTTGGTTGAACGTGCCAAGGGACTTGGTGAAGTTGGTGACCCAATGACGCGTGAAACCTTGATTACACCAGGAACTCGTCATTTAACGCAATACACGACGAATGATATTGAAGCCTCAACGGAACTAGTTGATTTGTTGATGGGTAAGGAAGTGGCACCACGTCGTGCGTTCCTAATGGAAAACGCTGAATTTGCACATATTGAGGAATAAGAAATAATGGCGACAAAAAAGAAAATCAAGATTGATTTGAAGCACGACAAGCCAGTTGTTGAAGACCTCGATCAATCAATGAAGCAAGCATTTACAAATTACGGGATTGCCGTTGCTTCTGATCGTTCAGTGCCAAATGTGCTGGATGGTTTGAAGCCGGTGCAACGTCGTATTTTGTACGCCATGACAATGGCAAAGTTGTCTCCAACCGCAAAGTTTAAGAAGTCACAGACGGTGGTTGGGGATGTGATGGGAAACTGGCACCCCCACGGTGATAATTACGGGTCAGTTGATTACTTGACGCAAAATTTCGTCTTCCCATTGGCACCAATCGAAGGACACGGTTCATTTACCGACATTTCTGGTAACCCGGCCGCTGCGGCCCGTTACACAGAAGTGCGGTTGTCACGTTTCGGGCAATTGATGGTGAATGATCTATCTGAAAAGTTGGTCCCATACGAAGATAATTATGACAATACGAAGCGGATGCCACGGGTATTTCCGGCTAAGTTGCCATATTTGTTGATTAACGGGGTTAAGACAGGTATCGCGGTCGGCTTTACGAGTTCGATTGCACCACACAACCCAGTTGATGCGACGCGTTTGTTGAAGCAATACATCAAGACGCCAAAGATGACGCTTGATAAGGCGATTAGCATTCTGCAAGGACCTGATTTGCCAACTGGTGGAACCTTGTACGGCGATGTCCGTTCATACTACAAGACTGGTGTGGGGAAGTTCCAAAATGCCGGGACAATTATTGATTCTGACGAAGATAAGAACACATTGATTATCACCGAAGTGCCATACCGCATGGGTGGATCAATTAATTCTTACCTCGATAAGGTGAAGGATTTGATTGCCGATGGTAAGTTGAAGCCCATTCGGTCAATCGATGACTTCACGACGGACGAGGATATTGCCAACAACAAGGTCCGAATTGAAGTCACGTTGCAGAACAACTATGACCACGAACAAGCCAAGACATTGCTTTTCCAAAAGACGGATTTGCGTCAAACGTACTCACTCGAATGGATGGCTTTGGATGGTTTGACGCCAAAGCGCTACACATTGATGCAATATTTGCAGACAGTGGCAAACTTCCAACACACGTTGGTTGTGCGTGAGTACAAGGCGGATTTGGAAAAGGCGTCTGCACGCCTTGAAATTGTCGACGGTCTGATTCAAGTTCCTGACTTGATTCAAGCGATTGTGCATGCTGCCCAGAATACGGATGGTAAGGCAGACTTGATGCAAGTCTTGCAAGGCTTGAAGACAATTCCGGCACAAATGGCATCATTTAGCTTCACGGAACGTCAAGCTGATGCGATTGCGTCAATGCGTGTTTACCAATTGAACCGTGTGGATGCGCAAGCGTTGGTGGCTGAGAAGGCTGATCTGGAAGAACGTATTGCGATGGCAAAGCGTTATATCGAAGAACCAGATTTGCGTGTGCAATTGTTGTCGGAACGTTTGGATGAACAAATCAAGGCCTTGAAGAAGGACGGCTTTGGGTCACGACGTACCACGTTGGGTGATGAATCTGAGTTGAAGGCTAAGGTAGCGAAGACCGTCATTATTAACCCTGTGACGATTACGATTGATCGTTACGGTTACATCAAGATGACCGATAAGCGCGAAGTTGAAACGGACGATGAAATCCAATTTGTACTGCAAACAACGGACGATGATTGGTTGGAAATGTTTACAGCTGACGGACGCATGTTGCAAGTTGGGCTATCTAGCTTGAAGAAGTACAAGGCACGCGACAATAATCGTGGGGATGCAGCGATGGCTGTGTTTGCCGATAACGGATACACTGGTGATG
>NZ_KQ970400.1:22840-25279 GCF_001579105.1 Weissella sp. DD23 | reverse complement strand
GGAAATTGTTATGGTTTCTAAGCGTGGTTTGGCGAAGCGCTTTGCGACGGCTGAATCTAAGCTAACGACCAAGACATTGCGTAAGACGGTGGAAGCTTATCCGGTGAAGGATGGCAGTGATGAATTGCTGTTCGTACAACTGGTCAGCCAAACTGAAATTAAGAGCTTTGATATTATCGCCATTCGTGGTGAAGAATATAAGCGTATTAAGCTATCAGCCGTTAAGTTACAAGCTTCAGCGGCCGGTGCTGGTACACAGACATTTGTGGATAAGAAGAACTCAGCTGATTTGGACGCTGTTTACATTCTAAACGGTCCTGAAACAGATTTGTTGAAGGTTGCCGGCGTACAATTGCGTCAGCTACCGGTTCTACGTGAATCACAAACGTTCAAAAAGATCCAATAATAATAACGGGTGCTAATCAGTTGATTGGCACCGTTTTTTTGTAAAGACTAATTTTCAGTTATGTTCAGGTTTCAGGATTATAATAATCATCGAAGATAAAGATGAGGGGGTTGTAGAAATGACAACTGTTTATCAACATGGCACATTAGAAGCATTAATAGCTGGTCAACTAGGCGGTACAATGCCGCTTAGTGAGTTACTAAAGAACGGTGACACGGGAATCGGCACCTTACATGGCGTCGATGGTGAAGTGGTAATCCTGGATGGTGAGGTTTATCAAGCTGACGCAACTGGGACTGTAAATCACATTACCGATTTAACGGCCACAACACCATTTTCAACGGTGCATGACGGGCGCGATGTGACAGATCGAATCACGCTATCTGATGTAACGATGGCTAATATTGATTTAATTGAGAAGCGTCATTTGGCGAATAACTTCTCAGCGATTGTCTTACATGGTGTGATGGACCAAGTTTTAGTTCGCGTCGCACCAAAGGCGAATGAGCCATTCCCATCGTTACTCGAATTAACTAAGAATCAGCCAACGTTTGAACGGGCACACGTCGCGGGAACGTTAGTCGGCTACTATTCCCCAGAATTGTATCAAGGTGCCACGTCAGCTGGTTGGCACGTGCACTTTATTAGCGATGATCGCCAATTTGCGGGCCATGTCTTGGAATTTAGCGCTGCAGAATTAACCGGCGAATTAACGATATTCGATGATTTCCAGTTGCACTTGCCTATTAATGACGCATCATTCCGAGCGCATGAAGCAGTCAATATGTCGGAATTGGATGCCGACATTCACGCCGCCGAAGACGAGCAACCGGAACCGGTATTGAACAAGTAAACACATAAACAAATCAAACGACGACGAATTTCCAATAGAGATTCAGCCGTCGTTTTTATTTGTAGGTTATATAAGAGATATTAATGATGGAAATGCACAACTTAAGAACTCACCGATTTACGATGTGTTAAGCTATTTGGTAAGGAGATTATAGTTATGACGGATAAATTATTTTTTACATCGGAAGTCATTGGTGATAAGTACTCAACTGATCCAGACAGTGCTGGCAAGTCACGCAAGTTTTATGCAAAATATTGGGAAAATACATTATCACCGAACTGTACCGACTATAGTACGGCTGGTAAAGCAATTTATCGTGGTGACACGACGATATCTTTTAATACAATCGCCGGTAGTGTTTTACGACTTGTCATGACGGCAGATATGCCGCAGGGTAGTTTCGCAAGATTACAGGCAATCCAGTCATCCGAACTAATTACGGATGACCTGAAGAGACAGTTTACGGAATTTCAAAAGCTATATCATTCATTAGCCAATTTTTTGCCGTTGCCCGATGATAAATGGCATCGTCATACGAATATGAATACCGCTAAAGGGGCATCAGCCGCCTATCATGATTTTCCGGATTTGTTCTACCAAGCGGTCCATGATCAAGTGTTTGGTGGACCGAATGCAGTGGTTACGGAACCGGTCTTCACGACCAACAAGAGTCTAGCTTATTTCAAGCGGTTTAATGGTCAATGGCGTCAATTTGTGGAACAAAATTACTTGCAAGATTTCTTTACGGACGATACATATAATGAATTTATTCGCTTAGCTCCAACTGATACCGATATTGTGTTGTACAGGGCGAGAAAAGTGGTGACGCCAATGGACAGAGAAAATGGCATGGCTTATGCCCAATATTTTTTAACGACAGCAATGACGATTTTGAATAATCGTGCTAGTCGTTTGGCTGACAGTAAAAAATAGTAGTTAGTGAGGCCGTAGGTGATGCGGTCTTTTTTGGTACATCGCTTCGCAGTTACGCTGCCTAGAACTCTTAAGCTGCTGCAAGGTGGGTGGGATGTTTCCGGAGCGCTCAAAACCTTGGCAACATGCCGCATGGCCGGCGCTATCCGGATAAGCCCATACCGACCTGGAAGGCTTACGGGGAATTATTTGCCCGGCTGGATGGCGTCCGCGCCATTCGGTTGCCGATTTTGAGCTTTGTCGGAGG
>NZ_KQ970400.1:19362-22712 GCF_001579105.1 Weissella sp. DD23 | reverse complement strand
AGACGTCCCACCCACCTTGCTCGTGCGCTAGCACGACCGGTGCAAAACGACAGAAAAAAGCATACCGATCACCCGGTATGCTTTATCGCTTACTTCAAACTGTTTTCAACTAACTTAACAAACATGGCTGAACCAACTGGCATGCAGGCCTCATCAACAATAAACTTCGGGTGGTGATTGATAAACTCATAACCATCTACCGCTAACCCAGAGCCTAAGCCGAAAAATGTACCTGGCCGAACATCCGTGTAGGCTGAGAAATCCTCACCAGCCATCAATGGTGGCATTGGATACATCCGTTCTTCACCAACCACTTCACGTGCTGCATCAATCACTTGATCCGTTTGTTCCTTGCTGTTGATGACGGAACCGTAACCTTTTTGGAAGTCTAGGTCATACTCGGCCCCGTACATCGCACACACATGCTTGATAATGTCGCGAATCATGCGTTCCATGTCAGCGCGGACCTGTGGGTTGCGCGAGCGTACAGATGCTTTAATGTGCGCTGTATGCGGGATAACATTGTTGACGGAACCAGCCGTGAACTGTCCCCAAGAAACCAATGCTGGCTCATCTGGTGCGACACGGCGGGCAATCATGTTATTGATCGATTGAATAATCTCCGTACCAATTGTAATTGGATCGATTGATTGTTCTGGTGCCATCGCGTGAGCGCCACGTCCCTTAATCGTCAAGTTGAAGAGGTCAGATGATGCTGTTACAGGGCCGTATGCAAAGCCAACTGAACCGGTTGCGGTATCTGGAAAGACGTGGAGTCCAAATACTTCATCAACGTCGTCGAGCACGCCAGCTTCAACGAGGGCAATTGCACCACCAGGTGGGACTTCTTCGGCTGCTTGGAAGATGAACTTCACGTCACCGTGCAAGGCGTCACGCGTTTCCACCAGCGCGAAGAGGGCCCCAAGAAGAATGGCGGCGTGAACATCATGACCACAAGAGTGCATCACGCCGGGGTTCAGTGACTTGAAGTCAACATCTGCTAACTCGTCCATTGGTAGGGCATCGATGTCGGCACGCAAGGCAAGGGTCTTGCCTGGGTGACCACCGTGTAATGTTGCGACTAAACCGGTTGGTGAGGGCTTGGCAATGGTTAACCCAGGTACATCACGAAGCAAATTTTCAATGTAGGCTGTGGTTTCAAATTCTTCAAATGAGACTTCAGCGTGTTGGTGCATCCAACGGCGCCATTTAAGTTGTTCAGCAACTGGAATGCGTGTTAGGACTGTTTCCATATTAATTCACCTCGTTTTCAACTGGCTTGTGCTTGGGAATGAAGCGCGACAAAACAAACAGTAATGCCCCCAAAATGACAAAGTAGATAAAGACCATGAAGTAGGCACCGCTGGCCATATCAACCAGTAAACCAATCAATGTTGGTGACACAATGCCACCCAAGATGCCGCCAGTTGCGACAATGGCGTATGATGGGCCAAACTTGTGGGCTGCAAAGCGCTTAACAGGCAATGACATCAACGTCACGAAAGTTGTGGCACAGAAGAACTCACCGAGTGATAGGGCGACTGTAATCAACCCAGTATCGGTTGACATTGAGGCAGTAAACAAACTCAACGCCCCAAGCATGCCGGCAATGCCAATGACTGTCTTTTCTTTACCGAAGAAGAACTTACCAACGATATATGAACCACCAATTGCACCGACCAAGAAGGACGCGCCACCAATAGCCGTGATATGTCCTTGCACGATTGTACTCAAACCAACTGATTGAATTAGATAAGATGGCATCCAATTAAGCATGCCGTACATCATGGCGTTAATGGTGAAGTTTAAGACACCCAGTAGCCAAACAAATGATTCACTAATGACTTCCCGTAGCTTAGCGGCTGGAACTTCTTCTGCAACCGCGACATCATCAGTGTTATCAGCAGTGAGATTTTTCGTTTTTTTGTCACTTGGCAAGACGAAGCGAAGGATTATGCCAACGATAATTGAGGCGCCTGCAATCATCCAGAAGGCGCGTTGCCAGCCGTAATCCGCCAAAACTGGTGATACCACTAGGGGGACAATAATCCCTGCAATTCCTGAAGCTGAAATCAGGATTCCTTGTGCGAGCGTACGCTGATCCAGTGGTAACTTAGTGGCGACCTCCTTAGCAGCACTTGGCGCATAACCAGAATGGGCAATCGCTCCGGCTAAGAAACGAATCACGATGATAAACATGACGGCCTTAGCAAAACCAGCTAGTGTCGCAAACACAGCAATGGCAGCCATCGCGAATGTCAAAATTGGCTTTGACCCAAGCTTTGTATTTAAAATTCCGGCCGGAACTTGCATGGCAGCGTATCCAATGAAGAAGGCGGACATCACCATTCCTTTTTGCACGTTACTGAACCCGAAGTCCTGTTGCATGCTGACCAGAATGATTCCAATCGCATTTTTATCAAAGTAAATCATGATAAAGCCTAATAAGAGGGCTGCGACAAGCGTAATTGTACGGGCGGAAACCTTTGATTTCGCTTTGGCAGCCGGCTTTTCGACGGCTTTAGGAAGGACTCTTTCATCATCCATAATATTGTCTACTCCTTTGCATGGCTGAATAGTATTGTATTGCTTTCAATTTACCTGCTGACTTTGTGTAAATTGTGAAAATCAACCGAGAGATATCTGGTTTTGTCTAGACCAATTAGAAACGCAACGGATTTTTCACAATCTGGTCAGACTGTTTCAGGTTTCGCCTACTGCATTTTCACGTTTATCCGGCATCATGATAAAAAATGATATTTGGAGGAGTATTTTGAGGGCAGTTGATATTTTTAAGCACCAAATGGATGATGAAATATTGCAGGGTGTTCGTGCTTTACGTGTTTATGGGGATGGCTTGCAACAATTCATGGCTAAGGAGGCAACGAGTGCGTTGCATACCCAGAATGGGGATGTGATCCTAGGTGAAATTTTGTGGCGGTTGATGGCAAACTATCGCAATGACGCTGAAATGGTCCAACAGCGCGTTAAGCAAGCGCTAGCTGAGGTCGATGTGACCGTTGATAATGACCAAGATTTAGCAGCCGGCTTAGACTTGTTGGACCGTGATGAATACATGCGCAACAAGTTAATTGGTGATGTGGCCGAGATGTTTAAGGAAAAGGGGTACAGCATTAAGCTAGCCCGACCTGAGGGGTATGTCCTGCAAAATCCAATGGAATCAAAAATTTCTGATAAGTAATCTAAAACAGGCGTTCATCGACTCGAATGAACGCCTGTTTTGCTGTGGTAAAATAAATGTCTGAGTAAAAAAGAGATGAGGTTACGAGATGCAAGAGATGTATGAACAAGCCCGTAGCCTAGTGAAAGCAAAAGACTATGCGCAAGCA
>NZ_KQ970400.1:15808-18931 GCF_001579105.1 Weissella sp. DD23 | reverse complement strand
TGTTGGCTAAGTTGTATGCCCAGGACCCGCAGTATCGTGCTGTGGCGTATTATTACGGCCGGGTGTTGTTTGCCTTGAAAAAGAATGACCGTTCAGCCGAGGTATTAGCCGGGTACGTACGGCAACGGCCAACGCCAAAGTCGAATATAGCGAATACTTATTTTTATTTGGCCAAGTTAGCGCTACGAGATGAAGACGCTGACACGGCCCAAAAATTTATTAAACGGGCGGCTGCACGTGGATTAAAGAATGAGCGTTTAGAAAAGATTCAGCAACAAATCTGGCAAGTTGCGGCAACGCAGGCTGAGGACAAGCCAGTCTTGAATTCGCGCATGCAGGTACGCTTAGATCGACTGGCTTCGAACGGTAATCCGATCGTGATGACGACCGAAAAAGAATACCAATCAGCCTATATTTTCGTGGATGGACTGAGTTATCAGCAGATTACCATGCTAGGTGACCGCGAATGGCACGAATTACGTTTGACCACGCCTCGTTGGACGAATATCCCAGGTTATATGAGTGCGTCTGTGCTGGAATCACGGACTTACTATGATAAGTATCTGCCACTGATGTCGGACATTCGTTATATGTCGGCCTTTAATGATTACTTGGAGGAAAATGCGTATTTCCAACAGAAATGGGCATTGTCCAAGGTCTTTGCGTTACTACAGGTACCGGAGTTTAATAAGGCAATCGTTGAACAACTCTTGGATGAGAGTCGTCAAACGGATGGTCAAGTTTTGAAGCACTTAGCCGCTGTCGATGATTTAGTAATGCTTAAACAAGCTGGTGAAGTATTGCCAGTACAAGAACGCCAACGTTTCCGTTCTTTGCCGTTGATGCAATCACCAGAGTTTGGCTTTATCCATGACGATGAATCATCTGGATATTTATACCTGAAGCAGAAACTAGCAGCTGAACGGACAGTTCGGAAAGCGATTGCCGCGACAACGGATCGTGTGCTACCGTTCCGCGAACAAGTGGTAGACTTTAAGCCACTTGGTGAACAGGCGGATTTTATCCAGTGGTTGCGTCATGAGCCACGCCGGGTGGTGGCCTTGTTAGGTGTTGGTGGTAGCGGTAAGACGTTTGTTTTGGGAAATATTCTGCAGACGGATCAAGTGGTGGCCTTGGCACCAACCCACAAAGCCAAGTTGAATCTGGTTGATAATGGGTTCCAGACGGTTGGTACGGTGCAATCAGTCGTCGCTGATACGGATACTGCCCAGGCCTTCAAGTCGTTTAAAACGGTCATCGTTGATGAGGTATCCATGATGACCATGGAGATGATGGCACAATTGTTGGCCTTTTTCAGTCCGGATACTCGTTTTATCCTGATTGGTGATGACGCGCAGTTACCACCCGTGAGTTTAGATGAAGATGCATTATCTGTGACGGGCGATTTGATTGGCATGCTCCGGACCTTTGGCACTGGCTTTATTTTCCAAAATAACCAGCGTGCGCGGAATGCGCAATTGCGTGAATTTATCGCCCATGTCCGAGCAAGTGATGCGAATTACTTGCGACAAACACCGCTGTATCAGACTGACACGTACCGGAATATGCTACAAGAAAAAATGCAGCATCTCGAGTTGGACGACACGATGATTCTCGCGTATACCAATCAGCGCGTTGCCCAGATTAATGAGTACTTCTTCAATCACCTATCAGCTGGTATGGACGACATCATCCCATTTACGAAGCGTGGCAAGTATGGCCGTGGTGGTTTCTTTATTGGCGCGAAGGTTATGTTTTATAACAATGATCAATCACATCAATTCGGGTACACGACGAGTGAATATGGTGAGGTGACCAATCTGCGCCAGAGTAATATGGCCGGTGACTATGGTGAAGTGGAAGTAACCATTCCAGCAACCGGCAAAGTGTATAAGTTACCGATTTGGCAGGCGCGCCAAGATTTATTGCTGGCCTATGCCATTACGATTCACAAGTCGCAGGGTAGTGGTGCTCGTAAGGTTTACGTGATGGAAGCAGCCGACTATGGCTTAGCCTATACGGCGGTTTCACGTGCAAAAGAAGAACTCGTCTTTGTCGACTATGATCGCGAAATGTTGATTCAAGCGTTAGCGACCCCGTCACCAAAGAAAATTAATTTGTATCGTTAATAAAGGACAACATGATGAAAAAATTTGTGGATTACCTACCGTTTATCGGTACCTTAGCCTTTTTGATTGGGTATATGTACCATATGGAAGCATTGAATATCGTCATGGGGCTGAGTTACGTGCTATGGGGTATTTTGAAACGGCGTGAGACCAAAAAAGCAGCGTTTACATTATCTGCATTACTGGGTGTGGCCATTATTTTTGTTGAACTTGTCGTCATGGCTGGTTGGCGGTAAATGAAAAGTCCGAAACAGCATTTTGTTTCGGACTTTTTGCGGTAAATTTATTTTTCGGTGGTCTCGCTGACCTTAACCATGCCACCATCTGGAATATCGGCGACATTAATGACGTTGGTATTCGTCTGTTTGATGGTTTTGACAACCTTGTTATGCTTATCTAATACTTGAACCTTTAACCAGCCGGACTGTTGTTCACTGGTTGACCAGTTGGCTTGCCAATTTGCGGCAGCGCGGGTACCAAAAATGGTTTTAACAATTGGTGTTGTGCCAGCTTCAAGCTGTTGCTTAGGCACAAAGAACAAGCCGGCAACAATTGCAATGACACCAATCAAAATAGGGAAACGAGATTTTGCGTCAGATTTTGTGTTATAAAAAATCATGCCGATTACCGCGACGATGGCGGCCAAAATAAATAGACTAAGTGGCATCATATGGACGAACCCTTTCTTATAGTTAGTTTTAGTATATCGTAAATTTAGTTTAGCGACGTATTTTAACTTTCAATTTGTCAGAAATGTTACAACGCGTCATAATATTGACATAATAAAAGTGTGAATTGGGGATGAATGCTATGAAGATGTGGCAAACAAGTTTATTGGTGACGTTTGGGATTGCTGGCTTGATTGGAACGACTACGCCAGTGGCTGTACATGCGGACGGCGTGCAAAGTAGTCAATCAGCAACAACCGCAACTGTACAGTCGAACATTAACTATACATTGGCAGGGGATGCCATTGCAGTCCAAAAGTTGCGGT
>NZ_KQ970400.1:13627-15725 GCF_001579105.1 Weissella sp. DD23 | reverse complement strand
GAAACATTAAAGCTGTCGGGCCCATATACCGATTTGGGCGGTTACACAGTGACGTCAACCGACTTGCCTAAGATTGATACAGAGAAGTACGTCTACGTGTTGAATGATGAGGGGTTGTCACAAGATGGACTGACATTGAATCATCAGGATCCAGCAACCAAAATGTCGAAGGACGAACCCAAGTTTAGTCAGTACAGCCAAACCTGGGCCAAGCATTTGTCAAAGAAGCAGGTCGCTGCCATTAACGAATACAGCAAAAATTATGGTGATATGAATAACTGGTTACGCGGTATGGATAAGCATGCCTCAAAAGCAACCAAGGCCGAAATTAAGTCAATTGACACGGCGTTCAAGCGATTTAAGAATCCCAAGGCAACCACGGTTTGGCGTGGCTTGTCGACGGATGGCTTTAAGGCCGGGTTGACTGGCAAGTTACGGGTTGGGGCAACTTACCGTGATAAAGGTTATATGAGTGCCACATTTGACCAAGAAATTGCTAAGAAGTACGGTACGGGCATCGTCCTTGAAATCACGTTGCCAAAGGGCAAGTCAACAGGTGCCTATATCGGTAACTTGTCAGATTGGAAGATTGAGAAAGAATATTTGATCAAGCACGGCAGTCAGTTTAAGGTCACTGGGATTGCTGATTTAGGCGATAACAAGTTAGTTAGTCTGAAGTATGTGAAGTAGTATAATGAACGCGCAGACAGAAACTTTATAAAGCTACGGACGGAGGGTGCGCAATGAACGAAAAAATATTAACAGCTGCCAAAGTGTTATATGACTTTCATCATCAAGAACGACCTACCAATCACGCAGATTTTATCCTGACGATGGGATCGCACGACCTACGTCCGGCTGAACATGCTGCCAAGCTATTTCTGCAAGGTAAAGCTGACTTCATTGTGGCGGCTGGTGGCTTTGGTAAAATTACTCGTGATCTCTGGCGAATTCCGGAAGCTGAAAAATATGCAGAGATCATGCGGGCAGCTGGTGTACCGGCTGATAAAATTTTCATTGAAAATGAGTCGACCAATTCTGGTCAAAACTTTCAATTTACGAAGCGCTTGTTGGCATCGAAGCAGATTACCGTCCGAAGTGGCCTGATTGTCAGTAAGACGTATCTCGGTCGCCGGGCGATGGCGACAGCGCAACGACAATGGCCTGAAGTTGATTGGTATATTGATTCACCAGCCATGCCATTTGAACAATATCCAACCAATGATGTACCGCTTGAACGGATGATTGCGCTAATGGTGGGCGATACGCAACGTTTGTTGACGTACCCGGACCAGGGTTTCCAGGTTCCAGTAACTATGCCAGATCAAGTTCTAAGGGCGTATGAATACCTAATTGCGCAGGGTTATACGACCTATTTGCAGTGAATTTAATCATTTTAAAAGGGTGTAACCAGTCGACTTGCCAGCGACGGTTACACCCTTTGTATTAGTTATTATGCAGTTTGTGGCCGGAACCATAAGTAAGCACCATAGAGCCCATTAATCAAAGTGCTAATTTGCAGCACCAACATCGATAGAGCCGCAGCGCCGCCATGACGGAGTTGTACAGCCCAAATGATGACATTAATGACGTCCAGAATGAGCCAAGCAACCCACTGTGACCGGTACCCGTAGGTCATTAAAATCTGGCCAATAACACCCAGCACCAGCAATGAGGCATCCAAATAGATTTGATTACCGTGTAGTGCATGGGATAGCGCGACGTTTGCACCATATAATAGCAGTGAAAAGCCAATGGCCCAAATGACCATCGTGTTGGTGAGCCGTCTTGGTACAACGGCATCATTTTGCGAGGCAGCAATTGACTGGTGCCAAACGGCAATACCAACGAACTGTGCGATAAAATAGAACAGTTGTGATGATATGTCGCCAATTAACCGATTATGAAAGGCAATTACCAGCCAAGTACTGGTTGAGATTAAGCCCCAACCGTAATTCGTTAACCGCCCACGATCAACCAGAATTAAGTTGAATGCCGTGGCAAACGAGGTTAATAAGCCAATCCACCCAATTGTTGAGTAATCGCGCTGGAAAGCAAAGGCGATAACCGAGGCGGTCAACATACTGCCAAGTAACAG
>NZ_KQ970400.1:12179-13607 GCF_001579105.1 Weissella sp. DD23 | reverse complement strand
CGAGTGATATGAGAACATAGGTGTTCCTCCGATTGTTGAAAACCCACCGATTCGGTAACGTGGGCGCATGCGACATGCGACTGGTACAAAAATTGTACCGGCCGGTTTGTTTTTTGAGAGGCGGTTGTATCCCGTAAAACCCTCTGAGCTGTTTAACGACAAGCTCCGGTCGGCGCTGCTAAAATGTCAACGTGGCATAACTTTAACGCCAAAGGGACATAATAGCAAGCGTGAATTTAATAAGTAAAATATCCGCTTTTCAACACCCGAAAAAGTGCTAGACTGTCCGTAAGGGGGTAGTACGATGTTTTTTAATAAGCAACGCCGTATTGATCGGCTGGAGCGGGCTCAAGTTCTAGATGCAGTGATGGGACTGCAGCAGGTATTGAACGAGGCTGATGTGATTAATGAACTTTTGCTGGTGGCCCAACGCGTGGCAACCCGTATGGAACGAGGCGAGGATGCCCGTCGGTGGGCGAACCGCTTAGTGGCCTATATTGATTTTAGCGTTTTCAACCGCACCTTCACCTTGCCGGATGGCGCTGCGCCTTATGTGGCGCAATTACGTGAAATTGGTAAACTGGCTGGCGTAAACGGTGCTTATCGGACAGATTATGGGTCTGCCGCCCAATTCTAATCAAAATGAAAACCGCGTACCCATGTGGATACGCGGTTTTGTTAGTCAAATTGCGTTAAATCTTTTTGAATGAGACGCTTCAAGGTTTGTAGTTGCAACTTTGATAGACCGGCCGACTCAATCAAGGCAACGATTTCTTCCATGTCGGTATCAATCTCAGTAAATTCCAAGGGTAAGGTCTCGACGCTGTTATCACGGCTGTCGGTGTAGCCCAGCAAGTAATTGACTGAAACGCCCAGTACGTTCGCGACGGCCTCGACGTGAGCAATGGTGGGCTCTTTAAACTTCCAACCGTAAATGGTGTTTGTGCCTAATTCGGCCACATTATTAATAGTTCGAAGGGAATAGCCTTGTTCATCTGCAATTTCTTTAATGCGATTAAAAGTAATGGGTGTGAATGCTGCCATATGAAAGCTTCTTTCTAGCCGAATGCGACTATGTGATACTTCTATTGAACCCCATTAGCGGTGGATCCGTCAAACGATTATATAGCGAACAAGGAAATAACGCCATTTTTTCGGACTTTTGCCCATTTACTTACAAAAAGTATTAAAATAACATGAGGGAGATTAAAAGTGTTATCACCCATTTAAAATGTCAGTCACAAAGTCATGATCCGCAACTGTGGTAGGTTGTGAACGTGACTTTTCGTTTTTGGTCCATTGGTTGACAGAAAGTATTAAGCAACACGTTTCGACGTGTGCAAAGAGGGATTTAATATGGCAAACTTTGATGCATCAAGCACAGGAATTGGTAACATCCACTACGGGTTCACGAAGTCAACGGGGATT
>NZ_KQ970400.1:11426-12136 GCF_001579105.1 Weissella sp. DD23 | reverse complement strand
ACGTGTCATACGCGGCCATTCGGCAACAATTGCACGTTGATGATACGACGATTCACCAACTAGCGCGTGAAACAGGACTCTCAGCTAAATAAGGGTTGCTGTCGTTGGAAGGGGATGATATCGGCATGACTAGACAGAACGATCGAAAAAATCTTGAAAAACGACTTGCTGACTTAGAGAAAGATCGCGATGAAATGGCGGCTGAACTGGATTTGAAATCAAATCGAGGGCGGCTGTTGGAACATCGTGATGCATTGCGCTTTGACTACTTAGAGACGCAAAATGCGTTGCTACTTAATCAACAAGCGGAACTGTTGACGTTGGTCACAACGCTCGAAAAGAAACTGGCGCAATTGACACAAGACAATTAACTAAAAGCACCGGACTCACGCAGTTGCGTAGGTCCGGTGCTTTTTCGCATCAAGAATATTGTGATTGTTGAGATTATAGAAGGTGTGGCACGATGCGGAAGCCACTAAGTAAGTGTACGCCGAATACACGCGGTTACGGCAAAGTTCCACTATTCAGGTATTAGTCAGTCTAACAACAACGTATTCCAGACATCTGTGCCACGTGTTCTGGAAAGGACTACACTAATGGAGGGTTCAAAACATGCCGTCAAATTGTGTCGCTTTGCCAACTGACTTTTCTCAAGCAGCATGATATTGAACCGTTATTTTGGGATGACCACATCACCGTGCACAGCGAGG
>NZ_KQ970400.1:6025-11406 GCF_001579105.1 Weissella sp. DD23 | reverse complement strand
AGATTTGAGGGTATTGAGATGGCAAAGGTTAATAAGAAACAACTGAAACATTTATTACAGCAACAAACACAAGTGACCCGTACGACTAAAACGACGACGCCACTTGCACAAACGGTCCAACACAAGTTATTAAACTTGCAGGAGTTAATGGGCCGATCAGTAGCTCAGAAAAGTGTGGTTCATACGAAAGCAGCAATTGTCTTGCAACAACTGCAGGAGACACTGATGGCTGCATTTCCAAATGAGGAGCAACCACTTGCGTTGACTGAATATGAGGTGAAGCCACATTTGGGTCGTTACATGGTCACGCACGCCGACCGTGGCGATATCATGATGGAATATGAAGACTTCGCAACCGCGGTATCAATGATGGTGAAAGGGACGCGCTCGTATGCTGATCTACAGGCGTTGTTACAGATCGACGACGCGATGCAACTTGAAGACTATTTCGAACTCAGACCAGATGATAAGGTGACACCTGCTCGCCGACCAGCTAAACCGTTGAAGCGCCGGATGACTGACATGGCGGTTGCTCAGGACCCCCAGCCGGATACCACAGTGACGGATTTGCAAAGTGAAATCAACCGATTAAACAAGGCCAACAAGACCTTAAAGAAGGAAGCGCAAGCCAACATGGCCCGGGCTGTCACTGCTGAAAACGAAGCAGATAGTCTTCGCCAAGACCTGGCCAACGTCGAGACATCCGTAAGCGCGACAACCGACGACCAAGCGGCGTTACAGGCCCAACTTAAGCAGCAAGCGACTGAGCTTGCCGCTGCTAATAACATGTTGATGACCTATAAAAAGCGTCTCGATGAATTTGAGATTGCGGATGGTGAGCAAGACAATAACCGGCGCGAGAATGAACAACTCCGTCAGCAAGTGCGTGAATTGGCAGCTAGTCAACAAGCGTTGCAAGCTGATTTAGCGCAAGCGCAACAGGAAAACGACCGGTTACACGGTGAATTAGCCCAGACGGCTGTTACCCAACCACAGCCAACGATGACGGCAACTGGGCTGTTTAATGATACCAATGCGGTGACCATTATGAATGTCTTGGCAGAGAAAATTGCAACGCTGCAACAAGGTGTGCCGGCGACATCGGTAACCGAACCAGCTGAAGTCGCAAGCGAACCAACGCCAACGGAACCAGTACCGGCCGCTGTTACCCCAGCCACGCTGACAAACCGGGAGATGATGGATTTACTAATCGCAAACTTGTCGGCAGATACGGTTACTGATTATGTCCGGCTTGATCGCTTGGTTGATAAGTACAACACGTTAACTAATGATGAAAAATCACTTTGGCAGCAGGTGCAGGGGCAATTCGTGAAAAATGCCGGCTATTGGGATTTTGTGACCCTGAATGATGTGACGTATAGCAGTTTGGATGACCAGATTGACTATAATGGCATTGATACGGCCACAATTGCCGAGCACGTTATTTATTCAGCTAAGGTGCGGTCAGATACAAATGTGGTTGTCATCTTGCGGAGCCTCCGGGCGATTGATGAATCAGCGACCAAAGTAAAAGATGAGCCGGCCGAACCGGAGACGCATGATACTGATGACCGCTTAGCTGGTAAACGGGTGATGATTGTTTCCTGGTTTGGTCAGTCAGCCGGGATGGCTAAGCGCCGTATTGAAGAATATGGTGCGGCAGTTGACTGGATTGATACCTCAAAGATTGGTGAGGGCAAAGTCAATGACATGCTGTGGAACGATAAGTATGATTTGAAGATTGTGGTGATGAATGGTTCGCATCACCACACGGTCTGGGAAGCTTACGAAGTCATTCGCAAGGATCCTGAATTGAATGTGCGGGTGGAGGCCAACCCAGGTGTTTCAACGATGCTCAACATGGCCTTAGCCTTAGCTGACTAAAAGTTTGGATGCCCGGTTTTTGACCGGTTCTCGGTATAATGACGGTAAACAACCGTGAAACTAGAGGAGGACGGTCTAATGACACCAACTGAGTTAGAAAAATTAAAGCAAGCACAACATCAGCCGGATTTAAGCGGTCTGGCTGTTTCAGGGCTTGGATTTGCACATGGTAAAAATATGACGTTACTTGACGATGTTGTTTTGGATGATGCTGGCAACCCGGTCATTCACTCGAAAGAGCAATTGGCATTTGCTTTGGATCACAAGTTCGGCAAGTTTGTGACGCGTGGGGAAGCGAACGATGTCATGTGGGCATTTTTCAATGACGAACGGGTTCAGAAAAATGCGACCACGACATACAATGCCCAATTGGGGATGGCGGCGATGACCTTGAACACGGCCGCTTTAGAAAAAGTTGTGAAGTTGCTACGCTTGTTTATCAAAATTGGCGGACTACTCGTTAAACTTATTCGGGAGGCCAAAAATATTCGGGCTGAATTTGTCTCAGATGGCGTGAATAACACGGCGACCCCGGATGAAACAACTTGGACCGTTGATTGCTGAGCTTGGTGCAATTAACAAACTGATTGAAACATAAAAAATGAGCGCACAACCTCAGAAATCGGGTTGTGCGCTCATTTTAGTTATCATCCAAATCGTAAACAAAATTGTTGTATTCACAGTCTGGACACGTCCAATATGGGAACTCATTGTTATCATCTTCCCAGGCTAAAACTAGGGTTTAAGTCGTTAGTGTTGAATTCACTACCGCAATTTTCGCAAGTTACTACCATTCTGATGCCCTCCAAATGTTTCCTTTAGAGTATCAATTGGATGTGAGAATTCTAGGAGTAATCGCTGATGAAAATTTTGCATCTAAATTAATGGATGAGAGATAGCTATTTCAAATTAATTGTCCAGTTGATTTCGCCATCGTAGTCGACAGAAGCAAGTTTAATGTCATTTTCAGGGTTTCCTTCACCAACCAAGGTTCCTGAAACGGTTGCGTTAGGTTGTAAAGTACCTGAATGTAAATCATCTGATACGACGGGATTTCCCTGTTCATCACTACCGGCATAAGAATTCATATCCGTTTGATTGCCATTATCATCGAGCTTAAAGTCATACGGGTTATAGCTGACAGATTTATTTCCCGTGTTCTTAAGAGTAACGTTCACTAGGATAAACTGAGTACCAGCTTTCGGCGTTGTGTATTCGGTTCCTTGCGTGAATTTAACATTGTTGACCTTAATTTCCAGTCCGTTTTGCTGTTTAACGGTCTCGCTCAATTTGAAAGTTTTCTTTGTGGTATCGTCTTTCTTCTCTGATGAAGCAGTTGAAGAAGCGGTTGAGGTGACATTTTTGTCTGATTTCCCAGTGGCATCATCAATCGCTTTCGAGTACAAACCTTGAGTAGCTAATACAACTATGATTGATAAAACTGACAGAATAGTCGCGATGAGTGCAATTGTCTTTTTATTCTTGCGATTAATCACAAGTGCAATAACACCCAATATGATACCAAGAACAGCAAAAATGGCTGCTATATTATTTACAATTGGTACCCAAGATAAGATCAGCGCGAAAATGGCGATAATCAATGCAATGATACCAAGAACCTTTTTTTCTTTTGCTTTTTCCAAAACAAAGACTCCTTTTGCAGCTTTTAACGTCGATCCTATCTGGACGTGTTTAATGCAATAGAGAAAATTTTATTTCTATCGTATTTGCATAAAAGGTATCAGATAATTATGACGATTTATTGATTGGGCTCTCAGAACAAAAAAATCCCCCCGTAAAGCAATTTTTGCCTCTGGGGGAACTGATGATGTCTGTAATTCTGGCGGGAGAATACATTTATAAATCTCTGAGAAATTACCATTAATGAGGATGGTTAGTTCTGGTGTCACCACAATACCGGACTTTTGCATTTATTTTTAGTAAGCGAGTTAAGATGTAAGCGTAACATACACACTAGCTGAGAAACGGAAGGTCGAAGTGATGTCGATTAATTTTGCAGCGTTCTCGAACCAGGATATTATTGCGGCTTTGCAAACGCAGGTCGTAACTGGTGATGTCTTAACTGATCAAGACACATTGTATAAGTATAGTGATGATCAATATTCAGTGGTTGACCAAGTAATCCTACCACTCGCCGTCATTGAAGCGGCCACGATTGCAGATGTGCAAGCGGTATTGGCCGTAGCCCGTCAGTACCACTTGGCGGTTATTACCAAGGCAACGGGTACCAGTGTGGTATCCGGATCACGAGGCCGGTCAGGTGCGGTGATTTTGTCACTTGATCGCATGAACCATATTTTGGAAGTGAATCCCGATGACTCTGTAGCAGTTGTTGAGCCAGGGGTAATTAACAACGATTTGGATAAAGCTGCCCGTGAAGTTGGTTTCTTCTACGCGCCTGACCCAGGCTCAAAGAACATCAGTAGTATTGGTGGTAATGTGTCAACAAACGCTGGTGGTATGAGTTCCGTGCGTTATGGCGTCACCAAGGATAATATTCTTGGTGTGAAGGTTGTGCTTGCGGATGGCCGTTTAGTGACGTTAGGTGGCCGTACGCTGAAGCAGGCGTTTGGGTATGATTTGACACAATTGTTTGTTGGGTCGGAAGGAACGCTAGGTGTGATTGTTGAAATCACCGTCAAGCTGAGTCCAATTCCAGTAGGGACGCCCTTAACTGGGATTGCGTTCTTTAAGGATATGGCTGATTTAGCTAAGGGAACCGGGGCCTTGCGTCGTTCAGGTGTCTACCCAACCATGCTGGAAGCGCTCGACGCAGCAACTGTGGCTGCTTTGGACCGTTTTGAAGGCACGCACTACGCTGACAAACACGCGACGATGCTGATTTTCAAGCTGGATTTCTCAACACCTGAAATTCTCAACATTAGTGAGCAAACGTTGACGGCGAATGGTGCTTTTGACGTTCAGGTAACGGATGATCCTGAGCAGGCAGCGGCATTGCTTAAGTTGCGCCAGGATATGTTGCCAGCTATTTTCAAGGATAAGAACCACGTCATGGAAGACATGGCCTTGCCGTTGTCACAAATGGCCGGCATGATGGATTACATCACGTCACTGGGCGAGAAGTATGGTCTTGAGTTATATGTTGCTGGGCACGCTGGGGATGGTAACGTCCACCCGTCAATTGTTTGGGACCAAAATGTGACCGAGCCACCAGCTGGTGCAGCGGAAGCAATTAGCGATATGTTCAAGGAAACGATTCGCCGTGGTGGGACGATTTCAGGTGAACACGCGGTTGGTTTGCAGAAAAATCAGTGGAACAATTATGAACTCGGGGAGACGGATTATTTGCAACACCAAATCAAAGCCTTATTGGATCCAATGGGCCTATTGAACCCACAAGTAAAGATTAATTAATCATCAAAGCGTGCAAGTTGTAACATTCTTGCACGCTTTGTCATTTTTCTCTCATTTTCACTGGAGAATTGGGACCGATTAGGCGTATAATTTGGTCACTC
>NZ_KQ970400.1:4825-5899 GCF_001579105.1 Weissella sp. DD23 | reverse complement strand
TTTTTAACACACCACGATTTTATGAATCGTGAGTTAAGCTGGATGGCCTTTAATGAACGGGTTTTGGCGCTGAGTCAAGATGCGGGCCAGCCGCTTTTGGAAAGAGCAAACTTTTTAAGTATCACGCAGAGCAATTTTGATGAATGGTACATGGTCCGCATGGCGGATTTGATTCGTGATATTCAAGCTGGGGATGATAAGAAGGATCCGGCGGGCATGACGCCACAACAACAAATGAACGCGGTACGTCATGCCATTCGCAAACAGTTGCGGCACCAATACCAGAGTTATGAAGCTTTGAAAGTTGCTTTGAGCAATGTGCATTTACCGATTTTGCCGGTGGCGGATTTAAAGGCACATGACCGGGCAGCGGTCCGCCGGATTTTTCAGCAGACGATTCAGCCAGAGTTGACCTTAAAGACAATGGACGCGACCAGTCTATCAGAAGTATCCAACGGGACGATTAACTATGTCGTTGGTCATACGGGGGATGCCGATTGGACGACATTTGCCTTGCCAGCGACGACACCACGATTTATCCGCGTGCCGGGACCTAACAGCCGCTTTGTCACGACGACCGATGTCATGACGACGTACATTGCCGATTTAGCGACTGACTTGGCTGATAAGCAGGTGTATCAATTCCGTATCTTGCAAGATATGAGCATGCCTATTTTGCCAAAGTCAACGACTGATGTGGTGGATGCCATTCAAGCAGAGGTTAATAAACGGGCGACGGCGCCAGCAATTAATTTAACGGTTTCGGCGCAAATGCCAGCCGAATTGAAACGCCATTTGCAGCAGGTTTTGGGCGTTGACCGGCTTCACGTCTTTAAGGTTAAGGGCCCACTGGCGTATGATTTTGTGACTGAATTAAATGACTTATTGAAGCAGGAGGACCAAGCTGCTGAGTTTGCCTTCTTGCATTATCACCCATACCGGCCACACCAGGTGAAGGCGCTGGCAGGGGCTGATATTTTTGATAACATTGTGGCGCAGGATTACCTTGTGCATCATCCGTATGACAGTTATGACGCTGTGTTGAATTTCTTCCAGCGGGCCGCGCATGATGAC
>NZ_KQ970400.1:2157-4459 GCF_001579105.1 Weissella sp. DD23 | reverse complement strand
GCATTTCTATTTATCGGGTGTCGCATGATTCACCAATTGTGGCGGCGCTCACGCAAGCAGCCCAGGAGGGTAAACACGTGGTGGCGCTAGTTGAGATTAAGGCCCGGTTTGATGAACCAAACAACTTGAAATTGGTCGATACACTACAAGCTGCTGGCGTGACCGTATTTACAAGTTTTCCAGCGATGAAAGTCCACGCCAAGATGGCCTATGTTGTCCGTGACGGTCGCACGATTGTTCATTTGGGAACGGGTAACTACAACGATAAGACGGCTCACTTTTACACGGACTTTGGTTTGTTTACTGCTGATGAGCACATGGCGGCTGATGTCCGGCGTGTGTTTGCTTATGTGACGGGGCAAGCATCACAACCGCAAGAACTGGCTGACATTCGAATTGCACCAAATATGTTGCGGGCGACCTTGATTGAACAGATTGATGAAATGATTGTCGCAGCCGATGCTGGTAAACGCCCCGAAATCTGGTTCAAAGTGAATTCCATTTCGGACCAGGAGTTGATTGAACGGTTGTATATCGCGAGCCAAGCCGGGGTGCACATTCATTTGCTGGTCCGGGGGATTGCAACAGCGATGCCGAACCTGCCGAATGTGAGTGAGAATATCCAAATCCGTTCAATTGTTGGGCGGTTACTCGAACACTCACGGATTTATCTGTTTAAACGGGACAAAGAGGATGTGACGGTGTATCTGGCGTCTGCGGATGCGATGCCTCGTAACTTTGACCGGCGCGTAGAACTGCTGTTTCCAATTCACGATGCGGCGTTGAAACACCGTATTCGTAAAATTTTCCGGCAGATGTGGGCAGACCGCGCGCAAAGCTTCAATAAAACCCGTAATGGGCGGTATGTCCGACGTAAGTTACAGGCGGATTCAGATCCGGTACCGGTGCAAGAACGCTTATTAATCGCAGCTGAAAATGAAAACGACTAAAACTGGAGGAGAGAGATTATGCCTACATTAGCAATTTTGGATCTTGGTTCAAACTCGGTTCGCATGATGGTCAATCGCATTAATGCAGATGGGTCATATGAAGTATTAGACCGCCGTCAAGAAATGGTGCGAATGTCAGCGGGGATGGGCGATGAGAAAGTGATTCAACCGGATGCGATTGACCGGACAATGGTGGCACTGGCTGAATTTAAAGAAATTTATACGACATTTGATGAACAGGTACACGTGCGGGCCGTTGCAACGGCTGCTGTACGTCAGGCCAGCAATCAAGCGGAGTTTTTAGCGCGCTTTAAAGAAACGATGGGCTTTGACTTGACCGTGATTTCAGGCGATCAGGAAGCGGTGTATGACTTCAAAGGCGTTATGAATTCGTTACCGGTTAATGATGCGCTGATTTTGGATACCGGTGGGGCGTCGACTGAAATGATTTTAGTGAAGTCCGGTAAGATGGTGCAACGAATCAGTGTACCAATCGGGGCCGTCAATATTACGGAAGCCCACTTGGAGAAAGACCTGGTTAGTGCGAAGAGTTTGTTCAACGCATTGACGGCGACGAATAAATATTTCCATGATATTGCTTGGTTAGCAAATGCGGTGAACTTGCCGATTATTGCAATCGGTGGATCTAACCGAACGTTGGCTAAGATTATGCGTCACCGTCGTAATCAGTTGGACTTACCCGTGCACGGTTATCAAATGACTAAGGACGAGGTCGATGATATTTTTGCTGAGTTGTTGGGTGATAACAAGGCGGAGCGCATTGGAATTCGTGGTCTGTCGAAGGCTCGTGGCGATATTATTATCGGGGGCGTTTTGCCAATTGTGACGTTATTGACGATTATCGATAGTAATAAGGTCATCTTCTCGCAGTCAGGTATACGTGAAGGCGTGCTGTTTGCGACGATTGAAGAGTTAACTAATCAGCATGTTTTGAACCCTGAGGCGCGTCAATTAACGATTGATGCCGATTAAGGGCCATTTTTACGCCACCTATTTTGGGCAGGTGTACACTATTCGTAAATAAGAAAAGAAGGCAAGAAACATGAAGGCAGTTGTACTAAATCGGTTAGGTGATTTCGATTCATTAGTTGATGCAGAGGTCCGTGATTTGAAGGTGTCAGCTGATGAAATTTTGGTTAAGACACGCGCGGTTGCAGTGGATCCAATTGATATTAAGATTGGGAGCGGTAGCCGTGGCGGTCGAGATGGCATGATTTTGGGTTCGTCGGTGGCTGGGGATGTTGTTGCGGTTGGTCGCAATGTTCGTGGCTTCAAGGTTGGTGATCGGTTGGCCGCTAATGTCCGTGGCGGTGAAACCTACGCAGAAGAAG
>NZ_KQ970400.1:0-1580 GCF_001579105.1 Weissella sp. DD23 | reverse complement strand
ATGTCCGTGGCGGTGAAACCTACGCAGAAGAAGTATTAGTGCCGGAGCGATTGGCGGCACACATTCCTGATAATGTGACATACGCGGCCGCGGTGTCGGTTGTGCTCGGTGGCCAAACTGGATACAGTGGCATTGTCCGCGGATTGCAAGTTAAGGCTGGCCAACATGTTCTGGTTCACGGTGGCTCGGGTTCAGTTGGATTAATGGCAATTCAGGCCGCACTGGATGCTGGTGCCGAAGTGAGCGCCACGGCCAGTGGCTGGGGCTTACAAATGTTGCGCGAGAAGTTCCCGCAAGTGACGGTCTTTGATTATAAGACGGATGATGTTACGACTAACGGGGCTGTGTATGATGCAGTTTACGATACGGTCGGTTCAGATCGGGTGTTGGCGGCCTCATTTAAGGCTACTAAGCAAAATGGTCATGTCTTGTCGATTGTATCGCGTTCACATCGTGATCCACGTTTTGTTCATTTCTTTAACCAAGCGAGTGGTGAAACGGTTCAGACTTTGTTGGATCGTTTGAGCAGTGGTCGCTTTATCAGTGTGATTGATAGCGAATTACCATTGAGCGCTGATAATGTGCGGTTGGATTATGCACGTCTGCAACAGGGTGGCGTGCACGGTAAGTTGATTTTGACGGTTGAACGTTGATATTAAAAAATATATATAATGAATTTTAATTTAAATTTGTATACACTTTTGGAAGCCTCATTTTGGGGCTTTTTTCTTTTATTATTTATTTGTTTACATTACTATATGAACAAAACCCTACTTTTGCAATGTAATGGTAAAATGAAAGATATAGTATGTTGACATACCTTGATAATTAATGTGGAGGAACGTGCCGGTCAACGGCGCCGCAAAAAAATGAAAATTACTAATGAAATGCGACCCATCGATCCAGTTACCTCAAGTGACATTCAGGAAAATGTAATTAAGGAGACGATGCCAGATATCTTAGATATTTTACTTGTGGATAGAACTACATCTGATGCTAAGACACGGCGAAATATTATTTGGGCGAACGATAATTATCTTGGTTATGGTATTAAGGACTATGCGCCAACCGCTCAAATAAAGCCAGACCTTATTACTGGCCTTTCAGATGGCATTATTAAACCTCGTGCGTTAAAGACGAGGGAGCTTCAAAAGGAACGAACTAAGACTAAGGCGGAAGTTTTTACGCCGACTTGGATTGTTGATATGCAGAATTCAGAGGTGAATAAGCAATACGAAAATGATGACTTGGAAACGTATACCAAACGTCGTTGGCTGGAAATAACCGCGGGTGAGGCTCCTTACATGGCATCACGATACGACATGGAAACTGGTGATACGATCCCTATCGCTGACCGTGTTGGGTTTGTCGACCGAAAAATGAAGCGTATCAACCTAGAAGTTTCTGACAAAGCTGAGTGGCAGAGACTTGCCGAAGAAGCATACAAAGCGAGTTTTGGGTTCGAGTGGAGTGGTGATTCACTACTTTTAGCACGTGAAAATCTGCTTTACACATATCGTGACTATTACTTTGACAAGTGGGGCGAAGAACCACTATATGGTTTGTTTGAGAAAATAGCT
>NZ_KQ970399.1:61446-64464 GCF_001579105.1 Weissella sp. DD23 | reverse complement strand
TCGCATATCTGTGATTCGGTAGCCCTTTCGCTCCAACCGAGAAAACACTTCCCCCATCAAACCACGTGCCACGCCGTCCGGCTTGATCAATACTAATGTACGCTCTTCAGACATAATTTAGTTCCCCTCATCGTGTTATGTCGTCATTGTAACGCGCTTAACATCCCATTGCAAGCGGTTTCAATTATAAGATTGGTGCCAACAAACGTGAGAACATTTGCTTGAAACGTAACCAAAGCGATTGTTCACTGAAGTATTGCCGGGTCAATTTCGTTGCGTGTTTCAGATCTTCAGCGAAGATATCATTCATCTGTCGAGCCACATCACGACTATACATAAAAGCATTCACTTCAAAATTCAACGCGAAAGATCGGATATCCATATTCGCACTACCAACTGAAACCACCTTATCATCAATCACCAGGGTCTTTGCATGTAAGAAGCCGTTATCATATGTATAAACTTCGGCCCCTGCCTTCACCATCTGGTGCGCATAATATTGCGTTGCCCGATAAACAAACGCGTGGTCTGGCATCCCCGGAATCATGATTCGTACCTTAACACCAGACCGGGCCGCAACCGACAGGACATCCATAATCGCCTGGTTTGGAATAAAGTACGGCGACTGAATGGTAATGCTTTCTTGTGCAATCGCCAGCATGTGGAGGTAGCCTTGATAAATTTGCTTGGCATCTGATTCAGGTCCCGACGAGACAATTTGCATTGCAACGCCACCTGCTACTGTGGTATCTGGAAAGTAATCCTCTGAAAATTGTAACTTTTCAGTCACCGTTGTCGCGTTCCAATCCATAAAGAAACGGCTCTGCATAGCCAAGACTGCATCCCCTTCAACACGCAAATGGGTATCACGCCAATGCCCAAATTTTGGCTTGCGTCCCAAGTATTGGTCCCCAACATTAAATCCACCGATGTAGCCAATATTACCATCAATGATAACCAGCTTACGGTGATCATGGTTGTTCACTCGCAATGAAAACATTTGCCAACGCGCCATCAAAAAGGCCTCAACTTGGCCACCCGCATCGCGTAACCGTTGGTACATCTTGTTATGCCGGCCACCAGATCCCCATGCGTCAAAGATAACTCGCACACGAACCCCTTCTTGCGCCTTTTTAGTCAGCAAATCAACTAGTTCATTACCAATTTGGTCATCATAAATTGTGTAATATTCAATGTTAATGTGATGCGTCGCGTTTTCAATATCCGCAAATAAACGCGCAAATTTTTCATGCCCATCAGTAAAAATTTCGACATCATTTTCATTTGTAAAAATGGCTTGTTCGTTATTTAAAAATAGCCGGACAAAAGTTTGCTCTTCACGGTACTCGTTATCCTCAAGCCGCTTCATTTCCTGTTTCTGCTTTTTCGCTATCCGGTCAATCCCCATGACTCGTTGCGTCCGAATATCAAAAATGCGTTTGTCTGATAACTTCCGCCCAAAGAAGAAATAAAACGCAAATCCAAACACCGGAAATAGTAGCAAAACCAGCATCCAAGCCCATACTGTGGTGATATCCCGTGTTTTATCGCGGAACACCGTTACAATCGCTCCCAGCGTATTTAACACTAGTAAGATAACGACCGCAATATTTAACCAATGCTCAATTACCATGCCCACACTCCTGTCTTGAATTTAAGTAATCCTATTGTATCAAATGTCGCCTCGTCAGTTTGCCCAATAACCGTCCACTTAGGAAATAATTACGTTACAAAAAAACGCCCTGCAATCACAAGTTTCTTGGATCGTGAAGAGCGCTTGTCTGTTTTATTTCTGAATAAATTCCCAAAAGAGTTTTGCCGCTTCTGTATGGCGAACATTCGCCTTACGAATAAATGACATTTCGCTTGCATCACTAATGTCAATATGCCGCTTAACGATTGTGCCATTAGGTGGCAAATCAATACTCTTTTCCATCATGATCGAGACGCCCATACCGCTGGCTACCATATTCATAATAATATCAATACGTTGTCCTTCATAAGCAACATGCGGTACAAAACCAGCTTTTTTAGCCAAGCTCATCACATGGTCATAAATTAACGTTTCTCGTCCCAGTAGCAAAAAGTCTTCATTCTGCAAATCAGTTAGATTAACAACCTCATTTTGAGCGAGTGGATGATCCGCAGGCAAAATGCACACAAACGAATCCTCCTCGGTGACAACGGTTTCGTAATCATCGCCAAAATCACCAAAGTCACGACCGAATACGATATCACTCTGCCCATTACCCAGCGACATAATGACGTGGTCCCCGTGAACTTCAGACAAATGAAGCTCCACTTCGGGATGGGCTTTATGAAATGCTGTTATCATTTCAAAACCACGGTAATTTGATACCGACGGAATGGCGTGAATATTTAGGACAAAATCAGCCGCATCAGCGTGCTGCAGTAGTGTCTGTCGCATTGCCTCGTACTCAGACATAATCTTATTGGCATAGATGACTGCGATATCTCCGGCTTCCGTCAACTTAATCATGCGATGACTGCGCTCAAATAACTTAACATCCAATTCTTTCTCTAAAGACAAAATCTGTTTTGAAATGTTTCCTTGTGTCGTAAACAATCGTTCTGCTGTTTCCGTGTAGCTTAATGTTTTCGCTAAATCCAGAAACACTTCAAATTTACGGATATCCATAATAGATCCTCTTAATTATTACTCTTTGGAATAATATACCACATTTTAAGCTATTCGGCGACTGCCCCCACACAAAAAAGAGGTTTAAACGTCACATGTACGTTTAAACCTCTAAATAACTATCTTAGTGACTAAAAATTAGTCCTTTTCTGAAATAGCTGCGATACCTGGCAAAGTCTTACCTTCCAAGTACTCCAATGAAGCACCACCACCAGTAGAGATGTGGCTCAATTGGTCAGCAACACCAAGTTGTTGAACAGCGGCAGTTGAATCACCACCACCAACGATAGTCGTTGCACCGTTCTCCTTAGTAACCTTAACCAATTCTTCACCGATAGCCAAAGTTCCCTTGGCAAAGT
>NZ_KQ970399.1:52979-61054 GCF_001579105.1 Weissella sp. DD23 | reverse complement strand
CGAACACACCCATAGGTCCGTTCCAAACAACCGTCTTAGCATCTGCCAAAACTGACTTGAACAATTCAATTGACTTAGGACCAGCATCAAGACCCATGTAGCCATCCTTGATACCATCTTCAGCAATGTAAGTGTCAGCGTCGTTAGCAAACTTGTCAGCAGCAACGGCGTCAACTGGCAAGACCAACTTGTCGCCAGCTTCTTCGATCAATTGCTTAGCCAACGCAACCTTGTCCTCTTCGAACAATGAGTTACCAATAGCCTTACCGTTAGCAGCATCGAACGTAAAGGCCATTCCACCACCAACGATAACCTTGTCAGCCTTCTTCAACAAGTTTTCGATAATCGTAATCTTGTCTGAAACCTTAGCACCACCGATGATAGCAACGAATGGACGCTCTGGGTTTTCAACGGCACCACCCAAGAACTTGATTTCCTTTTCCATCAAGAAGCCAGCAGCAGTTTGCGCAATGTTAGCTGCGATACCTGCGTTTGAAGCGTGGGCACGGTGTGCAGTACCAAACGCATCGTTAACAAAGACATCACCCAATGAAGCCCAGTACTTACCAAGCTCAGGATCGTTCTTTGACTCACGCTTAACTTCTTCACCGTTAACAACGTCTTCGAAACGTGTGTTCTCAAAGATCAAAACTTGACCATCTTCCAATGCAGCAACGGCATCTTCCAATTCCTTACCTTCAGTAGCAGGAACGAAAGTTACAGGTTGACCCAACAAGTCAGCCAAACGTTGTGCAACAGGCTTCATTGACAAGCCCTTCTTGTCATCTTCACTCTTGATACGACCCAAGTGTGAGAACAAGATTGCACGTCCACCTTGCTCCAAAACGTACTTAATAGTTGGCAATGCAGCTACGATACGGTTGTCGTTTGAGACAACAACTTCACCGTTCTCTTCCTTCAAAGGAACGTTAAAGTCTACACGCATCAAAACCTTCTTACCCTTCAACTCCAAGTCTTCAACAGTCAACTTAGCCATGGGAAAAGTCCTTCTTTCTGTGTATATAATTAAATTACTTCAATAAGTCTATTATAACAAAAAACAGGTGGTTTAGTATGCCTAAACCACCTGTTTTTACTCTATCTGCTAGAAATTAGCAATTAGAGAGTTGCCAAGTGCAACAAAGTACGGATCATGTTTGAAGTGAAACCGTACTCGTTGTCGTACCAAGCAGCAGTTTGAACCAATTGCTTATCACCAACAGTGATAACCTTAGTCAAAGTTGGGTCAAACACAGCACCGTGTGTGTCGCCAATGATGTCTGATGACACGATCTCGTCTTCGTTAACACCGAATGAGTCGTTCGTGTACTTCTTAACAGCTTCGTTAACTTCTTCAGCCGTAACAGTCTTTGACAAAACAGTCGTCAACTCAGTAACAGAACCGTCAACAACAGCAACACGTTGTGCGTGACCGTCCAACTTACCAGCAACAGAAGGAACAACCAAACCGATAGCCTTAGCGGCACCAGTTGAGTGAGGAATCGTGTTTGCTGAAGCAGTACGGTTTGAACGGAACTTTGATCCCTTAGGACCGTCCAAGATCATTTGCGTTGAAGTGAAGGCGTGAACCGTCGTCATCAAACCGATCTCGATACCAAATTCCTTGTCCAAGGCGTTTGCCAATGGAGCCAATGATTGCGTCGTGCATGAACCAGCAGATACGATGTGATCGTCTGCAGTCAACGTGTCTTGGTTAACACCGTAGACAACCGTTGGGATGTTTCCAGCTGGAGCTGAAATCAAAACCTTCTTAGCACCTGCATCCAAGTGAGCTTGTGACTTTTCTGCTGAAGTGTAGAATCCAGTAGACTCCAAAACGATTTCAACACCATCGTTTGCAACCCACTTCAAGTCAGCCGCGTTACGCTCAGCGTAAACACGGATCTTCTTACCATCAACGATGATACCGTCTTCGTCAGCTGAAACATCAACTGGCAAAGTACCGTGCGTTGAGTCATACTTCAACAAGTATGCCAACATAGCAGGGTTAGTCAAATCGTTAATTGCAACAACTTCGATGTCGTCCGCAGTATCCTTCAACTCAAGGATGCGACGGAAGGCCAAACGACCAATACGGCCGAAACCGTTGATACCAATCTTAACAGTCATTATTAAGATTCCTCCCAGAAATTCTTTGTAAACGTTTTTACGTTGTTTATTATACGACTTTGCATAAAGTTTCGCAAACAATTGTAACAACGCGCTTTCAACACCGCAACAAACGTTGCCGTTCATTACGAACCGACCCAAATAACCACCTGATGTCACCATCAAATATCTTATTTAATCGATACATCTATTATACGCCTTAAACCTAAAAAAAGCTCAACTTTACATTGTCTCAAATACAAAACGACTAAACCTCGGTTTAGTCGTTTTTGTCTTATTTGACTTTACTTAGTAACCGTCGCTTTGTCCGCCGAAATACGGTTGACATGACACTTGTGTGCAACTCAATTAACGTCAGTACAACTAACACCGTCACTGTGCCAATAACTGCAAACCACGTTCCCGTCATATCAATCAATGATCGTTCTTCATTCGCTGATAAAGAAATTGAAGAAGCTTTCACAACCTCCTCTTCGGTCAAAGCATCATTAATTAATTGATAGTCTGCCATATGAATCAAATCTTGCAACGTAAATGGATCATTTAAGGCCTGAAAATCATGCAAATTTGTTTGTAGGATATCTTCCTCACTCTTTAACTTATCAGCCCAACCATCCTTATCATCATTAAAAATAGTCAGTAACCGCACCTCATGAATCAAAAAAATGTAGTCAGCGACATACTGGTACGCCGACTGTTCGGCAGACAGTAGTCCGTTCTCAGTTTGTGTGAGGTGATCACTCAATTGATGATCCGCTTTCTTTAAGCAGTCAACCACATCGGTCTCAGCCTTGAAGCGATCACGCATCAAATCAATTTCTTCAAGGGCATCGACATACGCCGCAATAATTGTATTTTTATCTGATGCCTTGCTATTTTGTGCAATTGGTAATGTTGCTGCGTCATCCCCATAACCAGTTACCGTACCGAATGCCATTGTCAGCGAGAAACTCGCCACAATCAATAAAACCAATCGTTTCATCATGGTCTCAACCTTCCCTTTTCTCTTCTTTGATAGAATAACAAGGGAATGCTGGTTATTTTGGGACAATTTGTGATGAAACACTCCTAAATTGTGAACAAAAAAAGCAATCAGTCTCACTGAACTGATTGCCTATATTGATACCTTATTTTTGTAAAACTAGTCGGTGCGCTTCCTGCTGATCAGCACCACCAAGACGGGCAAATCCATAACGTACAATCCGACCCAAGCCACGGAAGATAGCTGCCCAACGGCGTGACATCAAGTATTCTACCAGTGACGCCACTGACATCATCCCAATCCAAATGATTACTAAAATTGCAAATACAACAGCTCCTGCAAATACATTAATGGTCATATCCATCCTCCCACTCGGTTAACTTAAACCTAACCCCATTAGTTAATAAAAGTCCTAATCAACATAATCCCTGTTAACTAGGACACTATTTATTATAGGTTAGGTAAAAGTTAATTGCAAGTGTTTTGTTAGGTTTTTCCTAACGATAACTAATGCGGTCCATGGGATGCGCTGCATTGAAAGCATTAATCAATTCAAGCATATCCCGGCGAGTAGCACCCTTTTGGACATACTTCACTGCTTTTTGCTTATCTTTTGCAACTCCTGACACCATTGATTGAAAATGCATGCCATTGCGCTGGTTTGATGGTAATGCCATTGTTCTACTACCGTCTTTTCTTAAAAAAATAATCTGTCGTCGTGTCTACCCTGGAATCAAGCCACGACGCCGATAGTACGCAACCGTTTCCTCAGCAAAATCAGCTGGGTAACCCAAATGCTCAGTCAGCATCCACGCAGCAAACGGTTCGTCTTCGTGATAGTGGGCTACCCGCACTAAATCTTCCGGTGATGTCATGTAGGCAATCACCTCTTCACGGGCGCTCACCTCATTATTATGTGCACGCACAGCGTCATAGTCCAAATGATCACCAAGATCTGAAATTGCATGATGATATTCCTCAACTAAGGTCCGCGCCTTATCAAACGTTGCCAAGGTTTTATCAATGAAAATGTAAGCCTTATTTCCCTTCAGATACGCCACCCCATCAAGACCGGAATTTTCTTTCAATGGCATTGTATCTAAGACAACCGCTTCTAGACCATGGGCCACCAAATCTTGCTCAACGCGCATCAACAACTCATCGTAATCGTTACTTCGCATTCCGATCCTCGTAGTCTGCAATTAATCCTTCGATATAAGCTTTCGCCCGATCAATCACACGATGACGATCTTCATCAGGCAAGCCCGAAATATCCAACCCCCAGTGTGCTGCCATCAAGACCGGCTCGTCAGTGGCTACCGCTGTCGACACCTTGTCTGGATCCTCAACTAAGTCTGATTTTGATACCCCGAAGTAATCAGCCATTGCTTCAATTTTATCGATGCGGGGATACGTCTTACCGTTCGACCAATCAGAAATTGTCGCCGTTGATACACCAACGATTTCAGCCAATCGTGCCGCTGTAATTTCTCGTTGCTTTATGAGACGCTTAATGTTGCGCCCCATTATTGCCTTACCTTCTGATGATGCCATCTTGTTCACCTTTTTCTATGTATTATCATTCGTTATGTTTAAATTTTAAAAAATGCCTGTGACCACGTCGCACAAGTATTCTGTTATATATTTATAATAAAGGTAAACTTAACACATTGCAAGGTTTAACCTAACGGATTTGTGGCAAAAATGCTATCTTGCTTACGATAGACGTGATTGTGCTACAAAGCAAAAAATAAAAGCCCTGAAATGCCTTTAAATCAAGACTTTCAGAGCTTTATTTTCGTTATATCAATGAATCTGGGGGACATTTTATAAAAAACAGAGTAAAACATACGCTTATACACCGGGGTTTTTACGCAAATTAAGATTTGTACATTCACCCCCATTTATGTAGGTTTTGCAGAAAAGTGCTACAAGTAGTGCTACAAATAGCGCTATAATCTGTGCTACAAAATTACTTGTTTCTAACTATAGTGGGTTAGTGTAAAATTAACTTTAATCTAACAGAAATAGGAGAAAGTTAACATGACAGAAACCACCCACTGGATTGAACGACTGAATAATTTCTTGAAATCAGAAACAGAAGATGAGCGTATTTTATATGTAGGAAAGTTTAACGAACTTGTGGCTAACGGATTTAATTCTAAGCAAGCTTACATTAATTTGCACCGAGAAATTGTTGAACCCTTGCTAGAAGAGAACGAACTAGTTTGGGAAGATTACACCGAGGCAACTGCTAAGGCAATGTTCCGGCCAACTCTTTTCGACGTTAAGACTTGGATCGAACTAGCAACTAAAATTGGTCCTTCTGCTGCAACTGGAAATTGGCATGCGGTTGAGCATGAGTGGTCATGGGACGTACCTGATGTAGAAGAATTTGTCTAAATGCTATCGAAAACACGCTCTGACAGCTCCTTACGATTCTTAAATGGACCATTCATACTAGTCAGATAAAGTTTTGGCCGTAAAAAAACGCTCGTAATAATATGAGCGCTTAAGTATGGTTATAATTAAACTTTCGCTTAATCAATGAAAAAAGAAAAATTTATAAGTCGCACTGTCGGCTCCTTAAAAATCTTTTACGGCTGGTTAAACCGCATTCATTAGTTTAATGTATACAACCCATAATTACTAGCATATTTGTTTTAAACAAAAAAATCCCGTCTAGCCTAAGTACAGTTGCACTTAGGCTAGACGGGATTTTTAATTATGTATGCAACAGTGGAAAGGAACCTGGTTCTGACTATTAAAATAGCTTGCCACTATTTATCAGGCATAAGCCTGTAACAACATAGTACAATGTACCCACTTAAATTGCAACCCTAATGTGTCCAATTCTTCGGTAACTTAAGGGGAGCGTCAATACCTATTGATTTAAACCTATCTTGTACCAAAGTTGACTTTACTGTCCCGTTATAATAATGTCCTTTCGTATTTGCCAGCACATCCGCTAATTGAATACCATTGTCATATTGGGAATCCTCATAAGATACCGTAAATTTTGCAGCTGATGTTTTTTGATATTTATTCCAAAAATACATATGTTTAGCACTTTTATTTAAATAACGTCCCAAACTATCGCGATTGTGCAAACGTGTCTTGCTCTGATCATCAATATACACATGAACATGATCGAATCTATCACCACACTTCGCCCGTTTATCTTGAATCGCAGTCTCTACGAAACGACGTAGCAAATAGTTTTTATGCAACTGAACAGATTGTTTAGAACTAAAATTAATTGTCAAAATAGGAACTTTTACTGCAACGAAGATAGGGTGAAAATTATCAGGAAATTTATTTTTTATTCGACGAATAATTTGCAGTTTAATTTTTTCATCCATTTGACTTCCTTTAACTTCCCGAGAAGTATGAAATATTTGTCGTCTCAAAACACCGTAAAACCGCTTTATCTCATCCATTTTTTCATAAGGAGTCCAAAAACCAGCATACAAAAATACCGATCCTTTTTTATAATTTGGATGTAATTGACCTGTATCGTCAATATAAATCGCCATTGTTTCACCCATGCTTTTCCCCTCCGGAAATTAAAAGTTAGTAACCTCAATTCTAATACTTCTATGAATATTCAACAAGTCGTGTCGAAATGTAAAAAAGCCGGCAAACTAGGAATTTGCTCCCAATTTGCCGGCTTTTCAAATTGGTCTTTTACGACCAGTTTGACTATTTATTTAATTACTGAAGCAAGATTCTTAACCATGGCCGACTTAGCAAAATACGTTCCATCAGTTCCAAAGTCAAAGTGATAGCCATGCCAGTCACCTTCGCCTTGAACAAGCTTACCGTCACCGTCAGACCAGTAGTACATCCCCCATGATTGCGTCCAGTTTGACTTGATTAGCTTACCGTTTGCAAATGACCAATAAGCCCCCATGTGCTTTTTGATGCCGTTAGCCTTGTGCTTGAACGACTTGTCTGTGTACCATACGCCACCCTTTGACCATACTGTAGCGCCGTCGCCTGGGTTCTTCTTGATTACCGCTTGATCCGCAGTAAAGAAGTTATCGTACAACTGATTTACATCAAACACACCAAGTGACATGCGGAATGTGGCCTTTGAATCAAACTGCCAACCGTGCTCTGTAGCATACCAGTTTTGAGTTGATGTTGGTGTAAATGGATATGAGGCAATCCATGACTTTTCACCGTATGGCGTTACTTCAAGATGAGACCCCATTGTATAAGCAGTGGTACGGAACCCACCCTTAATTTGAACCTCATTTTCGAACGCAGTCACAACAGCTTGCATATTTGCACCCATTGCCATTTGTGCCGGTTCTTCAACATCAGCCACCAAAACTGCCCCTACAGGCAAACCGTCAGCTTGCGCCATAGCCACAGCATAATTGGCCTCAGCAATCGCACCAGTTACCGTTGTTGCATGCAAATAGTGATAACCGTTGATGTACAAGCCAGCTTCTTGCGCAGCACGAATGTTTCCAGCCGCAGTCCAGTCATGATAGGTTGTACCCTCTGAAATCTTGGTCGTAACCGCCTTAACACCGTATGCATCACGCATATCAATGAATTCAGGTGTTGTCATCTGTCCATTGTGGTTTGACACATCAACCATGTCATAACGTGGCGAATCAGCATGGACTGTTACGTTTCCAGCGAATGTTGCACCAAACAAAAAGGCCGCCCCAACGGCGACCAACTTAATATACTTATTCATCTACTCTAATCCATTCCTTTCATTTTAAAGACAGCCCACTCAATAGCAGTATTTATCTCGCTTGCTGTGAATAAATGCGCCTTATCTAGCTTCAACAATTTATCGGACACATACTTTAATGCTTCCGCCTTTTGCTTTGCTCCACCGTCAAAGTTGTCTTCTGCCCATTCAACAGCTTTTTCGGCAATATCCAAAACTGTTGTCATCTTGGCATTTCCATCAACGACAGTTCGCAAATGAACAATTACC
>NZ_KQ970399.1:50169-52656 GCF_001579105.1 Weissella sp. DD23 | reverse complement strand
GGTAATTGCATGTATTGCACCTCCTATACTTCAGTGGCGTTAGATAATCTCCCACCCCTCTTTTCCTCTGTCATTTGTTTCTTAATACGCCACAGTGTAGCAGTGCTTAATCCCGTTAGCCGCGCCGTCTCTCTGTACGACAATTCATCCAACATTCTGACTGCTTCTCTATGCTTCTTTGTTAATTTTCTCTTTGGTCGTCCCTCCTTGTAGTTGGGGTTATTCGATTTAGCCCTTGCGCGCCCTTCTGCCAGACGTTCTACAATCATATCCCGCTCAAATTCTGCAAATGTCAGCATGATATTTCTCAACAGATGACCAGCTGGACTATCATCCAACATGCCAAAATTTAAAACGTGTACCTTGATACCCTTCTCCGTCAGCCGGTCAATTACCTTAATCCCTTCTCGAACTGACCTGGCCAGTCTATCCAGCTTAGTAATGACTAAAACATCACCTTCATCAATCACCCGCAAAAGACGTTTTAATGCCGGTCGATTTGCCGTTGTCCCCGTAAACTTCTCGCTGTACACCTTTGTGGCGCCATACTGCCTCAACTGAACGATTTGTCCGTCAAAATCTTGTCCCTGCGAACTAACCCTCGCATACCCGTAGATAGTCATAATAAATCCTCCTATCTACCTAGCGTAACGCAAACCTGACAGTAACCGGCACGGCCATTTTTGGACGTTCTAGCTATTTTTCAGTCACTTATAACGGCGGTAATATTTACCTCTCAAAAATTGGTCCATTAATAGTTTTGACGTATAGTAATTCGTCTGTGACAGCAGCAACTTCTATAGATGGATATGTAATACCAGACAGCATTATGCCAGATGGATATAAATTCTCCCAAGCCGGAACATACTACGGAACTATTAGCAATGTGACGCTTCAGAAAACTGGATCGGTTATTACTAATACCTCCGGATTGCGACTGCGTGATACCAGTATCGCAAAAGTAAACTCATTTGGAATTCAATTAATTTACCTTGTGAATTGAGTGTTTTCATCATCGTGAGCGTTTCTGGTTACACAGATGTGTTTGGTCCATTAACTGCGAAGGGCGATTTCTGGGTGAACGGTAGTTGGAATGGTGAAAGCCGTAAATTGAATACCGTATACAACACTGATCCACAAATTTCTTATAATGCGGCAGCTAAGGCCGTTGGTTGGGGAAACGGTACAGGTTCATCTCAACTAATTCGAATTAAGAATGGCTGGGTGTCAATCTATATCGCATTCACAACTAACAAGGCTGTTGACTATGGTATTGCTACTGAGATTGGGAAAATCACCAATAAGGATTTTCCACTTCCTTGGGGTACCGGTTCAGCTTATGGAACAGCGATTGATGTTACAACATCAGCATTTGTTGGCACGTTAATCATTGATACATCCGGTGTTCTAACAATCAATATGAGTTCCGGAACAATACCAGTTGGCGAGTATTTGACCGTAAACGCTCAATATGCCTACTAGTTTGATTTGAAACTAAATACCTCTCTAATTAGGTCATCACTGGCGTCGATTGAAGCAGTACTGCTTGTGATTTGTGAGGTCGTTTTGTACAGATTTCCGACAATTCTTAATGCGCTTGTACCTAAGTAAACCCAGCCAAAACGTAAATTTATCTGGCTTTTAGTCTGATAATCGCTGTTTCCAAACGGTGTATCAGTCGGGTCAATGATTGCATATTGAAAGTACTGGCCACCGTCGTTGGCTGAAGTTACATCACTAGATGGGCGAGCATTTAAGATGAGCAAATTAAAAGAAGCATTTGGACCGAAGATAATACCAATTCGGTCATGTCCCGTCGGCATTGCGGTAGTGTACTTCAGCATTGTGTTTTTAGTAACCGCTGGTTGGGTGCCTCGCCACAGTGTTGTATAGCCCTGATATAGGCTTGCATTAAGCGTTCCAGAAACGCTCAGGTTTTCGAAACTTTGAGTGCCCTTGAAGTTCTTCTGTCCAGTAATCGTCTCGCTACCCGAAAGGTGCATCGTTGCTGCATTTACAGAGTTAATCGCTACCGAATTTGCCGCAATAGAATTGGCATTAGACATGTTCCAATCAAGCATTGAACCAAACAATTCGTCACGTTTTGTAGCGTTGCTTGCAATGTCGGATGCGAGTGAATTGTCATTGAACACCCGATTATCCCGTTCTTTAGCGATTTGTGAGGCCAAATCAGCCGTTGAGCCTAACAGTAAACTGTCAGCTGCTGAACGTGTAGCAATTTCGGCATTAAAATCGCTATTAAGCCCGCTATACAAGGCTTGCAAGCTGGTATCAGCCGCTGAACGTGCACTTGTTTCCGTCGTTAAATTCGCAACGATAGATGCATCAGCAGTTGACCGAGTAACTTGTTCTTTATTCATAGCAGCAGTAACTGAAGCATCAGCCGTAGAACGCGCTGCTACTTCTGCTGCCAACGAAGAACCAAACGCAATATCGGCAGCAGAACGTGTCTGTGCTTCAAGTGCA
>NZ_KQ970399.1:45447-49966 GCF_001579105.1 Weissella sp. DD23 | reverse complement strand
GTTTCCGCTGCCAAATCAGATTGCAATGCAACACCAGAACCGTTTACAGTTGGCAGTTGCGCATAGTTGTATTTAGCATTTAAAGTCTGATCCACATCTTCAACAATCTTCTTCCATGACGTCATGGTCTTGCTATCAATTCGATTGCGTACATAGAGAGCGTCATTGCTCATGTCGTTAAACAATTGCATAGTGCCCGCAACAATCAACGTATATAGCTCAGACGTCCCACTAGGCTTACCAGTCGTCACCTTTGTATTTGATTTAGACAGATAGCTTCCATTATCCGACAAGGTATCTAAGCTAATATCAGCAGTTAAATTGTGCACATTAAGATAATCAGCAGTTTGAGCGTTACCCGTCACAGAACCGACAATTCTTTCAGTGAACTGCTTAATGCCAGTAACAACTTCACTACCTGTCAGATGAACCACTGTAGAATCAACTGCCAACGGCGCCACTCGTGTTTCGAGCAACTTAACCAGTGCATTGTAATCATCAACCGTCAACATACCCGCCGTTTGGGTGTTAATCGTCACAATATTGCTGTCTGAAATTGCGAAAGAAACATCCAATGCCACCGTTTGTACCTGGGTACCGTCATAAGGCGGAATATTAGTTGTTTCATTCGAATTGATGTATCCAAGAACGAAATTGTTCCCGTTATACTGACCAACAATTGCGACACCTTGCAAGTTATATCCAGTTGTTAAATCAGCATTATCCAATTGAATACGCATCTCAACTGTGTCATTATCTTGCGGCGTCACTGTTCCAACTGGTTTAGTCTGCTTTGGGCCAAGTGAGCTAATCTGCGTATAGACCAACGACGTGCTCAGCTTGGTTGCGAACGTGTATACAGTATTGATGGATAACTGTGCATTCGCGGCAACTTTCTTCGCTGCCAACACCTGTGTAATGGTGTCCTTACCTTCTGTAGTGAAGATGAAATTCGTAAATTTATTAGCCATTCTCTTCCTCCCCAACGATTTCATAAGTCAAAGTTGATGATGCAATACCCCGTATATTGAGCGTAGTGCTTGAACTATCAACGAAGCTAACCTCATCAACCCGAACCCCGGCCGCCACACTGTTTTTAATACGATCCAATATATAATTCTGTTCGAAGTCAGAACGGGCCCATTCAAGCGGAATATTGCTGATTTTTAATGTTAATGGTTCGCCTTCGTTTAACTTACCGTCAACATAACGACGCAAAGGCTCAATTGTGATGCCAGCCTTGCTGATGTTTAGCGACCTTGATATAACGTCGAGCAAGCCATTGACAGTGGTGATACCTGTATTAGTCGCCTGCTTAGAACGGATCATGATGCGATAAAAATCATCATCTGCCTCACCACGTTGTTGATTGAACTGGTCACCAATGCGGTCCAACGCCTTGCCACCCGCATTATTAATCTCACGAAAAGAGACAATAGTTTTGAACAAATCGGTAATTGGAGTAAAAATTCCCTGCAACCACTCCGCAAACGCCACTGTCTTACTTGCATAACGGTCGATAGGGCTTGGTAGCTTCGATAGGAACGTCTCTTTAAAATCATTCATTCGTCGTCACCACCATACTTTCCGCACTTGTTATTGCTACTGCGAATTGCGCCAATTGAACATCTTTAGCGGCTAATTCTGCCTCGGATAAACCGATTATGACCGTTGCAACATCAATTCCATTCACGTTGTCATAGATGTACTTGTACAGATACGAGAACCGCACAATCCCACCCATTGGCACAGTTGATAGATACGAATTAACTGCATCTCGAATTTGTTGAACACCGGTTGTTTCAAAATTCAAGTTGGTTGTGGCACTGATATTCACGAATAGCGTGTCCTTTTGCGCAAAATCAAAAGCAATGATATTGCCACTAAATCCGGCACTGTCAGTCATTTTCTTCTGAATGGTTCCAACTGTCTGAACACCTGCTGAGACCGAATTAAACAATGCGTCTGCCACCTTAGTCTCATCCCCACCATCAACGTATACGTGGATAGTTTTAGGCGGGTTATTGTATTGATCAACTTCCATAGTGTTGTTCTGAACGACTTGAACAGTCTTAACACTTGGTACCGCCATTACAGCAGAGATAATACCGTTCTCTGGGCTTGATGGGCGTGTATCATTCGCAATACGGATCCGATTTGCTAGTTCTTTGTCAGTTTCTGGGTCAGCCCCATTATTAACCGCCTTGTTTCCGACTGTGAAAATATCGCTAGTCGGCTCTACCTGATACTTAATTGCGTCTTGTGCAACATTATATTGAGCCCCCGTATCAACCGCGTACGCATATTCAGAGCCCGTTCCGGCGCTTGATAAAATGACGTTTGCTGCTAACTGAAATTGCAAACCGTCAGCAGTCTTAAACAACGCACCAGCTTGAATGACAAAGCCTGGTGTTCCGGTAAAGTTCAATTCTGCAATTGCTTGGGTTGCCGGGTTCCGATATAGCCCATAGTTAGATGCCAGCCGTTCTAACGAGACACCAGTAGCAGTGCTGATAAACTGCGAATTATAGACAACCTCTGCCAATTGATAGAGTAAATTCAAAAAATACGCCAGCAATCGAATAAACACCCCAGCAACTGAGTGCTCTGAGGTGTCCGAATCACTGCCGAAAAGTTCCAACCACTTAGCGGTTAAATTGCTGACCAGCTCTGACTGGCTTGGTCGTGTAAATCCGTTATCATCCAACATCTAACGCTACCTCCGTTGTTTTTGCTTCTCCGTCAATGGACATATCAACCTGCGCTGTGGCAATTCTGTGATTAAAATCAGCTGTCACTGAAACATTAGTAACCGTCACCCGCCTATCCTGTTCTAGCGCCTCTCGAATAGCTTCAGCTGCATACCGTGAATTGAAATTCTTTTCTAACAAATCCGTCCTATCAAAGCCCAATTCAGGTGCCTCAACCATCTCTCCCAGCTTGGTTTCAAGGATGATTCGTATTGACTGCATAACTTCGTTGGTATCACTTACCACCGTATGAAAATCAATTGCTCCGTCTTGATCTAACGCAATATCTCTCATCAATAGACCTCCACAATGAAACTGTCGTTCAAGTCGTGCATTCGCTTTGCTGATAGCTCAAATTCATTATTTGACCCGTCAAAGTTGGCAATGGATCGGTCCATAAATAAGACAACCACTACATCCCCAACCTCAATAACATCTCGTTTCGTCTTGCCGACGTGAACACCAATCAACGGCGCCCGGCTGCTTCCATCCGACTTCTTATCAAGAGGCTGAACTTCTGCTTTCGTCTTGTCGTCATATAAACGGGTTACTTTGGCCAAACGTGCCACATTCAATTGCGCCTTAACCGTATCCGGCAGAACCTTGGTAAAAAATGCAACATCATTGTCCCGCTTCTTGGGACGCATACCAGTAGTTGCCATATTACTTAACTCCTAACTCCAACGTTGTCGTTGGGTTTGTACCATCAAAGGTGTGCTCACCGCTCAATACGGCAGCCCACACATCAACAAACTCGCTCACTAGATGAACGTGCTCACCAGTTGTAATGCGGTAATTCAGAATTGAGTCAGCTGAGTATTCATAGCGTCCTTGACCGTCATCATCATCAGACTCAATCCAATCATCATCACGCCGTTCCATTGTTGGTGAAGAAATTAGCCCCGACTTACTATCCAACGTGAAATTACCGGTAACTTCTGCGTCATATAACCACCGCAGCGTTAACTGTCCACGGCGATAAAACAATGCTGAACGCGTTTGGTCAGCTACATCTGATAATGCATCAAACGGCGAACCGTCTACTGTGTAGCCTTCCTTAAACACGTAATTGCGTCCTAATGACACGAAGTTTAGATTGATACCCGACACCTGAACAATCTTGTTAATGATTGTTGTAGCGTCGGTACCTTCACCAAATGTCAATGACACATGCTTCAGCTTTCGATAATCGGTTCCTTCAACCACACGCAATGTGTAATTCAAGTCGCCACCTTCTCTGGTTGGTACGGTGGTTTTATAGATTTGCCCGTCAAAGACAATTCCTGTATCTCCGTGATACCCAGCATTAACAACCACTCTATTCCCTTCGTGAATACGATTGAAACTAATCTGAGACATATTCCAAATTGTGATCTCGCCAACGCTTCGGTCGCTCGTATTATCGAATGGCAGAGAGAACTCAATATCCAGTGAAAAATTCCGATCAGCATTATGCATGTAATGGAGCACACCACTATCCGTGTAAATATCCATGTATATCTCGAACATGAATTGCCCGGTAGCAGTAATAGGCTTAATGTTTTGCTGGGGTGCCGGTTTTGGATCTGGTGCTGGTGGGGTTGCTGTATTGTCCTTGATGAACTTAGCAATCCGGTCACCCATTTTGACGTATGTTTTAGCAGTTGGGTGAACAATTCCGTCTCCCAACGTCCGACTATGGTTAGCAGCCGTTACCAACGGTGCATCTCGCCAATCAAGTACTGCGATACCGTATTGCTGATAGATTGACCGTTCGGCTGCTAGTAAAT
>NZ_KQ970399.1:38484-45427 GCF_001579105.1 Weissella sp. DD23 | reverse complement strand
CTAGTAAATCATTTTGCGAATAGCCTGCCCCGTTTCTGGTATCTAGATTAGTAGCACCCTTCCATGTCTGAATTGGCAGAATACCAATCATCTTAATATGTGGGTTCTTACTCTTAATCGTATCAATACCATTAGTGAGGGCCGATTTGACCGCTGACAATGAAGAATTGTAGTAAGCGAAGTCATTTGTACCAAACGCAATTGTCGCGACATCATAGCCCGACAGGTTTGTGTTTTGCACTTGCTGAACAAAGTTATGATCTCGATTGTCACCTGACATCGTTGACCCACCAACTGCCTGATTATCAACCGGAACACTCAGTTGCTTAGATACCTCAGCAGTCCATGGTGTTACACCACGATTACCGTCCCAACCTTGAGTAATGGAATCACCAAACGCCACAATCCTTTTAATTGCCATTAGTCCACCCCGTCATCTGCAAATGTCATTAGATACAAAAACACCGTCCGCCCGAAGTTTTCGAGTGTGACGGTGTTTTCTTTGCCTGATATATCATAAGGTACTACATCAACACGTGGAATGCTTGGTTTCGTGAAATCACCCCAAAGCCTCCGGCCATATACTAATTTTTCACCCAGCACAATAGGATTATGTGCATTGTCGTATAGGTCTACGGTGAAAAATTGACCTTGGCCATTATAATCAAACCGCAGAAATACATTGCTTCCTGCTAGTTCGATTTCAAATTCCTCCGGTAAACTTCCAATATCTACATCAATCAATGCTCGTTGATCCATTATTTAACCCTCGCTCTTGCTCCAATAGGAATGAGATAATCATTCCAGTTATTCCATGCTCTTAACTGGTCGATTGATGTGCCGTATTTGACCCACCAACCCCAATAAGTGTCACCAGCAACTACTGTTACATAAACCCCAGGGTCTACTGGTGGCGCTGCTTGCTTCTTTCCTGTGTTAGTTGCCTTATCCCACTTCAAATTAACCAATGTTACGGCGGTTAGCGTAATGTTGAACGATACAGCATTCTTTTTTCCGCCTTCATCATAGGTCTTTTCAAGATGAGAAATTAGCAAATCATTGTGGCGGATTGCACCTCTAAATTGAAGTAAGTCTCCACCACTCTGCCAATACATCAATTGATTGTAACGGGCGTCAACTTGTGACTGGTCATTTCCGTAAATCAGGCCACTAAACGTGTGCGTCTTGCTTTCGCGTTGTGCGTGGTCCGTAATTGGTGAACCCGTCTCAATCGGATGAGTAGAAACGTTAGAATCAATTGATTCATTTTCACTCTTCACAAATATTTCGACCGTGTGGCCGTGTGCATCAGTTAACGTTGCCATATAACGACCTCCTAAATCGTTTCAGGGTTCAAAATTGTCATAAGCTTCTCACCAATCGTGTTTCCAATTACGTTGGCATCACTTGCACTAGCGTTACCGGAAATATTTACCGTGATATTGATGTTACCCATTGAACCGCTACCAAATGCCTTCTTAGCGCCGTCCGTTCCAGATGCGTAACGTGGGAACATCTTCTTGGTATCATCACCATTCAACACTTGCGTACCAGTTGGCAATGGCATCATCAAATCACGCTTATTAGGGAACAATCCTACAAGTCCATTAGGTAGCATGAATGCTTCACGCCAGTTTGCTCCCTTTGCGTCATTAACAAGTGCCAAACCGCCACCGTGGCCTCCTTGCGTCGTTCCCTTAGCGTAGCGTGGCACTAATGAAGCGAACGCTGACTTCGCACCAGGCGTTCCAGTGGCAAGCTTTGCAGCTCCCTTACCAGTTACGTTCGCAGTAATCGTGATTGTCTTTGACTTAAGACGATCAATAGCACTTTGCAATGCATTAACCTTGCTTGCAGCAACCGAAGCGGCCGTTCCAATTTTAGCCATTGAAGATGCAATCGCAGACGACTTAGAAGAAGCCGTTGATGCCATCTTGCTAAATTGGCTAGACATAGTAGACGCTGCCTTACTCAAAGATGATTGAATAGCTGAGTCCCACTTTGAAGAACCTGACTTAATCGTGCTTGTAACACGACTAATACCGCTCTTGGCTTGTGAGTTCAGTTGATTAAATCCTGAGCTTGCTGCCTTAAACTTGAACGCATTCTTTGCGGCATTTTGAATTTTTGTAGCACCTGACTTAACCGTTCGGGCTACACGGCTCATTCCGCTACGAGCAGTGCTATTAAGTTGATTGAACCCGCTCTTAGAACTCTTAAATTTAAAGACGTTCTTACCAGCGTTTTGAACCTTCTTAACGCCCGACTTAACCGTTCGAGCGACCTTGTTAATGCCACTCTTTGCCTGTGAATTTAGCTTATTGAAGCCACTCTTTGACGACTTGAACTTGAAAATATTCTTACCGGAACGTTGAACCTTCTTCGATCCAGACTTAACAGTGCGATTTACCTTGTTCATACCTGATTTAGCATCACGGTTCAACTTGTTAAATCCACTCTTAGAAGTCTTGAACTTAAAGGCATCCTTTCCAGCCTTTTGTGTTTTCTTGGCACCTGACTTAACAGTCTTAGTAGCCTTATTCATACCAGACTTTGCGTCGCGATTTACCTTATCGAAGCCCTTCTTGTCAGACTTCGGTGCAATCTTGGTCTTTCCAATGCTCTTGGCGCTCTTCTTGAACTCTTTATCAGCCTTCTGTGAGGCTTTTTGAGCATTGAGAGCGTACTTGTTCCAGTCGGTACCCTTTGGAGCCTTAACGGATTTGTTAGCCTTGCTTACCGCCTTGGCATTAGCCTCTGCCTTCTTAGCACCCTTATCATCTGAAAGTGAAACCTGACGTGCTTTAATCCGCTTTGGACGGTTATCAACATTTTCTTGACCCGGCAAGATACCGTTTTGTTTGTTTAGCTTAGATTGCCACTTAGAGATTGCTGCCGCATCACCAGCGTCGATAGCCTCTTGCATTCGAGCTGCTGCAATTTGTTTTGCCTTTGATTTTGAATTCGTTCCCTTATTAATTTGCGAATACAATTCATTAGCGTTTTTCTTGTCATAACCATAGGCCGCCATATTGCTAGCAAAGTCTTGCTTTGCCATTGTTGCCTGTGCGGCGGTTTGGGCTTTATTTACCGCTTCGGCATTCCTTTGAGCAACCGTTTGCTTTGGCTTATCATCCTTAGTTCCACCAAACATGCCGCCGATCCATGAGCCGGCTTTTCCACCAAGCCAGCCACCTGTCATTGCACCGGCAACAGTACCGAATGGCCCAAGAGCAGAACCCAAAGCTCCACCAATCGTCGCACCAACACCATTACCAACAGCGCTACCTACTCCCTTGTGTCGAGCAAGCGAGCCCTTTTGCGTGGTAGCCATCGTTGACATTACGTCAATTCCTGCGAACAAACCATTCAACAACGGCATTCCCTTACCAAGGAACTTTCCGGCTTTACCGATACCTGAGACGACAGTGCCTAACTTAGAAGCAGATACAGCCATTCCAGCCTTCCCGACGGTTGTAGCTAACGAACCGCCCATTCTAGATAGCAAGCCCGCATTTTTAGCTAAGCGACCGGTTTCACCAGCAATACCAGCAACGCCCTTTAGTTCTTGTCCCTTACTAAACAAGCGACCAAACACACCAGCGGATGCTTCTGCTTCAGATGCAAGCGCTCGTCGGCCAGTTCTCGTCTCTAGTTGTGCAATTTCAACATCAGAAGCGTATTGGCCATTTGCTCGGTGATACTTTCCCTTGGCGTCCTTACTGAACCCGCCAGGCAATGAATCACCTGCCATCCCGGCTGCATTCTTTGCACCACTAGCACCAGCAAACCGGCTAACCGCAGCACTAAACTGACTAGTTGCACGACTAAATACACTGTCACCAGTTGATTTGCTTCGGGTGATACCTGTTAGAATGCCTTTGATACCCTTACCGGCATCACCAAGCAAACTTGCTCCGCCCTTTAGAACCTTCATTGACGCGGCTACTGTTGCAGCTACACCCGCAAATTCACCAACCGCTTGCACGGCGTCCATGATGTGCTTTTGAGAGCCTTCCGGAATCATCTTACCGATTGCTGAACCAAAGCTTTTAAGTTGATCAACACCCATTTTAATGATGCTAAATGTCCCCTTCACACCAGACATGAAGCCACTACCAAAAGTCTTAGCATATGGTGCTATTTCCTTGATACCAGTTCCTAAAGCATTTGCTAAACCGGATAACTTAGAAGCAAATTGGTCAGCATTGGTAATCAAACTCTTACTAGTGAACGCTTTAGAAATCTTCCCCAGAACATCAGAGAAGCCACCACCCTTGGCAACTTCATCCCCAAACGTCTTCATTACTTGAGAGATGTAGTCCTTAGAACCTTCCTTCACGGAACGAATAACACCAGGTAGCGTTGAATTGTAACGTTCAGAAGCCTTAGCAATTCCACCAGAATTACCGTAGTTATCAATACCACGATAAGCCATTTCAGCACTAACAGAAGCCCAATCCCAGCCACCTTGCTTGTTCTTACCAAGCTCGTGTCCTGTCTCTTTCTCGTACTCCTTACGAATGCTACGAGTGATTTTACCGTCAAGTAGGTTGAAACTTTTGGCAATCGTTCCTGACATCTTACCCGTGTCACCAACGTTACCAACGGCCGTCTTGAATTGTTCCATGTCACGGTCATTCAAAGCGTTCGCATCCTGGATATTGAAGATACCCTTCAACATGTGATTGGTTTTGCCTAAGCTACCAGAATAGACACCAGCGTCAGATGAATAAATCTGCTTGGCAAAACTATTTGCCTCATCAAAGTTGTTACCTGCCTTCAAAGCCGTCATCATAATCTGATTATTAGCCTTAGAAGACTGACTGGTCAGTGCACTACCAGATGTACCGTGGGCATCAGAAATTGATGTGGCCCACATAGCTTGTCCACGCTGGCGGTCGTTCAAAGTTTCCCAACCACCAGAAACCATGTTTTTCATGCCGTCAAACACGCCCATAACTGCATTTGCGCCCAGCATACCAAGTGAGAACATACCGGCAGCTTCTTTAAATGAGCCACCTAGCTTCTTTCCCGTCTCAGAGTAGTTCGGAGTGCTAAAGTTTCGGTTACCTGATTGTTCCCGTTCACGCTGATAGTTGCTTTGTGTCGCACTGAAACGCGTCTTTTCAGCCGCCTCAGCTTTCTTAGCTGCGGCTTCCATCTTTGCGTATGCTTCAGTTATTTTATTGATTTCACCAATTTGTTTGGCGTATGTACCAGCGGCAGAAGCGCTTTTCTGTGCCTCTGCTGCCGTCTTTGCAGAGTTAGCTAGTAACTTGTTTGCTTCAGCAGCCTTCTTCGCTCCGGCTTCAACATTTGCGAAGCCACCACCCATATTGGAGAAGTTTGACCCGTTAAGTCTGCGCGCTGATTCCGCAAGTTCCTTTAAGGCAGCACTAGCCTGTTTAAGCTCGCCAATACCACTAACTTCAACGTCCGACCTAATTGTCGTGCTATATCCTGCCATAATTCACCACCTCTGCTATATGTCATCCTCACTTAGAACCTTAGCCAACTCATATGCCAAAGCCTTAGCCCTAACCTCAGTCTTACGACTAGCCAGCCCGTTCAAGAGTTGTAACCCTTTCAACGTGGCCGTCTCTACCTCTTCCCTGGTTGCAACACCTTCCGCAACTGGATAAATGAATGCCCATTCTTCTTCAATTGCTTCATCCAAGTGCGCATCTGTTAAATATTTTTCTTCTCCTGCCTTATGCAAGAAATTCGGCAATTTGGTCCAACAATTCGTTGAAACCGTCATGCTCGTCGAAGTAATCAAGGTCCAACTTAACTGGGTCAACAACTACCTCAGCAAAAGCTTGATCAGCGAATGCAGTACGTGACAAGTTACCGTTAGCCATTTGAGCATTGTCGTAGATGTCCAATACCACACGGATACCAGGGTATTGCAACGTGAACTTCTCAACGCTTCCGTCTTCTTGCTTAATTTCAACAACCTTTTGCTCACCAAATCGGCTTACCTTCTTAGGTGCCTCGACAACCGGTGCTTGTACGGCTGGTTGTGACTCAACTGCTGCCACTTGTTCTACTGCTTGTACTTGTGCTTCTTCTGCCATGATGTAATCCTCCAAAAATGTGCGGGCACCGGCCCTGTGATGTGTTTGCACGATTGCAAACTAAAAGCGCACAAGGAGTCGAACCTTGTGCGCCTGATTTGTTACTTAGTAACTGAAACGTCCATATCAAGAGCAGTGAACGTGTACGTTCGCTTTGGTGTTTGCTTACCAAATTGCCCGTCAGCTGGCTTGTTAATAAACGCTTGAGTAGCAGAAATCTTCTCACTAGGTGTCTTAATCACGATTGGAACACTCTTGTTGGCATTCGCAATCCCATTAAGGTACTTATGTGATGCTGAATTTCCCGATAAGTTGATTGTAACCTGTCCTAAACGGTTGTTGTTAATAGATACAGAGGCAAATCCTTGTGCATCTACCTCTGCCGTTACACGGTTCTCGTTTTGTGTGTATGAAACCATATCACCGTCTTGGAAACCTTTAACAACCACGCCGCCAACAGTAACAACGGTGTCCTTGGCATTATATGTTGGTACTTCAGCCATCTATAATTCCCTCCTTCTAAACATTTTGAATGATACCGTGAACGGTCACATCATGAATGGCACCAGCACGGGTGTATTCGAATGACAATCCATTGTACTTACGACTTGCAACGTCAGAAGCCGCTTGGTCTTCACGCGCTCCGGCCGAAACAGTGAACTTTCCGGCACCCGTCTCTGCATCCGTTAAAATGATCCCGTTATCAGTAGCTTGACGTAGGACAGTTGTTACAACCGCTTCAAGTTGTGCAATACCCTCTGGTCCATACGTCAACTTGGCTGTCGTTTGGAGTAAGTTTTGAACTTCACTCTCAATCGATGAACGCACCCAATCATCTGCATGCAAATCATCAATATACTTAA
>NZ_KQ970399.1:36376-38464 GCF_001579105.1 Weissella sp. DD23 | reverse complement strand
AAAATCAATCCCAACTCAGTGGCCGTACCCAAGACTGAACCATTCACTTCTGATGGTGTAATGCCCTTCAATGTCTTGAACTTCCAAGTGATTGAACCTGGAGCCTTGTTACCAAGAGCACCAATCAACGCACCAACACCTGCGTATTGTGCGTTATTGCCAGAAGCGCCATTCGCAACGAATACAATCGTACGGTCGTTGCCATAGAATGGTGATGCTGAAATTGCTTGAATTTCGGCAATAGTTAAGGCGGCGGCCTTCGTCTTCATCCCCAATACCGCGAACTTACGACCATACTTCTCCACTTGGTTAGCCAATTCAACAGAATCGTTAGCCGTTGGTGAAACAATCGTCGCAAACTCCCAACCGTCAGTGATAGTTTCGGAAATCTTTGCCTTCGTCTTTGATTGGTCAACTGATGAGTCGATACCGTACAAATACAAATAATCACCGTGATCATCTTGCATAAAGAATGCATCAATAATCGCTTGCGTTGCTGCGTTCACCGTCAAGCCAAGGTTTGAAACGTCATTCGCTGTACGCAACTTCACGTCAGCAATTGCTGTTTCAGAATTAGCTGAGTCAGCGACTACATACACCGCCAAGTTCCCCAAATTAACTGGAGAAGCTGGGTTAATAACGTCCAAAATGACTTGAACGTCGAGAATATCATTAGCCATGCTTTACCTCACTTTTCATTTACTTCTACGTCCTCAATCACTTCAACGGTGCTATCCGTATATGTTTCAGTTAGGCGTAGTTTTACATCAAATCCAACCATATGAGCTTCCTGAACATTGTCAGGGACAGAACGCACGTTAGTCGGCATCAATTCAACTAGGATTACATCACTAGCCCGCAGTTGAAGGTCAACATCAAACTGCGTCAACGTCTTGCGAAGCGCCTGTGCAACTCTCAGAGCGTCCAACTTATTATCATCAAACACTGTAAAGCTCACTACCGCTTCGAACGCCTCTTCCTCTGTAATGTCTAGGAACTCATCAATTGGAATATAGGGACTGACAATATCGAATACGACAAACGGTGCCTCGGGTTGGTTTCCTTGCACATTGGAAGCAATAAGCGTTAGGCCCAGCATATCCTTTGCAATGCCAGCAAATAGCTTGCTTAACTTGCGATAATCATAGCTATTCACGTCATTGAATGTTGCCATTGTTTTGAACCTCCGTTCCTAACTCATATTGCGTAACGTTCGAGTATCCGGTGTAATCGGTCACACCAATCACTCGATAACGCACACCTTCGTAAACAACAATTGTTCCCCGACCGTACTTATGCGTTGAAAACCAATACGCTTTATCACGTTGGGTCTCACCGGCTTCCGTAGCTTGTAGCACTCCGGCCAGTACATTGGAATAAATGTCGAACGGCAAAAATGGTTCGTGCAACTCCACACCAGCTGCCGATACATTAGGATGCCATTCACCGTCAGTCCAATCACCACTCTTCACGTCGGACTTCTCGAACACTGTAATGTCGGTACCGAACATATCAATCAACGACGCCATATCAAGATAAAAAGCCATGTTCACGCCTCCCTGTGCATTATTGACGCATACATATCACCAGTATCAATCAGTGGCCTGCTGCTACCCTTGCGAGCAACAGTGGTAGAACTTAGTGGGGCAAAGTTTCCAGCATCAATAGTGCGCCGAACGTCCTTCACCATTTGCTCACCCAATCGTTGAACAACCGCTCCTCCTGGTAAATCTCCCTCAAATACCGCCATTACATCTTCACTGACTGACCGGCTCCACTTTGCCGAACTCTCATACATTGTGTTACGCAAAAAAGGACGTGCCGGAATACCCCGGGACGTCCCATATTCTTGCCACATTGCTTTTTTGGCAGCAAAGCCACCAAATAGTCCAGCTTCCGTTGACTTGCCATCTAAGGCTTCTAGACGAGCAATTGCTGCATCTAATTCGTCAACATCCGTCTCGACAGTCGTGTTGAAATTAACATTCATACCAATCACCTACACAAAGAATGCCCGATTGACACCGCCACCATTGAGTTTATCCAGCATACGGTTGTATTCAGCTAAGAATGTTGATGATCCGTCTG
>NZ_KQ970399.1:32499-35769 GCF_001579105.1 Weissella sp. DD23 | reverse complement strand
AACCCAACCAACCCGCAGCTACTTCTAGTTGTGGGTCAGTAAATCCATCCCCTTCGGCACTCATCAATGCATCATTAGCGATTTCAGACAACAACGCATCATCAGTCAGTGGTGTGTTCCGCTTAATACGTGCGATTACCTTAGCTGTGTCCGCCATAAGTCACCGCCTAAGCCAACTTCAACACACGTCCAGGCGCTACATAATCAACCGTCAAGCCATTCAGCTTCTTCAAGCGTGCATAAGCCATGTTGTGCTTAGTAGCAATATCAACCAACTTGTCACCGGGCTTAACAATGTAAGTAGGGACAACTGGTTCTGGTACGTATGACTCAGGCTCCTTAACCAACATTTGCTCCCAAATTGGAATGTTAGGGTCATAGCCTGAATTGTCTTGGTTCACCGGTGCTTCTGGTTGAGCTGGTTCTGCCTCTGCTGGCGTTTCCGGCTGTACAGCTGCACTAGATGAATCTGGCACATCAGGTTGAGCCACACTAGCCTCACTGACTGGTGCAGAACTGGCAGAACTGGTTGTTGAAGATGTGTCTGCTTCTGATTGTAGATCCTCTACAGCCTCACTTTCAGCCTTATCAATATCATCTTGCGGTTCACCAGGAACCAACTTCAACAAATCAGCCTTTTGAGCGCCTGACGGATATTCGATACCGTGCTCATCAAGCCAATTTTTGATTTCCGTAACGGTATTCTTGTCTGTGACAATATCCATTTAAATCACCCCCTTACAAAACAGTTGCTTGGAAGATGTTACCTGCTTGTGCCAACGTAGGAACAACCATTGTTGAAACCTTGATAACTGAACGAACCGGATCATGAGACTCTTCATAAGAATCAGCAAACATGTTACCAATCTCAGATGAGTTAACCCCCGCAGCTTCAATGAATCGAGCCTCTTCTGGAGTTTGACCATACACCGTCTCACCAACAACACCATCAGCAAACATGGCGAATTGATTATCAGCAATGTAATTCTTGGTTACCAACTTTCCATTCTTGTCTTCTTCAGCATACTTGCCGTTATATGCACGCAAGATTGGCAATCCGTTAGATGTCATAAATGAATCCAAATCAGATTGCATAACGGTGCGTCCATTGTTTGAACCAAAAATGCTAGAAACAACATTAGGGTTCTTACGCAAGGCATACAATGCCTTTTGTGACATAATTGCGCGGGTTGGAGTTACTGACACTGACTGAGCCCATTCTAGGATTTTCTCAATTGGGTCCACCTTCTCATCCGCAAAATCAGCCGTTCCCTTTTGCGACTTATCAATACCGTAATCCACTTTATAGGCGTTTCCTGCGGCATCCTTTACGTTAACAGCACCACTCATCAATGCTTGCATACGCATTAGCTCAGTTGCAGCATCAATAGACTTAACCAAGTTACCAAGGTCGTCATATACAGTATTCATTAGATAATTTTGTTCTGCCGCATCACGAGGCAAGCGCAACTTACGCAAATCACGTTCCTTAAGGATCATCTTTCGCTTGATGAAGAATAGCTCAGCTTCTGAAACTTGTGCCGTACGGCTTCCGATTTCGGCCTCTGTGTCATCCGCATGAACGTGCGCAATTACCGGAGTATTCGTGCCTGATGTCAGCATACGAATATCATCTGATTCTACCTTTCGTGATGGAAACAATTGAGCTCCCAACAATCCCGGCGTCGCAACTGTCTTGGTGTAATCAATTACGTCGTGAGCTGGGAATAAATCCAAAAAATTTGCCATTTAACATTTCTCCTTAAATTAGTTTTCAGAAGTCGTGGTAGTAGTGTCCGTTCCACTTTGTGTTGCCGGTACTGCCGTTTCACCACGGAACTTAATACCAATTGCCTTCAATGCAGTAACTTGGTCAACAGTCAAAGCTACTGGCAATCGGTCAGGCAATACATACCCTTCAACCATTACTGACGCTGGCATTGGATCATCAGTTGAGCCCGCAACATAATTAACCACCAAACCTGCAACTGCGCCACCCTTAATAAAGACTTCACCTGATTCGTATTCCTTATCAGCTGACTCAGTAAACGCTTGAAACTTTGAAGATGCCAACCAATTCACTTGGTCAACCTTTGTCGTCTTGTACTTCATTCGTACATCCTCCTATCACTTAATGCCAAAGAAATCGTCTGCGACATGACTTGAAGCGTGACCGTTAGCACGTTCGGCGGCAATCTGCCCCAAAGACTTCCCGCTTGCCCCAGTGGTTCCAGGGTTGTTAGGTGTCTTTCCGCGTAATGACTCTTGTCGCTTAGCTTCAACCTTTTCATCAATCAACTTGGTGAACGCTGCTACTGCCGCAGTCGTCTCATCAGCTGTATCACGAACCACAAAGCCCAATGTGTCTTCATCAGCAACAAGGCCCTTGTCAGCTAACATCTTGCTTGCCTCGCTGACCATTTGCGTACGAGTGAGTTCCGCTTGCAAGTCGTCAGCACGCTTTCGAGCAGCTGCAAGTTCTTCACTGGTCTTTTCAGCATCGTGTTCCTTGCGTTGTTGTTCAGACATCTGGGCAATCTTAGCCGCCTCTTCTTGATCCGCTTCCCACTTTGCACGAGCATCAGCCAAATCTTGTGCTGCCTTCGCTTCTGCACTCTTATTGGCTCGTGATACTCGTTCAGCAATCATTACATCAATTCGTGCTTGTTGTTCTTCGCTAAACTCAACGCTACCTTGACCACCGTCAGCTGCACCGGGTGTACCTGCGCCGGGTTGTGCTCCGTTCTGTTCTTCAGCCATGTTTCTACCTCCGTTTTAAGGCCGTCGCCTCTCAATTCCTTGCAGCTTTTTAAGCCAATCAGCACGTTTTGGGCATAATAAAAGCGCCTAGCCATTTCTAGCTAAGCGCTTATTAATTATTTATTGCTTCTGCATAACTTGATTGTAAATATTATCAATCATGTCCTCATATCGATTAACGACATCCCAATTAGGTGTGTCATAATTCCAACTTCCGTCTTCTTGCTTATACCCAGCAATAGACAAGAATTTTTTGAGCTCTAAGTAGTCGTTAGCCATAAACTCAAACCAGGTAACATCATTCCCACGCTCAATTTTAGTTGCTTTTACAAGGTACTCAGGCCCGTTTATCTTAATTAAATCTACATCATGATTAGGTAGTTTAAATTTCACTATTTTATTCGATTTCATCAACTCGATACACCGTAATGATATTCCCTTCTTTTTGATTTACGACTAGAACTATATCGTTGTCACCATTATACCAAAAAACGTTATCACCAGGTGCAT
>NZ_KQ970399.1:29076-32243 GCF_001579105.1 Weissella sp. DD23 | reverse complement strand
GTCAACGTCTCCTTGAACTCTTCAACATTAATATTACGTTGGTATGCTCGTTCAATAGCGTGAAAATTAACCTGTTTAATAACGGTCCCATCAACGGTCTTTACACCACGCAATGAAAACCATTCTTTAGGAACATCTTTAATTGATTTGATTTCAATCTTTTCTTTTGGCTTCTCATCAATGTTTTCATAATCGTACTCTTCTTGATCAGGTTCATCATCATCTTGCTTGATGCTCATAGCCGTTTCACCAATGGCGCCACTAGTAATCATTTGGAATTTATCATCTTGTTCCGTGACGCGAACCAACGTGCAACGGCAATTAGGATGAAACGGAACCAACTCTTGCGCTTCTTCAAGCGTGTACGTCTTACCAACATAAGGCGCACATACTGCGCAGGCACCAAATTCATTAATCAGCATCACCTGCTGGTCTTTTGAACCAGGTAAATCACGAAATGGCGCAAGCTTTTTGGCGCGTTCTTCGGCAGCAGCTGATAACTTAGCGGACTTGCTATCCTCTGGAGTGCCATTGGTCCACGCTTCAATCTTAGCTTCACGATCGGCAACTGCAGCATAAGTTCGAATGTTACGAGCTGTGCTAGAACTGAACGAACGCAAATACCACCAAAGGCCCATATAACCACCGACCATCTCGGCTAATTGTTTGCGTCGTTCCGCCTCATCTTGTGCTTGCTCGCTCTTAATGTCTTGAGCGTATTGTTTCAACTCATCAACATAATCATCATCAGTGTAGTTTTCGTAATCTTCATCCATAACTACTAACCTCCCGTGATAATAGACCATTCTTTGGCACTGACGCCTTGCTGAATGGCTTTTGTGAGTTCGAGCGATACATTAACAACCGACTTATCAAACGTCGTCCAGAAGGCTTTCTGTGGTGTTTTATTATCAAACGATTTATGAGACAACTTATTGACCTTGCTGTCTGAAATGTCAGCATTCAGTCCTAGCTCGTCACTCTGACGTTGATATTCACCAACAAACTCATCATGCAGCGTCGCTTCCATCAACTTGTATGACTCAACCGCAAGCGGGAGCATTAACATCCCTACCATTGCTTGCACATACATTTCCATGTCTGAGGCACCCATACCTAAATACAGCATTTTCCGTTGTTTAACGGCCTTTTCTGTGCTCTTAGGTATTTGTCTCGACCAATTATGCAAACGCGCTACATCATCAGAATTAGGCGCCTGCTTAAGCATTTGCTTGTCTATGTGGTCGTCCTTAACGTGAGCAATAAAAAAAGCGCCCAATTCAGCGCTCATTGCGTTTGTGTGCTTGTCTGCTTTACGCTCAAGCTTCACGTTAATATCCTGATCATGTTTCATGGTCTCAAGCATATGAACCTTATCGCTCAGTTGCACCATCACCCGTATCTCCCTTGTTGAAATCAGAGTCCGACTCATCATCTGCCAATGACATTATTTGTTGACTGCGTTTAGCAGCCTCTTGTTGTTCATCTTCCAACGCCTTCAATTCAGCATCAGGGTCATCAACGAATGACAACACACTGATAGCAGTGCGACGACTAACAACGTCTTGCAATGCCTTAGCTGTAGTCGCTTCATCTTGAATATTGTGTGGCACTGTCCGCTTAAACGTCATTTGAATGTTATTGGCTTGCCGACCAGTTGGGTCAAGTGGCAATGTTGCGCCGACAGTAAAGCCTAGACGCCACATCTTGCTCAACGACATCTTAAACTTGCGCTCTTTCATATTGGCTGCTGTGCTCATTGCTTGCAGCTTAAACTCTAGGGCGGTACCAGACGCCGTGCCAAAGACTTCATCTTGGAAGTTAGCAACGTTTGACTTGGTGTAAATCATGTCAATCGCTCTATCCAAGAAATTCTCTTGAATGGTGTCGGCATCAGGCTTGTTCAAGAAATCAATATCAACCGGGGTGTCCGGATTAACCGCAGGAACCGAAATGACACGTTTATCAATCATATCGTCCATTTTATTCTGGTCAATCTTGGCGTTAACAATCTTCATGATGGTGTTTGAGAAATATTCAATATCATTGTTCTTATTACTCAACGCCTCATCAACGGCGTCAATCAGCCCAATTACTTGTTCATACAGGCCTTGTCGCTCAACGTTTGAATAGAACTCAATGATTGGAACAGCCTTGAACAAGTTTTCCGTGGCAATCTCAGTATCAATGCTAATAGATCCGCCGTTTGTACCTTGGAAGTTATACACAAAGTCATTAGTGTATAACATGCCAGAAACACCGTTGTTCTTGTTTCGTGTCGTGTAATAAATACCAAACAACGGCTTGGCATCAACCGTATTTGCATACACAACAAATGCGTTGCGTGGCTCAACCGGTGCTACTCGTGTTTGCTTTTCTTCATTCTGATACATCAACAAGTATGATCGGCCAAAAATATCAACCTGCTTAGCGAGTTCTGCGACAACATCAGTTAAATTGTTGTTATTAACGAACTCGTTAATTTGCTTGTCAATTTCTTCGTTAGAATCACCATTCTCAACGTAATCGAACTTTACCGGCGTACCAGCGAAGTATCCGACCTCATTATCTACCAATTCTTTAGCAAAATTGACGACTAATCGAGTATCTGGCTTTCCTTGTCGCTTGCGTGGCTTGTTTAAAATCTTGTGTTGACCAACATAATACTTCCGCAACCGATTGTATCGGTGCATTAGTTCATGTCCTTGATGTTGACTAATTAAGCTGCTCAACTCATCTGGACTAAGCAGTGCATCCCCATCAAGTTGGTCAAAATAAAATACCTGGTTATCATCTGCTGACAACCGTTCACTATTAAAATTGATTGCCATTAGAAAATACCTCGTAAAATTTGTACTTCATTGTCTTCAGATAGGTCGTTGTGAATAACATATCGTGCCGTATCCATTGCGTGGTCCCTATCTTTGACGGGTTCACCCTTCTTTTGGTCCCATACATAGGCAAATACTTCGGATGCAAACTCTTTAGCGTTATCTCGCACAACAAATAATTTGTCGGCTTTAATCTGCCGGGCTACATCTTCGATACCTTTTAGCTTTTTCTTGTCAGCATATTGAGCGTCGATACCTTCATTAACAAACCTTGCAATGTGCTCAGGCCGCGCAGTATCGGCCCAGAATACAATATTTCCGTATTCTTCAATGACC
>NZ_KQ970399.1:25493-29056 GCF_001579105.1 Weissella sp. DD23 | reverse complement strand
CTTCAATGACCTCTTTTGCTACACCAACCCAATAATCAATCTCTTGGTGTTGTTTGGCCACTTCCTTAACCAGGTAGTAGGTGTCTCCAACAACACCCCAAACTTGAATTACACCTGCGTGTTCATAACCCCAGTCAACGCCGCCGACATATCGGTCCATTGTGACTGGCAATTCACCCTCAGTGATAAAGTGCTTGTTTTCGTCAAAGTCAGCATAAACAGCCCCTTCACCAGACACCCAACGGCCATAAATTGCCCGATCATACAACATTCCACTTGGTGTAAGTGCCTTGATGTTATCTCTGGTCTTCTTACTCAATGCCGTGTTGTCGTCCAAAATGAACTGATTCTGAATGATTTGGCTGCGTTTCTTTTCTTCAGGTGTGTATCTCACACTGTCAGAATTGATTGCCTTATCAATGTAGTCGGTCTTAAGCCAGTGAGACGGAATGTCCGGGTTTGTATCAACCAGAACACGAGCCGAATCAATGGCTGAGATACGCTTCAATATTTCAGAGAACACTTCGGGGTTAGCCAATGACGCCTCGTTAATATAGGCCCCAAAAGCCGTCATACCACGAATAGACTGCAAACCACTAATTGAACCGTGATACGCCAAAACAATCTTCACGTCTCGAATGTACAAGTTATTGTACTTATCGGCAGTTGGATAGATGTTGAACACTTCACCAAGCGGCTGAATGATGTTGTTTTCAATCGTTTTAGCAGTGGCGCCAGACATGATGTACATAGGCGTCGATATTCCTTGCCTACTTGCAATCTTACGAACACGCTCAATCTCATATAAAAACATCAGATTATCAATGAACGTCTTACCAGCACGAACTCCGCCATGATTAATCATCATGTTCCAGTCGTCTCTAGCAAGAAAGCCAATGGTTTGAATTTGCTTCTTAGTTAGGAACATTGGGTTCTTCACTATTCTATCCATTCTCTTCATCCGCCTTTCTACGTTCTTCTTGAGCAATCGTTTCGATACCAGCAAGCAAACGATCAATTTGTTCATCTTGACGCTCTTGTTCAGCACCAGTTGTTTGAATGGCGTCTGCCTTAGCTTCTGACACAACCGCCTCAGCTTCGGCACGTCGAATTTGTGCATCAAGTAGTCGGTCATTGTCTGGATAACGCTTCAATATCTCTTTGATAGCTGACATACGAGTTCTAGGGTCAACCGGTCGGTCAACCGTTTCTGCACCAATTGGCGTACCAACAACCACTGTTTCTTCAACCAATCCAAAAGCAATCGCTGACAGTTCCTTTAAGGCTTCATCAGCCGTCATGATTTGCAGAGTTCGCATACCGTAGAGACGTTCGTTAATGTATCTCTTTATTTGAACGTTTTTCATCAGGCGATACCCAGCTTGTCCCGGTGAGTTATACCCAGCTTTTTCAGCAGCATTAGATGCATTGCCTGTTTCGATATACGCTTCAGCAAAGGTTTTCTGCATTTCAGTCAGGCCGTATTCATCTTGTAAATCAATAACACTCTCAGTAAAGGAGCGCTCTTTTTCAATCGGAGCGCTCCTTTTGGTTTTATTACCTTTTGGAGCGTTCCTTTTCGGTGGTGATTCGGTAGTTGTGAGTTGCTCCCAATTATCCTGTGACTTCCACTTTCTAACGGTGCTACTTGTTATACCGAGTTCATCAGCAATATCTTTCAGTGGGCGGTCCCTATCCGCCTCCCACAGCGACCTGGCTTCATCACGCTTAGGATTTCTCTGTCTTGCCACTCAACTCACCGCCTCTCACACGCCCTTATCAGTAACGTGCTACTTGCGTCCTTGGAGTACGTGGCTTAACTTCCTTGATGACTTTCACGTGTTTCTTCCTGGGCTTCTTCTCTTCATTCACTATTCGGCCAATAATGGCTGACTCTGCACGTCGATAACCTGGATCATGAACCATAGCCAATTACTCCGGATTTGCGACGATGTACTTCATACGTGTTTCCAACGCTTCGGCATACATCTTCATAGCCGCTACCTGGTCACTCAACAATTCCGTTGACTTATCATCAAGCGCCTTAATCAGCACCGTAGCCTCTGCACCTGCAATCTTTGTCTTTAGCTCAACGTATTCTTTCTTCAAGCTAGTGAGCACTTCTGCCGTTTCCTTACTCATAGTCTCTTCCTCCCAAAATATGTACTTGCAATGACAAAATAAAAACCAGCCGTCAGGTCTCACCCTGATAACTGGTTTCAAATGTTAGGCGTCGGCATATCCACGACCCTAACCCGGTATTGATTTTAGAAAGCAATTGTCCTTCGCTTTCTTTCTTGATATGTATTGATCAGCAACACATACAAGTCCTGATCCCGGTAATAACTATCAAAGTTTATCCTTAATAGTTTTGAGTATGTACACCAGACATAGCAGCTGGCATATCGTTTAAAACGAATACAACGGTAAACCTACGAACCGGAAGATTATCCTTTGTATTTATTTTTGCTATGTAACGGAATACACGGGGCTCGAACCCGCAACTGTGTTACCAGCAACGAGTTAGCAACTCGCCTGCTCTCCATTCGCATATATTCCATGATGTCCGTATCGCTTTGTGGAGCAACGGACTATTTAGTTTTAATAGTGACATTCGGAATCGAACCGAACGGCGCCCACCCAGCGCTGTACGAACAACCATTGTATTGTTTGTCACTTACCATATTCGAGGAGTAACTTCGTATGCCATTGATTGACCAACAAGTTAATCGAATGATAGGCGCCTGTTCCTGCATTTCCTAATCATTCGACTCTAACATAATACAACGGGGCGTGCGAAGCCTGTGCGACTTAAAAACGAACCAAATGCGAACCCGATGCGAAGCAAATGCGAACCAACTCAAAGTTCTAAATCGTCTGCGTAAAATACTCGAAAGTCGTGAACATCAGAGAATGCATCAGCGAAATATCGCAATGCCCGGCCAATGTACTTTTGTCCCGTCCTTGGTGTCATATTCATTAATTCAGAAATATCAATCCATTCCATATCGTCTATATAGCGATACTTGAAGAAATATTTCTCTGGCTCTGGCATTGCGTTAATTGCCTGCCTCACCTGTTCCATATATACCTTCGCTTGCATGTGGTTCGTGAGCTTCTCTTCAACTGAATTACCATTTTTTGGGCCACCAGGCATGTCACTAATCACCGGAGACTTTAGATCAACGTGATTGATGCGTGCCTGGGCTTTAATGTGCTTAAATTCAGATTCAAAGAAGTCGCGAACTGCTGCTTCAGTTGCCTTCTCGTTCAGCTTTCTCAAAAGTGCCATAACCAACCTGCCCCCGTATGCTAAAATGTTATCTGCTACGAAAACATAAGCGCTGGGCTCTATTAAGTTAGTGTCTGGCGTTTTTTCTATGCCTTAGAGAAGTTAGGTACATGGTTTGTCTTAGAACTCTTAAGCTGCCAACCGTGCATGTCAGCAACGTGCATCACCAAATTTTGTGTGGCTGACGCAGCATTTGATAACCGTGAGGCTGACCAATCAGGATGTGCCTTATGAAGTCGCTCAATCTTATCGATAGATACCTTCATAACAT
>NZ_KQ970399.1:15262-25473 GCF_001579105.1 Weissella sp. DD23 | reverse complement strand
CGCTTAATTCGACTAATTGCATCATCAATTGCTTCGTTGTATCCACGCCAGTAATCTCGTGATTTGACGTTCTTTTCAACATTCGCCTTCATTTCCATGCTATCCACAACAATCTTGTCGTTCCTCAACTCACCGATTAATCGACGTGCTAGCACTGTATTGTACGTATCATCCTTCGTTGTCACTTGATCACCTCATACGTGTCGTTGAAAATATCTTCGCGGACTACCCAAATGTCATCATTCTTTCCATGTAAGACATAATCGCCCTTGTTACCGTGCATTACGCCTTCTAACGTAATGACTTCAACCTCGTCTGATTTGCTGAACGGATTTGCCTCATCATTCGTATAAGTAACAATTCGTCTGTCACTCAACGCCTTAGCAAACCAATCAGGTACTGCCGCATTTTTGCCAAATTGATATACATCAACCGGAATCGCCTTTTTAACTGCTTGCATCAATCCACCGCCTTGATTAAGTCCAGATTTTCGTGAATGTTCCCTATGACTTCATTAAGTCGCACGTCGCTTAAGAAGTTGTCAGCCACACGCCACATTCCATCCAAAAATTTCACATCTCCAATAACAAATCCATCATCAACGTCCTTCAACAGATCTCCCTCGTAGATTTCAGCTCCGTTAATATCAGTCATGCCTGTATATTGCTCTAATACATAGCGGTCTGGATTCATGCTTTGCAAAGAAAGCACTTTGTTTCCATAGACAAATTTCTGACCGAATTTACTTCCACTAAACGGTGTGTACCATGCTCTAAACTTGATTTCTCGTGCCATTACTAAGCCTCCACAATTTCAAACATCTTGCCGTGATACTTGCCTGCCAACCGATCGTAATCAGTATCTGAATCAACGTACTCAACCGTTCCATATGGCGTGTGCCAATATACTTCCCACATATCCTTCTCCTAGAACAAACTCAACTGTGTTTCGTTGGCCTGTTTTTCTTCAATAATTTCTTTGTTTTGGTGCGGATCACCTTCAATGAAGTCGCTCCTGAATAACCATTGACCAACTTCTTTGTTAACCGTTTCTTTGCCGATAACTGAAATCCTGTTGGGGCCGATATTCTTGATAACGTACCCATCACGTTCAATTTCGGTAAACAATGGCTTGTTGTCCAAAATCATGAACCATCCCCGCACCGTTGTTTCGGGTAAATCCATAAACCTTTCCTTCTTCCGTTGATGCTCTTTCATAATTCGCCACAGTTTGGCTCGTATGGCGTTTTCGGTTCGCAACAGATAGAAACTCATGTCACGCTTCCTAAGCCCCTGATTGAGCAAAACAAACAGCCTATCGACGTCATCAACCGTCCATGGTTCACCTCGTTTGTCTTCCATGACTTATGCCTCACTTTGAATCAACATGCTGCCAAGAAATTTCTACTCGTTCATTACCTTTGTCGACACCCGCAAAAACGTCTGACAGGCCCGCCACGAACTTCAAACCATCTCCCGGCATAAATTCCTTATCCTGCACCGAAACCTTCTGAAATGCGTCAAAAACGAACTTATGCATGAAGGCAATGTTGTCTAGGTCTGTTCGTTTGTCCTTTAAGTACCATTCGAAACTAAATTGGGCTGGATACTCAATCTCAAGCCCATTAGTAATGGCTTCAACGACGATCGGTTGAATTTTGTACTGGATAGCTGCTTTGTGCCGATTAAGAATTGGTCGACCACGAGTCAACCCGCTGATTTCAACGTACTTATTCAACGTCAACGACGACATCCGAACTGAAGACGACTTCTTATCGCGCCATGGAATTTCGAATGCCGACATTGGGATAACTAAACGATTATTCATTCTGAGCTTCACCACTCTTCCACCAGGCATCTGCAATCGCTACAGATGACACACTAGCTAGTTCAGAATTACCAAATGAACCCCGGGCCCAATTGAAGGCATTCTCAACTGATGATGTCAGTAATCGTTCAACCGACTCACTTTGAACACGTTCCAACCATGGGTGATAGTCATTCTTCATCAATGCGTGCATATACATTGCTGCCTCTGAACGTGTTGCAAACACCTCAACCTGAGTAACCTTCTCAGTTTGGAACCAACGACGCGTCGCCGTGTTGTACTTAACAATCCACATATCTCTTACCACTCCTCTCGTTCAACCAACGGAACAACACGCATAATTTCGTACGCGTCGCCGCTGTAATAAGTCCGCAACAACCGTAAGTTGTCACCAGATGTCACCGGCTTATGAAACCGATTACCCACGTTCTTATTGAATACAACGTACTTTGGCATCTTCTTGCCCATTTGCTACACCTCTTTTGACGATTATTTTTTCAATTCATTCAAATCTGCATCTAGTGCAATCGCAACCTTAATTAACCGTTCCAATCCGAGTGCTTTGTTATTTCCATTCATAACCGCATACAACGTGCTGGTGGCAATTCCGGTTTCCTTCGCAAGCCAATAAACTGACTTGTTCTGTTGTTTTAGTTGCTGATTTATCCAACTGCTTAGTTTCATTTGACCCCTCCGACCGTGTTCCATAAACGTGCTATAATTATTTTGTTAGCAGTCTGTCCGATTGGTTGCTAACACTTGTTACGATAAATTTGAAAGGAGTATCACCATGTACTTTGTTATTTATAAATCTTCTGACTCTAAGTACTATTTCACAATCAAATCTGATAACCACGAGATCGTGGCAACAAGTGAAACATACCTTACTAAATGGTCCGCAGAAAAAACGATCGGTTCCATCAAAAGTGGAATTGCCTCAGATTCATTCGTCGTTGACATGACTGAATAACTTCTGGTTATATTCAGTGTTGGCAAGAGCTGCAATCTCTAGCAACACTGATAGTTCATTTTCGGAAGCCTCGTTAGCAAAATCGCTGATGAGGCTTTTAATTTGCGCCAATTTCTTTTCTTTTGTCATGCTCCGCTCCTTTTAAGCCCACCCATACCCGCCGATACCGGCACACTCATTCAATTTAGATTGCTTGTTCTAGCCAAATATCGTTGTCACTCAACTCAAACGCCTTGGCTAACTCGGTTAACTTGCTACCGGCAGCCTTCAACGAATAGTTTCCCCAATATCGTTGATCACCAAACACATTGGCAACGACTCGGGACTTCTTGTCACCCATTACCAAATCTCCTTCTGCTGCTTGTCACCATACTTATCAGAGGCGTAGTTACGCTTCTTCTCGTTATCAATTACGGCACTCATTGTCAGCAAATGTTTTGCTAGGCGATTTTTCAAAATACCGTCTGTGTACTTGAATGAGTTTTGGTTGCTTTCACGAGTGACCTTAATTGCATCAGCTACAACTTCTGCATCCATACCGTCGTTAGTGACATATTCTTGCAGTTGTTGCCGTTGTAACGGCCCATAAACAAAGTCCAAACCGTTATCAGTAATCGATTGACTGATGACAGACATAGCTGTTACAGCGCTATTACTATAGTTATCGTCTGTCTTGTCGGTCCGACGTTCACTCTTTTGTTCACTATCTTTCTTTGTATTACTGTTACTTTGTATAGTGTTTCTTTGTAGATGCGGATTCACCGTTACCGGTAATTCCGTCACCGGTTTAACCGCTACCGGTAAATCCGTTTGCGGTGAACGCATAGTTACATCAGAAGCAGTGTAGGTAACTTCACCGAACTTCCCCTTTGTTCCACGTTCTTGTTGGCGTACTACATACCCTTGATCAATCAATTCATTTAACGCTGCAAACACTGCATCTTTGCCGTCTTTGAAGTGCGAAACTAATTCAGTGCGGTGGATAACCCAATCCTGTGGCAAACTCATTAAGTACGCCAATAACCCTTTGGCCCGCATACTCATGTCTTCTCGCTGTATTGGGTGCCTCTGCATCATCATGAAGTTATCAGCACTACCCTTTTTAATGATTGGCATTGCTTAAGCCTCCCTGTAATCATCAATACCTTGAAAGATGATGATTTTGTCCTTGTCTTTAGGAATGAGCCGGCTAGTAAGGCTTTCGTCATACTTAGCATTCAGCTCAGTCAAATTGTCATTAGTTGTGATGATTGTTGTCTTGCCGATACGAGCATTTACAATGCCATACAAGATTTCCGTCATCTTGTCAGTAGCTCCGCCAGACCCCGATTCTTTTCCAAAGTCGTCCATCACTAAGACATCAACTTCCTTCATTCCGCGAATGATCATGTTGTAGTCTTGCTTAGCACGCTCATCATTGATTGACATCAACATCAACGACCGCAAATTCACTAAATTAACAAACAAACCTGACTTAACTTTCATCAACTCATTCAGCATTGCTACTGACAAAGCTGTCTTACCCGTTCCAGCGCGTCCAACCAACACATAGTTGCCTGATGTTTGTTCAAGTTTCTTCGCAGCAATGACTGCCTTTTTACCAATATCGTGATGCTCTTGCGTTGGCACTTTCCAATCCTTGAATTCAAAGAACTTCACATCTTCTGAAACGAATAACGACATTGGATAATACCGGCGTGTCTCAGTCTTACGAAAACGTGCAATCTTATCAGCAAGAACACCACTAACTTCTGGAATATCCTCAGCCGTTGAGGCCGCACCTTTACGGAAGTTTTCCAAAAATTGTTGCTTGTCAAACTTCGTATCCGACTTAGATGCAATCAATTCAGCAAACCTGACGGCTGTATCTTCCGTCATGTCGAATGTTCCACCCATGCTTTACTCCTTTCTGGGCCTCTCACCCCATTTCGGCTGATTAAGTCAGCGTCCTTATTCACCACTACAAAGTCACTACATTTTCTGGATCAACTCGGAAGTTGGTTCGATATAGTCGGCTATAAGTGTTCACGTTGTCCGGTTCAACCTCACCATTAATCAGTTGAACAATTCGAGATTGATGTGTCCTGACTTCTTCCAAGCCGGCATCAAGCGTTTCCTGTGAAATTTGATAAACATCAGCCAACGGCTCATCTTCCTTGCTGACAGCCACAATGTAGACTTCAAACTCTCGTCCAGTCATTTGACGTAACATCTCTTGATAAGCTGCCATTTGTAGGTGATAACCACGTCCGATAAAGAAGTTTTCGTATTCACCATAGTGCTCTGACCATTCACCACCGATTAAACCGTGGTACTCTTTCAACGACTTAACTGTCTTGAAGTCAACGAAATATCCTTCTTCGAAATTGACTGCATCTAACTTTCCACGCCACTTAACACCGTCAATGACACCTTCGATAACCGACTCTTTATCAGGTGCGCCATCTACAAGCGCCATGATGTTTTCATCAGCTTCAATACGGTCAATCATTGCCTGAGCAAGCTTGTATTCCGTCTTTAGCTGTCCCTTTGAAGCACCACGAGTAGAAATGATTTCAGGGTGTTCTTCCTTGAATTGTTGATGTGCCTTAGAAGACTCAAAGTACGAATGTAAGTAGTTACCTACTAACAAAGCCGTCTTATTTGCGATAATTTCATATTCACCACGCATTTGAGCTAATGCTTCAGTTTCGCCAGCAAACAAGAAATTCTTGAACGTTGAAGCATGCATATGAACGAATGCGTCCCGTGGATCATAGTAGTCATATTCTTCTGTCATGATTACGCCTCCGGTTGGAACAAGTCAGCTGTGCTGAATTCCGTTTGTGTATTTTCTTCAGGAACCCAACCAGGTTGTTCATCTGGCATGTCTAGCTCTTCATCATCTGTTGTTGGACGATTTGTCATGTTGAATTCATACTCAGCAGCCATGTTCAGCAACGTTTGCTTGTTAGCCTTTGGTGGATATGGAATATTGCGTTCCTCTAGCCATGCCTTAATCTCTGGAATGGTGTGAGCATTTGTCACACTACCTTCTGGAGCAACAACTTCGTCTGTTCCTTCTGGCTCTGATGTATCTGTTGGCTCTTGTGGGGCTTCCACTGCCTTTTCTGACTCTTCTGCATGACTTTTTTCATGAGCTTCTTCAAAGCTCTTTACGACGTCTTTTTTCGCCATACGAGCAAATGCTCCCCTTGGCTTTTCTTGAACTTCAGGTGTCACATCTCGTGGATCAGGCCCAAATTCATTTGCCGTGGTTCCGTTAATGGCATTTACCAATGCACTTTCATCATCAGTCGTGTTAATAATGTTCTTCGCAGCACGATTGATTACTGTTCGCTTTGCCATTTCCTCTGGGAACTTCTTGTGCACATTCAGTTGGCGTGATTGTCCCCAAGAAGCGTCAATTTGCTTCTTAGTCATGACTTCGTATTGCTTTGTACCATCAGTCTTATTGATTACTGCATACGTACCAACGATTGGGTTATCCAGCTTCGTGAAATCCGTGTGATGTTCTTTGACAATCAACTCGCCGTCTTCGTTGTAATCGACTTGAAAGTCTTCACCCTCGTGAACAATGAACGCTGCGATATTTGCAATTTCAGGCAATCGCTTCAGAACTTGTTGAGTACCGAAGTATGATCGTTGCATTTGCAACTGACGACCGTATGCAATGAAATATACTTGCGTCTTTGCTGGGCTCAATCCTTGAACAACCATGTCGAACAGTGACTTCTTGATTGAATCTGGTGTCACGTTTTCAATTCCCTTGATTGTTGGCAACATTGCCACAGCTTCTTGCAATGCGTTCGAAACGTGGTAGTTTTCAGGAACCTTGAAACCTTGTGTTTCAACCAATCCCTTGAAATCATTTGCAACGGATGAAGCAATCAACTGTTGTGTCTGCGTCGTCGTTACATTGAAGTTTTGTTCTGTCATTTTTTTAATCCCCCGTTGTTACAGGTTCTTGAAACTTGATGTACGTTGTATCCGGTGCTTTGGCCCATTCAGGGTGATAAACCGGTTCGATAGTCTTAACAACTTTGCCGGTATCAAGCACCGCCCACGTTTCATAGCTAGTCATACACTCGCCTCCCGTGATAAAATCGAAGGGTAATTGAACGTGTAAAATTCATTACCCAAGCCATTAGCGATTGCAGTCGTTAATGGCTTTTTTAATACATAAAACATTTGAGCCACCTTTCTGTCCGTCGCTCAACTCGGATGTCGAAACGAAATCACTTATGAAAACATTTCGTTGCAGTAACTCGACACCCTAGTTGAACGACGGACACGGTTATTCAGTTACTTACGAGCAACCTTCACGTCACCCTTAATCAAGGCCCGACCAGCAAAATATACTCGTGGACCCCATGACTTAAGCCAAACACGTTGAATGAAACGTTCACCCAACTCATACAAGGCCAACATCATGAATGCTCCAATTGCGGCTGCAACCATCCAAATCATGACCAAGATAGATCCGTCATTCATTGTTAATCCTCCATATACTTATTTTTTGCCTGTGCATTTGTGTAAGCCTCAGTGTGCTTAACATCTCGTGGTCGCACCGGAAACCGCATATCAATAAAATCAACCAGCCATGCGGTAACTGCTGCGATTGCTGCAATTCCGGCTAATGCATATCCAATTCCCAATTCGTTCATCCCACCACCTCGTCAGCATGTTCTTCGATATACAACGCAATCTTGTAACCGTGATACAACAACTGGCTCTTACCTTTTTTAATCGTTAGGCCCGGCTCGGCTTCAACCCTCGTCCGCCAGTATGTGTTGAAATCTGCCATGCTAATCGCACCTAGATAATCTTCTAAGGTTGGTTGATTATCAGGAGTGCTCTTCGTTCGGTACATTTGAACAAATTGATGACCATGCATGATGTTGCGCTCAGCCATTTGAACAGCCTGCTCAAATACTTGAGCACCCAATTGCATCAACATGTCATTCGGCAATTGAAGAGTTACTTGTTCTGCCATTGTTCTCACCTCACTTTCTTGGCATTGCCAATACCGATTGCCATGTCACCTCATCAAGTGTGCCGTGGTCATGCTTGTACGACATCCATTCAAAGAATTTAGGCCCAATCTTTTCTGTGTCTGAACCATTCGCAACTGCTGCTAATTTCACTTGATCTTGAAATGCAAAAGGATCATTGGGTTCAGCCGTTACACCGAACATTTCGAGATATGCATATAGCTGTAACAAGAGTTCACGATTTAACTCATTTGGCTCTTTAGATAACGCAAGCCCTTTGTTGTACTCATCAACAAGTGAGTTATGTTTGTCTACAAGCGAATGATTTTCAGCGTTTAGCTCATTAATCACACGACCACTAAGCTTGTGCTCAATTACTATCGCCACTATTGCAATAACAATCACTACCGTCGTCGTCATGCTTACGCCTCCAAAAGTGTTTGCTCATTCGCACCATTAATTGCAAACATCAATACTTCATCAGGTTGCCAGTTTTGAACGATACGCATAGCTTCATCAAACTTCGCAATCGGCAAATCACCATACGATTCAATGTCGTAACGATTCTTAACGACACGTTCAAGTTGCTTATACACTGCACTTCGTACTGTCTTAGCTTGATAAGCAGCTCCGTAATAACCGCCCATAACTTCTGCTACACGCTTGTTGCGAGCTTTAGTAAAACGTCGACGCATTGAGCTAGGCAATCCCATTTGGTTCTTCAGCTCAGCTAAATCACTTTCAGTTGAAGTTTGGCGCTCCTCAATTTGTGCGATTTGCTTTTCTTGTTGAACCAACTTGTTGGCACTTGCAGCTACAATTTCCATTTCGGTCATTGTTTGCACTTGGTAACCACCAGTCTTACGAATGCTTGGCAAAACTTCTTCAGTCACCCAATCTTGGAAATGTTCAGCCGTTTCGTTGTTGGCCTTGATTGCCAACTTGTAGAATTGTGGTTCAGTGATGAAATCACCTTTTTCAACTTTCGACACATCTGTCGAATTTTCATCTTTCCGCACATGTGCGGAAACGTTATTTATGTAGTTATTTACACGCTTCCATTGGACGTAAATGATCCCGTTCTTCTCTTGCGTGATACCCATTCCAATTGCTGCACTTTCTGCATCGAACATAACTTGTCCGTTTTCCTCTTTAATCTTCAATCCGTTGAATATTTGTACTTCATTTGCCATAATTGGCCTCCTTTGTTTTTTGATATTATTAACGGGAGGATTAACCTCAAAATCTAACGAAAGGACTATCAACATGCGACACGAAATTGTTAAAGTGAAACTTGGAGAAGATCCATTCTCAAAGTTTCTCACTCACATTCAAGCCGTCATGCTAGGTGACGGTTCCGTTTTATCAGTTCCAGAAGTTATTCGCTCAATCAAAAGCGGCGATGAATTCTTCTACACCCATGCATTTTGGAATCAGTCTGCTAAAGTAATTGCTGCTCCAGTTTCTAATCCGACATACATCAAAACCGAAGCTAATGATATGCAACAGGATAACTTGCTATCTCTGCCGAGATTTTAGTTATGAACACCAGTCGATATCGGCTGGTGTTTTATTGTTTGAACGATTTTTTATCATCTGCAATCGGCGGAATAGCCACGTCTTCATTAATTGTTCGAGATAACAACTCAAACAAGTTCTCAATCGCACTTGTATTCAATCGCACTAATCTATCTTTCGTTTGCCGGTTAAATTTAACCAAAGCGCCTTCAAATGTTGCTTGCTCTTCGGTTGTCCCTAATCGTTGCAGTGCGGATAACTTTTCATTCTTATTCGCATCTGAATTCTTTGAAACTACGAATAAGTCAGCTTCTTTTGTCATAACTGTCTCCTTTAACATTTTTTAATCTTCCCTTTAAAAGGGAATTAGCTAGAAAAAAATAACGTCTTCAAAATTAACATGGAACAAATTCAACAACTTAGCAATTTGTTCAGCTCTTGGTTGAACGCCTTTGTTCTCCCACGATTGCACAGTACTAACTGATACGCCTAACTTTTCAGCTAATTGTGGTTGCGTCATATTATTATTTGCTCGGAGAGCTTTCAACGTTAACTTAACGCTCATATCACTTCCTCCTTCACTTGATGATTTAATTATATTCCCGTTGAAAGGGAAAAACAACAATAAAGCACGTTTAAAACGGGAAAATTCCACTTTTACATTTGATTAGTCACGTAAAACGCAGTAATATCAACGTTATAGAAAAAGTTAAGAAATAATAAAGGACCTTTCAAATGGAAAACACCGACCAAGTAAACAAGAAAATCATGGCGGAAAACCTACAATACTACTTGGATAAGCAAGGTAAAACTCCAGCCAATTTAATTGATACCCTGAAATATAAAAAATCCACCGTGTATAACTGGCTAAGTGGCAACACATACCCCCGCATAGACAAAAT
>NZ_KQ970399.1:11168-15242 GCF_001579105.1 Weissella sp. DD23 | reverse complement strand
GAAGCTATGGCCGATTATTTCGGTGTTTCAAAGGCGGATTTGGTTGAACGGCATGTTGATGGTGAGAAGGTGGAACACATCAACTTAGACGAAGCACTCCGCAAACAAGGCGTTGTCATGGAATTCCAAGGTAAGGAACTTTCCGACAAGGCCAAAAGAAAAATCCTCGACATCTTGAAAATTGTAGATGGTGACGAGGACTAGTGCTTATGGATTTTTCAGAATTAGAAGAACGAATTGACACGCAAATTAACGCTGCTGGTATCGGAATGGTTTATGAGGAACTTGAGCCGTACGATCCCGACATTGTTTTCATTAGAGAAGGTAAACACCCCCTGATAGTGATCAATGCATTATCAGCTACTGGAATACCGGTTGTTGCTCGTAAAGCTCATGAGCTATCACACGTTCTAGATGGCGACGGTTCAGCAAGAAGCTACACCTTCAGTATCGGGTTTAAAAACAGCGCTGAACGTATCGCTAACCGCGGAATGGTTTGGCGACTAGCTAAAATCATCTATGAAGACATCCCCTTAGAAAATCGCAATTACTACGACTTTATGAATTGGTTTAACTTACCTAGTGATTTTGAAGCAATTGTAGAAGAGTCCGTACGTCACGCGTGACACAACGTCCAGACAGGATTGACGTTAAAAGCTTAAGGAGAATTGGGTAAATGGCAAGTGCCTTAAAACTAGAAGATATTGCTGCAAAGAAAGTCAGTCTTGGTTATTCTGGCGACACATCACGCCTAGCTTATGTCGAAACAAGCAATAAGCTTGAATATTTGATTGGTGGTTGGAACGCATTACTAAACAAAATATACGTAATTAGTTTTGAAGAAGATGGATTGCTGTTCATGGGAATTAACATGGTGAATCAATTTACCGATAATGACAAATTCATTCCACTTTCTGATCTGGGCGTGATTTCTTATAAGAAGTCAAAGTTCATCAATGGGCGTCTCATGTTTAACGGCGAAAAACTGGTAATTAATTCAGCTGACGGAAAATCAACTGAACATATCATGTATACATTCCTAGCTATTGCAAAATGGGTGAAAAACGATTTGCCAAACGTTCACTCTGCAATTAATAACTACCCTACTCTAAAGGAACGCATGGATGCCAAGAACACACAACCTGAAACAAAGGCATCCTCAAATAGCAACTTGGCCGATTTACGTGAACTTAAGTCACTACTTGATGACGGCATCATCACACAAGATGATTTCGATCGTAAGAAGGCTGAATTGCTTGGCTAATCTTTGCCCCCGCTTGGTTGGCGGGATACATAACATCAATTCTAATAAGGAGTCACTCATGAAAAATTACGATGACCTTAGAGAAACTGCTAAACTCCCTGAAATTATAGCAAACCGCTTTGCTATCGCAGCAATGGGTCAAATCCCAATAATTGGCACTTGGTTGCAGGAAATATACGACGGTATTCCGGGAAGCGTTCGTCAAGAGCGAGTAACCAGTTTGCTTGTTGACACGGCTGACAAGGTCAAAGAATTGGAGGTAACACTCTTCAAATCACAAGATGATTTCAATCAAGTAAAAGATTTACTTGAAACACTTTTGGATGAAGCCCAATTTGCTCGTTCAACTTCTAAGCGCTCTTATTTAATTAATGCGTTCATAAACATACCGTTATCCATTGAAACACTACAGCTTGATAAGAGCGAATTATTTCTCGACATTTTATTGAGAATGCCTGTTGTGGCCATCCACCGATTACAATCGAAAGACGTTGAACTTAGTGAAGACATTTTAGACGTCCTAACAAATAAAATGTCTACTACCGATGCATATGCTGGATCAGACAGAATATTAGAATCGTTTGGTTTGGTGGAATTCGAGGCAGACAGAATAGTTGCCACTCAAATGAAGGACGTCACACCGACTTTCAGAGCGCGTGTGACGCCATTGGGGTATGAATTTATGGAGTTTCTCCGTGATTACCACAACAACCAAGCATAAATCTATGTATGTCCTACATTGAGATTCGTTGAAAACTTAAAAATAAAAGCCACTCGAAGGTGGCGTGGAAGGAATTATGATGACCACAGATACCCTTGCTGATCGCCTTGTCGATAAAAGTATTGAGGCGTTTATTATGGGGCTTGAAATATACAACAAGCCGACCATCAAGTACCGAATTGAAGGTTTTTCATTCTTTATTATCAACGCATGGGAGTTGATGCTGAAAGCAAAATTACTTAAGGACGGTAAGAGCATTTATTTCAACGATAAACCGGATCGTTCATTGAGTGTTGAAAACGTAATTCGTACCATTTATACAGATAAGCGTCAGCCCCTTCGTATTAATTTGGAAAAGATAATTGAACTTCGCAACATCAGTACGCACTTCATCACTGAGGATTACGAAGCAAAATATGCGCCCCTTTTTCAGGCTGCTGTATTGAACTTCACCAACGAACTTAAACGATTCCACGATAAGGACGTCACCGAGTTTATTGCTCAGAACTTCCTAACATTATCTGCAACCTACGAACCGTTGACAAATGAGCAGATTAAAATCAAGTATCCCCCAGAAATTGCAGAAAAGTTGATTCTACAAAGTAATGATTTGGATTTGGCGCTAGATCATAATCACTCTGATAAGTTTGCGATTGATGTTCGCCACAATTTATTTATGGTCAAGAAGAAAGAAGATGCCGACTTTTTGGTTAAGGTTGATTCTTCTGGAAGTTCACCGGTAAAAATTGTTAGAGAACTTAAAGATCCAGCTATCACGCACAAATATTCTCACCATCAAGTCGTGGAGGCTGTAAACTATCGTCTAAAAGCGTTAAATATTGATTTTGAATACGTCAATGCTCAAAGTATTTCTCGTCCATTCTCAACCTATACACTCGACTTGTTTATTAAGTTTTACAACGTTAAAAGTGACGGACAATTCGCATACAACCACAAAACTAACGTGGCTGGCGGACCTTGGACATATTCACAACAGTTCGTCGAATTTATCGTGGACGAAATTAAAAAAGACCCCGACACAATTGTCGAGAGCCTTCAAAAGTCAAAATAAAAAGATAACCCCAGGCACATAGGAATGCTCAGCTAATGCCTACCCCATTTTGGGACCCAGTGTATTTCCTTCACAAGTTATCTGTTAATGCAATTATTGCATTAATAGTGAATAATTTCAAGTCAGAGTTCTTCTTGTGTTTGCACCTGTTTGCACAGGTTTTCATTTGTACATTTACTATTTGTTTTTGATGAATATTTATTCTAAGAAAATATAATGAAAAAGTCTAAAAAACGGTTGATTACATAAAAAGCGCCACCCCTAAGGATGACGCAGCAAATCAAAATGTCTGACAATAAACGATACATATTTATTGTTAACAGTTAGTTATTATATCACCCACGACCTGGGTATGTCGTTAAACTACCCTTTATTTTTATAGAAAGGTTAGGTTTATCCTAATGTCAAGTATCTACAAACGTGGCAATACGTGGACAGCAAACGTGTTCGTCATGAAAAACGGGCAGCGCAGGCGCAAAACAAAATCTGGTTTTAAAACCAAAGCTCAGGCCACGGGTTGGGCAAGCGAAATGGAGATAGCAAAGCAGAACGATACAATCGTTTTAAATTCAAAACTTTTGTTTGGTGACTTCTACGATAATTGGTTTAACACATTCAAATCGCCAACAGTCTCCAAAGCAACAATCAAATGGTACCAATATGTCAGTTCCACCATTCGAGAATATTTTCCGACAACAAGATTAGAACGATTAAATCGAGTTAAATTTCAGCAATTTCTAAATGATTTTGGTGAAACACACGCATTAACTACTGCTCGAAAAATGAAGATGTTGATTAAGCAAGTTGCCGTAGCGGCCATTGCTGACGGTTACATAAGCAAAGACTTCACTTATAACACTCGTGTGACCGGTTTAGATTCGAAAGATACGGATTTAAAATTTCTTGAAGAGCCTGACATGAAAGCTTTGGCTGATTATATTCAGTCTAAGCCAATTCAGACACGGGCTGTAACAGATATGATGATATTAACTGCATTGCAGTCAGGGGCCCGTTACG
>NZ_KQ970399.1:6718-11148 GCF_001579105.1 Weissella sp. DD23 | reverse complement strand
ACTTTGACTCTTCCCTCATTCATATCGAAACAACTTGGGACCAGGTTTACCATGAACTGAAGCCGACGAAAACGCCAAGTTCAGTTCGAGACATAGACATGCCCGATCAATATATGACGGAATTATATGATTGGTACACACTGCATCCCGAAACAAGATTCGTGTTTGAGACAAAAAATACTATGCCACCGACCAGTGCGGCAGCAAATAAACAGTTGCGAAGAGATTTAGATGATATTGGTGCAACCAAAGTCATTACATTTCACGGACTTAGACACACACATGCTTCATGGTTATTATCTCATGGTGTAGATTTGCAATACGTATCAGAACGTCTGGGTCATGCGGACACTTCAATTACTTTAAGTACTTATAGCCACCTACTACAAACTAAGCGCACTTCCGAAATAAGCAAGTCAATTAACCTGCTGAGTAACCTATGAAAAAACAAAATTTCAAAAAAGTGCTACAAAAGTGCTACAAATCGAAAAATAAAAACCCTGAAATGCCTTTATATCAAGGCTTTCAGAGCTTTATTTTCGTTATATCAATGAATCTGGGGGGAATCGAACCCTCATCTCCGGAACCGGAATCCGACGTGATATCCATTACACTACAGATCCAACAATATAACTAGTATAGCGACTTTTTGTGCCTTGCGCAAGTTACTTTGCAAGCTTTCCATAGCCAGTCGCATAATTAATGACAACCCCCGGCTCAACGTTTGGTACAAACACGTTGTATTCCAAAGAACCATCTGAAGACTTGGCCTCCATGTGCGAACCTGATGGTACCAGGTTGTTTCCTTCATAGACTGGTGTCACCCGGTAACGCACTGTCTTACGATTATCCAACGCCTTTCGTACCAGCGTCTCATAGTAGTTCTGACCTGTATTCTCATCATTACCATTTGACGACTGGTTAGCCCAGGCAGTTTGGGCAGTAATGTTCTGTGGGTTAGCTTCTGAAGCATCAAAGCCCTTCACGCTACCAGCTAAAGCGTACCCAATTGAGTGACCACGATTGTACAACACGTGGAAATTACCACCAATTGTCAACTGGTGCCACCCTACCGGATTAATTTGCCGCGAGTTACCCGTTTCATCACGAGAACGATAAATACGGCTTGACTTGTTTAACAGCGCGTTAGCCACACCTGCACGACCAAGTGAATCCTGCTTAGCCAACTGTACATACGGTGCCGAAGAAACTTTCGCATCGAGCGATGTCTTATTATCGTTCAAAACAAAGGCACCCGACCCGTTAAATCGAATACTATTGGTTGCAAGTTGCTTTTTGACTGCATCAGTTAAAACTGACGAGGCCAAAGATTCTGCTGGATGTTGATCTTCCGGTGAACCGTAATCAACCGACTGATTCACTTTCACACTTGAATTTGCATAATTCGTCTTGCCTTGCTGTGAACCGTGATTGTCCTTTAAAACCGTTTGTTGCAACGCAAAAATTCCCAACGCAACAACAACACCTGCGACTGAGGCTTTTCGTTTACGTCCCATATCGACATTCTCCCTACTTAATTGCTAACAAATAGTATAACATGACGCCACATGAACCGCAGAAATTAGCGTTTCCTGGGCGCAACAGCCTTCTATGAAATGGCACATTTTCCTACTCGTTTTTCACGACTATTCTGGTATGATTAATGTATTAAATACATCACACGAGGATAATACTATGACTAACAAGTACTTAGTTGCCAAGAATGATTTGCAACACGCCACTGACTGGCAACCCGAGACGGCCCACTCAGACGTTCGCACCGAAGTCGAAGATTCAATTGCCAAGCGCTTGACTGAAATCATGACGACAGTCGCTGATTTTGGTTACGAGTCTGCCACTGTTAATTTGCACGACTTACAAGACTACGTACGTGAAGATGTCATTGGTCACTACCAATTCTTATTCCGCAAGAACCCACAATTGCGTGACCAACTCGTTCTAACAAACGAAATGCCACTTTCAGTATTTAACACAATGGCACAAGCCGCTGTTGCCTCAATTTTGGAAGATTCTGACTACGACTATTCATTCCACACAGATGGTGAAGTTCAAATCTTCTGGCACTAATCGTTCAACACTAATACGGAGGCTTGGACAGAAGTCTCTGTCTCAGCCTCAAAAAAAGCCGCCAATCTCCCGATCTAAAATCGGAGGATTGGCGGCTTTTAAACGTGTTCCGAAAGGATGAATCCTTAATATAACGCTATTTGATCCACTCATACCTTTACGCCACGCGCCAAGGCATAAGCGGGTTAAACAACATTATCATCGGGTTCAAAGCGTCTTTCGTCTCACTCTCTTTTTTAAATCATTTGATTGTTGTACATCGAGATGCTGATTCCTTCAGCCGACAATTGCATTTTCGCAATCGAACCATTTGCTGGACGTTCATGAACCTGAATCTTGCCTTGTCCATACCGGTCAGCCAAGGAAATCAACGTATTCCCATGACTTATCAGCAAAACATCATCCCCATCCTGCAAAGCTGGATTATCTAAAATCAGCTTGAATCCCGCTTCGACTCGTTGCCAATATTCAGTCGCATCTTCTGCGTCATGCCATGGATCAGCCGCTTTCAACAAATCTTTTGTTTTATCAACACCATAAGCATCAACAATTGCGGCATAAGTGCTTAAGCCAACGGTCGCACCAGCATTTGTCCAGGCGACATCCATATTACTGCCTTCATAGCTACCATAAAACTCTTCACGAAAATTCCAAGCCGTTTGCAAACTAATATCTGTCGCCGTTTGATTGGCTGCCAAAATAATGTTTGCTGTATCCATTGCTCGGGTTGTATCTGAACTATAGGCTGCTTTAAATGGTACGTCAGCTAGTCGTTCACCGGCTTGGTGTGCATCTGCAATTCCTTCATCAGTTAGAGGCGAATTACCCCAACCTTGTAATTTATTATAGCGGTTAAAGTATGTCTTACCATGCCGAACCACTGTTAAATTTAATGTTTTCATCCGACGCCTCCTGACACCATTGTAGCGCGCTTATTTGTTGCGTTCCAGCACACCTTTACGGCGACGGATTTGATCCGCCTTAAGCTGTTCGCGGAAAATCGTTAGCGCTTGCTTAGCTTTGCCCCCGACAAATTCAAAAGTTTGACCTTGTGTCGTCTTGATAAAAAAACCACGGAAGTAAAACTTTAAGAAGATTTCCATGCTAATCGTTTCAATGTTCGTCCACGGAATTTGAATGTATCCGCCACCTGCATTGGCCCGAAATTCAATCCCTTGATCACCATAGAAAATACGTCCCTGCTTGATGTTTACCGGTGACATCATTGCATTCGCATTTCCTTCCAAAAATAACTTTGTATTCAACGCTTGTACCATAATTCTTTCCCCATTCAATTAATATGTATCTGGCTAGCATGAGCTAACCAGTTAAAAATAAAAATGGCAAGTAACGTCTAACCGCCACTCACCATTTTACCAAACATTATGTCATTCGGTATTAACCCATGATACCTAGCCAGTAAGCCAAGATACCAACGGCGAACAAACCGAAGATAATTGTAATAGCTGATACGCGCTTACGTAGCAACCACAATACCAAGAACAACAAAAGCAATGGTGCCAAACCAGGAATCAATTGGTTCAACGTGTCTTGCAACGTTGTAATCTTGTAGGCGCCCAACGTTTGACCACCCTTAATTTGGTTCACGATTTCAATCAACTTTGATACTGATACGTGTCCGCCATTGATTTGTGAAGCCAAGCTACTCATGTCAACGCCGGCTCCTTCTTGAACCTTAACCTTTGACACAACCAATGGGAAGTTCATCGTCGTCCAACGAGGAACCAGCACACCCATGATAAACATACCAAGGATAGATGCACCCATCGTAATCTTTTGCATGGCCCCACCGGCCAAGTTTTGTGTGATATTCGTACCTTGCTTGTAACCAAGATCCTGTGTATACCACAAGAATCCCATACGCAAGATGTTCCAAACTACGAAGAAGATAATTGGTCCTAGGATTGAACCACCTTGGGCCATTCCGGCCGCAAAGGCTCCCAAAACTGGTCGAACAGTTCCCCACCAGATTGGGTCACCAACACCGGCCAAAGGTCCCATCATACCAACCTTAACACCTTGAATTGTTTCATCGTCGATGTCAGCACCGTTAGCACGTTGCTCTTCCAAAGCCAACTCAACACCCAAGATTGGTGATGCCACGTATGGGTGTGTGTTGAAGAATTCCAAGTGGCGCTTCAAAGCAGCGGCACGATCTTCTTTTGATGAGTACAACTTCTTGATTGCTGGAATCATGGCGAATGCCCAACCAACGTTTTGCATACGCTCATAGTTCCATGAACCTTGCAAGAAGAATGAACGCCACCAAGTTGCACGAAGTTCTTTTTGAGTCAAGTGAACTTCATTCTTTACTACTTCAT
>NZ_KQ970399.1:5645-6555 GCF_001579105.1 Weissella sp. DD23 | reverse complement strand
TTTTTGAGTCAAGTGAACTTCATTCTTTACTACTTCATCCATGATGTTATTCCCCCTGCTCCTAGTAGTTGTTCAAAATGGCATCGACTGGGTCGCCACCACTTCCACCAGCTGAACCACCACCGTTTGATCCGCCGCCGTTACCACCGTTAAACTTTGGTGACAATTGTAGGTAAATCAAGGCAAGTACCAAACCAATGATACCCATAGCGATCAAGTTCAACTCTGTAACGGCTGAAAGGGCGAATCCCAAGAAGAAGAATGGCCACAATTCAGCAGTTGCCATCATGTTAATAACCATGGCATAACCAACAACCACGATAAATCCTCCGGCAACAGCCAATCCCTTAGTAATCACTTCAGGAATAGCATTCAAAGCGGCGTTAACAGGGCCAGCACCAACGGCCATAACAATTACCGTTGGGATAGCGATACGCAATCCTTGGAAGACCAAAGCCAACCAGTGAACACGTTCAACTCCTGCAACATTACCCTTTTCGGCTTCACGGTCAGCGATGTGTGCCAAGGCAACCGTAATTGTACGAACACCAATCGTCAAGATTTGTCCAGCAACGGCCAAAGGAATTGCAATAGCCATACCAGTCTTAACATCAACTTGTGCTGGTCCAGTTACCAAGTAAGCTGAAACAACTGATGCCAAAGCGGCATCGGGTGCGATAGCGGCTCCGATGTTCATCCATCCCAAAGCCAACATTTGCAACGTTCCACCAAGGATTACACCTTCCATAAGGTGGCCAGTTGCCAATCCAATCAACGTTGCTGCGACCAATGGTTGGTGGAATTGGAACTCATCCAAAATACCTTCAACACCGGCCAAGAATGCGATTAGAATTACGAAAAACGCTGAAATCATGCGTTCATCCTCCCAAATAATTTCTTAGCAATAAAG
>NZ_KQ970399.1:4447-5132 GCF_001579105.1 Weissella sp. DD23 | reverse complement strand
CCCATAAGCTTCAATCAACATTGGCAAGTTCAAACCTGTAATAATGGCCATTTGATCTTCATGCAACGCTTGAATACGTGATGCTGCGTTGAATGGTGATCCACCCCACAAATCAACCAAGAACAACACTTGACTGTTTGGTTCAAATGTTGCTAATGCATCCTCAAACTTCTTCATCAAGTCTTCTGGACCTTCGTTGGGCATAAACGTAACCACTTGTACGTTCTCTTGCTCACCGAAGATCATTTGACCTGACTGACGAATGCCGGCTGCAAACTCTCCGTGACTAGCAATAATGAAATTTACCATAATTGCCACGCTCCTTAATTTATTAATCCCTTAGGTACAAAACAAATTGTACAGTACATTCCGGAATATGTAAACGCTTTCAGTGAAATATGTTTGCATTTTATGATTATTCCGATAAAACTGGATGTTTTTATCCTAGCGTCAGTATTTGTGTAATCTATGAATTTTTTGCTGTATTACACTAACAATGTGATTATACCGCCATTTTAACCAACATTACGTCGGCGTTTAAATGTTCATATTCCCTTGGATGTTATAATATTATGACTTCTTTAAGGGGGATTAACCTATCATGACGGCGTTAAAACGTTACTGGAAAAATATATATCTTCTATATAGCATACTATTTTTATTGGTCGCTGCTGCTGTTTTCGTG
>NZ_KQ970399.1:0-4427 GCF_001579105.1 Weissella sp. DD23 | reverse complement strand
TTTATTGGTCGCTGCTGCTGTTTTCGTGCCCTATTTTGTAACAGGCACCTCATTAATCTGGCAAAGTGACGGCATTGCCCAACATTTTCCCGCCTTGGTTGACTGGCGTGTCACTTTACGTCAACTGCTGTTTGACCATATTTGGCCAGCCCAGTGGCAGTGGCGGTTAGGCCTCGGCGCCGATTATTTACAAACTTTTTCTTATTACACTTTGGGTGATATTTTTACGTACGGCGTAGCTTTTGTCAGTCAAGATCACGTCTTGGCTTACTACAATTGCAGCGTTATCGTTCGGCTTTTTCTTGCTGGCCTCAGCTTTTTATTTGTTGCCCGTCAATTTATACCACGAGCTCCCCATTGGTCCTTGATCCCCGCTACATTTTCATATATCTTTTTTGGTTACACGGCATTTGCCGCATTTGAACACCCATTCTTTTTGAACCCGTTGATTATCTTTCCCCTCCTTATTTGGTCGCTCAACCGGTTATTAGTAACCCATAAAACCTTTTTGTTCACTATTATCGTGACTTGGACACTGTGGAATAACTTTTATTTTGCCTTCATGATGGCGTTAGGCGCACTGCTGTTCTGGCTTGGTTACCTATATGCAACCCGAAGCTGGTTTAATTGGACACAACATTTGCGTTTATTGGTGGCAACAGGCATTGGGACTTTAATGCCAATGGTCCTTTTGCTTCCGAGCCTCATTAGTGTCCTGGATTCAGCACGTAGCGGTAAAACACTAGCCAACGGCCTCATACTGTACCCAGCTTATTATTATTTCGGGCTCCCCGGCAACTTAATCGCTAACTTTGCGACACCAGATTTTTGGGTAACGGGTGGTTTCAGCGCCTTAGCCGTTTTTGCAGTCATCTATGTTTTGCGCCATTGGCATGAATACAAGACGTTTAACTGGGTATTCATTTTAGCCGGCGTTGGATTGCTCCTCCCTGCCTTTGCTGGCATATTAAATGGCTTTTCATCGCCATCAAATCGGTGGTTATTCATGATTTCGTTACCTGTTAACTTAATGATGATTCACTTTTTGCAGCACTTGCGTCGTTTGACACTGCGCGACTATACCTGGTTCGCCATCGTTGGTGTCATCGCCAGTTTATCGCTATTTATCATGAGTGATTTTAGTCTCAACTCGCGCTTTAGTCCGATGATTGCGCTGTACGCGATTAGCCTGCTGTTAATCTGGTCTTTGCAACATCATCCTACCCAGCCTGGCTTAAAGGCACTGCTGATCGCTGTCGTGCTGCTAAACGTCACATTTATTACAAATCGTAATCATACCAATAATACGAATCCGGCGACCTCTGACATGCTTAGTGAGCGGAGCATTAACAAACTGCTACATGGACAGCGTGACTACTTGCCCGAAAATACCGCTAACCCCTCTTTCAGTCGGGTTTACATCGACAATCAATTAGGCAACGCAACTGGGATTGCCCCAACTACGAACTTGCCCATCCTCAGTCAGACTAATAACATTGAAAGTTACTGGTCTGTCCAAAATAAGGCGGTTAATACCATGATGCAACGCTTGCAAATCGCTGGTAGTAGCCCTAACGACATCACTAGTAATTTGGATAATCGTAACATTCTCATGAATGTTTTGGGCGTCAAAACACGCTATCAGAACAGCTCGACTATGACCCCAAATTCGTACGAACAAAATGCCAATGTGAGCGTTAATCATCAGACCGCATTCACTTCGTCAGACAGTTATCCGCTTGTATATTTACCTAAATATACTGTGGCTGCCAAAGACTACGGCCCAATGACTGCCACTGAAAAGGAGGCTACTCTCGCAGATAGCGTGGTTGTGCCAGGCATGCGAGCGGGTCAATCTTCTGCCTTTGCCAAACAAATCGTCTCTGGCGTAATCCGAACTGATCAAACCAAATCTGGGCAAACGAGTTTGCATTACCACTATAAGACGCACGCGTCCCTGTTACCTGATGGCATTTTCTTAATGGCCAACAAACAGTTACGTGGTACCGAGCTACATCTCGAAATTAGTAACCTACGTTATACCCCAGCTACGTTTGGTCAGCGCCAACAAAATGCTTTGGCAGCGTATCAGTATTTAGCAACCCAAAACGCCCGCAACATGCAGAGTAGCCCTAATATCCGCTATAATCCCAAAGCATTTACGTGGAACTGGACACAGCATCATTTGGATACAATCGGTACGGAATACGCTGGCTACAAACTAACAGCCAATTATAATGATCATGACGTCTCATTCAGTCAGACTGGCCAAACAAATTTGTCATTCTACAATCCTCAGACCGCGGTAACGTTGAATTTGGGGCAAGCAACTGATTATAAAAACGAACAATTTATCCCGTTAACTTTTAGTCGTGATGGTGACTACTCATTTGATGTGCGTATTGTTGGGATACCAACTGATAAACGCTTTAGTCGGGTTGCCCGTCAAATCCAAAGAACAGCCCCTAAATTGCGTTTTAAGCGCAATCAAGTGCTCACCACAATTCGTGTGCAGTCACCTCGTATGTTAGCGACAACAATTCCATATTCAACTGGTTGGTCAGCAAATGGCCGCCACCTTGTGAAGATAAACGATGGTTTCATCGGTATACCACTGAAAGCCGGACAAAATCACCTTGTACTCACTTATCAGACACCTGGGTTAACCATAGGGCTTTGGCTGAGCTTGTTAGGGGGTGTGCTCAGTAGTATTGCCCTTGTTTTGAAACTAATCAAACGTAAATAGCGCATTGTCAATTATAAAAAAGGCGCCAGCAGAGATGATTTTTAGCATCCTGCTGGCGTCTTTTTATGCCATATTTATTTAAACTTCATTAAGCAAATTTACCTGATTCATCTGCCAAAATCAGTTCGCGTTCAATTTTATCTTTAGCACCTAATGCATCAAACCATGTTTCTGGGAATTCATCATAGGCGAAACTGGCAATCACACCAACTAACGCGGCAATTGTATCGGTATCCTCACCCAATCCCGCTGCCATCATAACGGCTTCTTGATAACTCGTCGTGTGTAATAACGTCCACAACACGGCTTTTAACGTATCTACGACGTAACCAGTACTTGGCACTTCAGTACGCGGCCAACGCTTAATAGTTGCTATCACATCCTGTGCAGATTGGCTATCGGTTACAGCTAACCAGCCCAAATCTTCAGTTTCTAAGGTTGCCGTTTCCATTGCGGTGCGATTTGAACGCCGAATGGCCATCTCTAACGCCCGTTCAATGTTTTTTACTCTTGGCATCATCCGCAAAAGATACACAAAAAAGCGAGAGGCTAATCGTGCGCGCCGGTGTCCATGTGTCAAACCCGTGAGCTGATCGATAACATCCTCTAACGTCAAGTCAGCTGTAAAATCATAAAAGGCAACTGGCCAAATCCGCATTAATGCACCGTTACCGTTGTTCATGTCATCATCCGCTTTAAAAGGGATCACTTCATGCGTTTCCTTGTACGTTAAGATAGCTTCGCGCGTGCCGATGCCAACATCAAACACATCTTGATACGGCGTGAATGCAGCATCATCCAAATAAGACACAAAGTTATCCATAACGTTAACTAATTCGTATGGTTCAAACAGTGCATTAATAGTTGCCAGTGTTAAACTCGTATCGTCGATCCAGGTACCCGCCGGTTGAAAATGGGTTTGGTAGCCAACCATCTCTGACTTAACCTCGTACGTATCACGAGCCTTAAATTCATACGGCACACCAAACGCATCACCCATTGCGAAACCATAGAGTGCTCGCCGTAACATTGTTGCTGCCATACTGCCCTCCTAGATACCTTCCAACGCAAACCAATCAGCAATCGATAGCCACTCTTGGGTTGATTTAGCTAAGATTGTATAACCAGTAATGTCATACAAGGTCTTACGATCCCCCTTAAGTGGTGACCAATAAGTATCATCAGCGCGGCGAATGACATCCCAGTACGTATAGGTCTCTTCTTGACCAGCTTCGTCCTTTACTTGAAACCCATCGGCCAAGTTAAAGCTCTTTTCACCAACTTGAGGTCCACCAACACCTAAATCAACGAGTAATTGTTGATAGGATTCATTTGTAATTGGTTCATTTGCCATGTCACAATACCTCTTTTTCAAAAGTCTAATAGCATTATTCTAACACTTGTCTGATAAAAAAAGACCCAGGAACAAATATTCCTGAGTCTTTTTACAATCGGGACGACAGGATTCGAACCTGCGACCCCCTGGTCCCAAACCAGGTGCTCTACCAAGCTGAGCTACGTCCCGATATTCTCTTATTCAAAATAAAAAGCCCGTTACCGGACGTTTCATTTTGAAATGCCGTCGGTGGGGGTCGAACCCACACTCCCTTGCGGGAACTGGATTTTGAGTCCAGCGCGTCTGCCTATTCCGCCACAACGGCATTTTATTAAACATTACGTC
>NZ_KQ970398.1:75784-78124 GCF_001579105.1 Weissella sp. DD23 | reverse complement strand
GTACATTCAAAAAACACCAACTCTGCAAAATTGATGATTAATAAGTACAATAAAGCCAACTAAAAAGGCGGAGGACAGTGTAATGGGACTATTTGGTGGAGATGACTTTAAGTTACCAATGACAGTTGGCGAAGTGCCAGCAGGGCTTGAACAAATTCAAATTGTATCTGGATTGGGTATGTCAGTAGAGGGGGCTTTGAAGGATTTAGCTAAGGCGGCTGATAAGATTGGTGCTGATGAAGTAGTTAATGTGCGCGTGACGGCTACGGAAAATAATTTTGCAGCTTACGGAGATGCAGTTAAAAAGTAATTGATAGATTGGGATAGTTGCTACTGTCTCAAGCTCTTTTTGTATCATAGCCTAAATATGATACAAAAAAATTTAATAATGGGTTAACAGGTGTATTTGCGTGCGTTAAAATTCCGGTGTACTGTTAAAACGTACACAAAGGGGGACCTACATATGTTTGGATTTGGTGTAAAACAATTGGATAAACAAATTGATGAGTTATTAGAGACGATGTCGAGAAAGATAGACGGTGCAGATTATCCCGAGGCTGAAAAATTAGTGAACATGGCTAAAGCGGATCATCAGCAACAGCAACAACTACCACAAACAGTTGCTAGTAAATTATCAAACTCGTTGTATTTTTTGAAATTATCAGATGCCACGAAAGTACCAAGTGAAATTTCAATAGAGTTAACGGCTTTACGTCGGATGATAAATAAAGGCGGTGCCGGCTATGTGGCGAATGGTGGTGGCCAATCCTTGACGGCCCAATATCACCTATAAAAGCCAGCTTTTTTTAAAAGGAGGCTTGTCTTATGGAAGAAAAAGAAGTTGCAACGCAGTATGGTGTTAAAACGAATTTTCGGCTAATGCCAAACGGCGAGGCCCGACTTGGCTTAGTAGCTACAGATGGTAGTTCATATACGAGAACCGTTAATCAAACAGGTGCATGGCAGAATAGCCACTATCATGAAAAGTATCAGGAAGTCTACATTGTGCAGACCGGCAAAGTTGTTCTTGCGACGTATGAGGCGAATGATGAACTGAAACTAACTGTGTACCAAACTGGTGATTATTTTGTTGTGCCTGCAAGGCAGTCACATAATATCTATCAAGAAGCACACGCCGTGACACATAATGTTAAGTTTGGTGACAGTGAACCGACGGATTGGCATGCGGATGAGCAACTTGATCGGTTGATTGCTGACGTCGACGTACAGACATTAGTTTGATTTTTTGGTTCATGTGAAAAGCCCTCTCAGTTAGGCCATAATTTGATATAATAAAAGGCAGACATTGCAGGAGACACCTGCAGTTTAAAAAATGACGCCCTACCCATTCGTAGTGGCGGGAGGTATAAAGAAAATGGCAGACAAGAACACGTTCTATATTACAACGCCGATTTACTATCCATCTGGTAAGTTGCACATCGGTAACACTTACACAACGGTTTTGGCTGACGCGGCAGCGCGTTACCACCGTTTGTTGAACGAAGATGTTTACTTCTTAACGGGTACTGATGAGCACGGTTTGAAGATTGAACAAAAAGCAGAAAAGTTGAACATGACGCCACAACAATACGTTGATGGCATGGCTGCTGATATTCAAAAGTTGTGGGCTGATTTGGACATCACGAATGATGGCTTTATCCGTACGACTGATGACTTCCACGAAAAGGCCATCCAAAAGATTTTCCAACAATTCTTGGATCAAGACGACATCTACAAGGGTGAGTATGAAGGTTGGTACTCTGTTGATGACGAAGAGTACTTTACGGAGTCACAATTGGCCGAGGTTTACCGTGACGAAAACGGTAAGGTTATCGGTGGTAAGGCGCCTTCAGGTCACGAAGTTGAGTTGGTTAAGGAAGAGTCATACTTCTTCCGCATGGGTAAGTATGCAGACTGGTTGTTGGACTACTACAAGTCACATCCTGAATTTATTCAACCAGAATCTCGTATGAACGAGATGATTAGCAACTTTATCAAGCCAGGTTTGGAAGATTTGGCAGTTACGCGTACAGCCTTTAAGTGGGGTGTTCCCGTGCTATCTGATCCTAAGCACGTTGTGTACGTCTGGATCGATGCCTTGTCTAACTACATTACGGCCTTGGGATACGGATCAGATGACACGACGTTGTTTGATAAGTTCTGGCCTGCTAACGTCCAACTAGTTGGTAAGGAAATCGTTCGTTTCCACACGATTTACTGGCCAATCATGCTCCACGCTTTGGGCTTGCCATTGCCAAAGCAAGTGTTGGGTCACGGTTGGTTGACGATGCGTGATGGTAAGATGTCAAGGTCTAAGGGTAACGTTGTGTACCCTGATAC
>NZ_KQ970398.1:66884-75764 GCF_001579105.1 Weissella sp. DD23 | reverse complement strand
TTACTACTTGTTGCGTGCAATGCCTTACGGAAATGATGGTATCTTTACACCAGAAGACTTCGTATCAAAGTTGAACTATGATTTGGCTAACGATTTGGGTAACCTATTGAACCGTACTGTTGCAATGATTAACAAGTACGAAGATGGCGTTATCCCAGCTTTGAACTCAGGTGCAACTGAATTCGATGCTGATTTGGTTCAAACGGCTAACGATGTTATCAAGGCTTACAATGAAAACATGCAAGCAATGCGCACCGCTGATGCGTTGGCTGAAGTTTGGAAGTTGATTTCACGTGCTAACAAGTACATCGACGAGACAACGCCATGGACTTTGGCCAAGGATGAGGCACAAGCTGACAAGTTGGCATCAGTAATGGCGCACTTGGCCGCTGCATTGCGTGTTGCTGCTATCTTGTTGCAACCAGCCTTGACTCGTGCACCAAAGCAAATTTTCCACCAACTTGGTTTGGCAGAATCAAACTTGCAAATTGCTGATTTGAAGTTTGAAGATTTGCCAGCCGGTGGTAAGGTTGTTGCCAAGGGTGAGCCAATCTTCCCACGTGTTGATGTAGAAGCTGAAGTTGCTTACATCCGCGATGAGATGACTGGTGGGGCTGCTAAGCCTGCTGAAGAGACAGAAGCGTCATATATCGAAGTCCCAACAAAGGACTTGATTGAATTTGACGATTTCGACAAGGTTGAGATGCGTGTGGCTGAAATTTTGGAAGTTACCGAAGTTGAGAAGTCAAACAAGTTGTTGCGCTTCAAGTTGAACGACGGTACTAAGGAAGGTCGCACCATTTTGTCAGGTATCAAGAAGTGGTACCCAGAGTACGCTGGATTGGTTGGTAAGAAGGTTGCCTTCGTTGCTAACTTGAAGCCACGTAAGATGATGGGTGAAATGTCAGAAGGTATGTTGTTGTCTGCCGAAAAGGATGGCAATGTTATTTTGACAATCTTGCCAGATGAAATTGAAGCTGGTTCTGAACTAGGTTAATACATGAAATTAAGGAAGCGATGGCCGATACATCGCTTCCTTTTTGTTAAAATAAGGGTATCAATCAGCAATGATAGGGGTTAGAAGCCTGATCTGCTGTAATATTCTGAAAACAGGAAAGAATTATGACAATATTTTATACGCTGGTGCCGATGATACTCACCATTATTATTGCGAACCTCTTGTCGCAAGCAATGCCACGAGTACCCAAGGCATTTTGGCAAATCTTAGGTGGCATTATTCTGGCAATGATCCCAGTGTTGCGCCATTCAGTCGTAGAGCTTGACCCGGAATGGTTTATGATGCTGATAATCGCGCCATTGCTATTTTATGAAGGTCAACGAACTGACGTGCGATTGGTATCTAAAAACTTCCGTGCCATTATTAGTTTGGCTGGAATTATTGCTGTGATGACGGTTGTGGTGTTGATGTTATTCGGCCACTGGGCCATTGGTTGGGCGTTACCGATGGCGTTGGCGTTGGCTGCAATTGTCACACCAACGGATGCCACTGCATTAGAGTCAGTTACAGAAGGGTTGGCAGTTCCTAAGGGGATTGGCCGGGCCTTAAATTTGGAATCATTATTCAATGACGCCACTGGTTTGGTGGTTCTGGAGTTGGCCCTTCTTTGGATGAATACGGGAACATTTTCATTCGTCCACGGCTTTGAAGAATTCTTAGTCGTCGCAGGTGGTGGCGCTATTGTCGGGGCACTTGCCGGGGTGGTGTTGTTATATATCCGTCAGCACCTCTTGAGGGCCCAATTTGACGATACGGTAGCGCACGTTATGATTTACCTTCTATCGCCAATTCTCGTATATGGGCTGGCAGAACACACTGGCGTCTCAGGCATTATCGCGGTGGTTGTGATGGGGATTATCTCGAACGAAGAAAAACACCACACGCAATTTATGTCATCACAATTAAATAACTTGAATAATCAATTAACAACGATTGTTTCACAGTTATTGAATGGACTCGTGTTTGTGTTGTTAGGCTTGTCATTGGTACGAGTATTTAGGACGTATCTTCATGAGCCAATCGTGACATGGTTAGGGTACATTGGGATTGGTTTGGCAATTTATGCCGTGATGACGGCATTTAGGCACATTATGATTGCACGCGTCGACCGCGATTCGCCGATGGCATCAATGGTTGATCAGGCACATAAAAATCGTGATGCGTGGATTTTTGCATTAGGTGGCGTTCACGGAACTGTGACGATGGCCATGGCTTTTTCATTGCCGTTGACATTAACAAATGGTCAGGCATTCCCACACCGTGATATGTTGCTCTTGATTGCGGCTACCGTGATTATTGTCAGCTTGGTGGCACCCTTGTTTATCTTGCCACGTCTTTTGCCAAAGGTTCAGGCTGATTATGATATGACCGAGTACTCGCAAGCACATATTGCGATGATTAACGCAGGTATGGCATATGTTGAGACACTGAATGTTTCTAATTCTGTTAAGCGGAATGTGATTGGCCAACTACAAGATCAGCTGGGATATGGGGCTGATCAATTGGACCGGGCGCTCTGGCAACGGGCGCAAACCGATATTCAACGGGTCACAGACGATGCAGTAGATGCCGCGATTGATGCTGGCTTAGTCTCGCAAGCAACGATGGTTTACTATCGCCGTGTGAAAGCGAATGCTGATGCACGCTGGGCTCGCGGCACAAATAATGTTCGGATGTGGTTCCGTATTTTGGAAGGGGTGGTGCTACGACTGGTAAATACCCGCCAAATTAAACCTGAAGAACGTATGCATAAAATTGCAGCTAAGATGCAACGACGAGTTGATCGGTTACAGCGTAAGGCGGCAAGGCGTACGCTAACAGAACATGAACAGCGCGATTTGGAACAAACCTTGCGGATGCAGAAAAAATTTGCGGCCGTCAAGCAGATGAATTACCGCAGTCCAGAAGACGCCGTCGCCAAGTACCAATCGAGTCGTGAATTGGTATTTACGGAAATTGCGGAAATTAGTGAACCGGCGGTGACGGAATTTATTGCGCAGGCTGAATCAAGCGACGAAGATCCACGTTATGTGGTGGCACTGCGCGATGTAGCTGCGCAAGAACGTGATCGTTTCCACGACCAACAAGTATCCACGGCTGAAGAGCAAGCGGTGCTATTGGGGGCGCTAGGGGCAGAATTGACGTACGTACAGGATGGTCGGCAAAATGACCGTTTCAGTGCAGCGTTAATTAATGAACTATATAACGAAGTCACGTCTGCACAAGCATTAGTTTTAGCGACTGACTCAGAAGAGTAGGATAAAAACCTCATCGTTAACCGATTTCGTTCTTGGTTAGCGGTGGGGTTTTTAACATGCCTTTCGCCGGACGTTTTTTTAGACAAATCATGAAGGGGCATGATTTATATGGGCATGGTTGCTGTGATAGAATAGTAAGTATCACAAACGTTTAGAATTAGGAGATAACATGGCAATTTACGATCCAACAAAGCGTCCAGCAGACAGCTTTGATACGCACACGCACTTGAATGATGAAGCTTTCTGGCATGATGTGGCGGCTTACTGGGCACGTGCACGTGAATATCGTGTCGTTGAAATGAATGTGGTTGGTTACGATACAATCGGTAATCAACGTGCCATTGAAATCGCTCATGAATTTGAAGGGGTAAATGCCATCGTTGGTTGGCAACCGGGCGAAAGTGGCGACTTTAAGCCTGAAGATATTGCCACTTTGCGCGAACAATTAGCTGACCCGGCGGTTGTTGGTGTTGGTGAAATGGGCTTGGACTATTACTGGGAAGAAAACCCAACCCCAGATGTGCAAAAAGCGGTCTTTAAGCAACAATTAGACTTGGCACGTGAGTTCCACAAGCCAGTGACAATCCACACACGTGAAGCAACGGCGGATACGTATGATGTTTTGAAGGATGCAAACGTCGCAGAGTTTGGTGGTGTGATGCACTCCTTTACGGGTACGGCAGATGAAGCCAAGCAATTCTTGGATTTGGGGATGTATATTTCATTTTCAGGAATTGCCACATTTAAAAATGCTAAGGATGTCCATGAAACATTGCAGTCAGTGCCGTTGGATCGTCTGCTAGTTGAGACGGATGCACCTTATTTGGCACCAACGCCAATGCGTGGTAAGCAAAACGAACCAATGTTTGTCCGTTACACGATTGCGAACATTGCTGAGCAACTTGGCATGTCATACAATGATTTAGCTGCCATTACGACAGAAAACGCCCACCGCTTGTGGCGCTTGGACAAGTAATGAAGATTAAAGAAGTGATTGTTGTTGAAGGTAAGGCTGATACGGAAGTACTGCGCCATGCGGTGGCGGCAGATACGATTGAAACGAATGGGTCGGCGTTGTCTGAGGCGACGTTACAAGCGATTCAGCGGGCTGCACAAACACGGGGCATCATTGTCTTTACGGACCCTGATTTCAACGGTGAGCGCTTGCGTAAGCTGATTACAGCAGTCGTGCCAGATGCCAAACATGCTTTTTTAACAAAAGATGAGGCCGGCCGCCAAATCAAGCATCATAGTTTAGGCATTGAGTATGCATCGGCAGCTGATATTCAGCAGGCGCTAAGCAAGGTGTACACGGCAAGTGATGTGGATATGTCATCCGACATTACGCGAGCAGATTTAATTAGGCTAGGCTTAATGGCCGGGGCCAACGCCGCCCAACGCCGTGAACACGTGTCAGAACGCCTAGGCTTAGGATATGTTAATGGCAAACAACTGTTGAAGCGCTTAAATATGTTTGGCGTGACGAATGAAGAATTAAACACCGTCTTGCAAGAGATGGACGAGGAGAAGAATTAATGTCTGATGTACCTGATATTGCGACGCCTGTGCGTACGCAAGCGATTATGAACCAATTTGGTATCAACACGAAGAAGTCTTTGGGACAAAACTTTTTGACTGATATCAATATTTTGAAAAATATTGTGGCAGCTGGGGATGTGCAAAAGACTGACAACGTTGTTGAAATCGGACCTGGTATCGGGGCGTTGACGGAGCAGTTGGCCCGGGCCGCTAAGCAAGTTGTGGCCTTTGAAATTGATGACCGCTTGATTCCAGTTTTGGACCACACTATGGCACCCTATGATAACGTCACAATTGTGCACAATGACATTTTGAAGGTTGATTTGGAAAAGGAATTTGCCAAGCAATTTGAGGATGTGACCGCACCATTGAAGTTGGTCGCCAACTTGCCATACTACATTACGACGCCGATTTTAATGCAAGTTTTGCAATCAGGTATTCATTTCGATAATATCGTGGTGATGATGCAAAAGGAAGTTGCTGATCGCTTGTCAGCTGAACCAGGTACAAAGGATTACGGTTCATTAACCTTGGCCGTTCAATATCGCATGAATGCGAAATTGGCCTTTACGGTTTCACGAACAGCGTTTGTGCCAAATCCAAACGTTGATTCAGCAATTATCTCATTAACGCCACGTGAGCCATTGGCCATTCAACCACGTGATGAAAAGCGCTTATTTGAGCTGTTTAAGATTGGCTTTGTCATGCGTCGTAAGACTTTGTGGAACAATTTAACAACGGCATTTGGTAAGGGTGAAGCGATGCAGGCGAAGTTAACGGCAGCGTTGGCGGCCATTGATCTTGACCCACGGACCCGTGCTGAAAAGCTTTCTTTGGAGCGATTTGTTGAACTACATAACGCATTATTTGATGCGGGTGTTTACAACGCCTGATTTTTGCTATAATATTTCTTATTACAAAATATTTTTATTAAAGAAGAGGTAAAAAAATTATGGATTCCGGTCCGTCTATTATGACCAATATTGTTGTGATTATTATCATTTTGTTGCTGGCAGTCTTGTTTACATTGACTGAGTACTCACTGGTTAAGGTGCGTCCTTCAGCCTTGCGTGCGCTACAAGAGGCACGTAAGCGACCATCAAAAAATTTAACACATGCGATTAACATGACACACCACATGACAGAGTATCTATCAACTGCCCAAGTTGGTATTACGCTGACGTCATTGATTTTGGGTTGGTTAGGTGAGGCGTTTATTGCCAGCTTGATTATCTCATCAGGTGTGTTGCCACCAGCTATTGCACACAGTGTGGCATCTATCGCGGCAATTTTGATCTTTACCTTTATCCACGCGGTCTTTACCGATTTGGTGCCAAAGAACATTGCGATTGACCAACCGGTTAAGGTGCTATTGTTCATTGTGCGTCCCGTGATGTTTTTCCACATTGTTTTGTATCCTTTGATTTGGTTGTTTGATCGAACGGCCGCAGGGGTTACGAAGCTGCTTGGATTTAATGCACATCCCGATGAAGATATTTATTCTGAAAATGAAATTTTGTCTTTGTCTAAGGACGCCGCGGATGCTGGTGAAATTGACGAAGAAGATTTGACGTTCATGAAGCGTGCCTTTGAAATGAACGATAAGGTGGCGGTTGATATTATGATCGACCGTACGCAATTAACAGTTGTTAATGTTACGGATACAATCGGTGATGCGTTGAACTTGTACCTTGAGGAAAAGTTCTCACGTATGCCGGTAGTGGCAGATAATGATAAGGATAAGATCCTGGGTTATGTCTTTTCATATGATTTGGTTCGTCAAGGCCGTTTGAGTATGAATGCTTCTGTTCGAACAGTGTTGCGTAACTTGCCAGTCGTTTCTGAAAACCAACCAATCACGGAAGTGTTGCAAGAAATGATTGAACACCGTGCCCCAATCGTTGTTGTTAAGGACGAATATGGTGGAACATCAGGTATCGTTACGGACAAGGACGTTTACGAAGAATTGTTCGGCACGGTACGTGATGAAATCGATGATGTCTCAGATGATTTGATTCAAAAGCTTGGTTCTGACGAAGATGGTAACATGCACTACAAGGTGTCTGGAAAGATGACGTTGTACGACTTTGAGCGATTCTTTAAGACAGAAATCAAGTCTTTCGAAGATTCAGAAATGGTGACGTTGACGGGATATGTCCTAGACGATCATCCTGACTTCCAAGTTGGTGAAGCCATTAAGATTAATAACTTTGAAATTACGGCCTTGGACTTCAAGGATGCGTATATTGAAGAGTTTGAGGTCGTGGCTTTGCCTGAAGCTGAAGTTGATGATGCTTCAAATGAAGACCAACAAAATAATTAAGCATGTAAGCAAAACCCTGATACCTATCAGGGTTTTTTGTTATAATTGGGACATTGAATATGTATAAAAAGAAAGTAGGAAGATAAAATTGAGTGAAGGACAATTATGGGGTTCAGTTGTTGTCATTATTATTGTGTTGCTATTTGCAACGCTGTTTGTGGCGGCTGAATTTGCCTTGGTTAAGGTCCGCAAAAGTGCGCTAATTGAGTTGCAAGAGAGTCGCGAAAAACCCTCGCGTAAAATTGCGACAACGATTCACATGGTTGAAAACTTGAATGAGTATCTCTCAACGACCCAAGTGGGAATTACGTTGTCTGGTTTGATTCTTGGTTGGATGGGTGAAGAGACGATTGCACACTTGTTGTTGGATGCGGGTCTTTTGCAAAAAATGACGGGGCCAAGCTCAGGCGTGATTGCTTCAATTATTGCGTTGGTTTTGTTGACGTATGTTGAGGTGGTCTTTACCGAATTGGTGCCCAAAAACGTTTCAATTGATTTCCCAGTTAAGGTGTCATTATTTGTGGCAACGCCATTGCGCTTGTTCCACATCATTTTCTATCCATTCGTGTGGTTGCTGAATGTCTCTGCGACAGGTGTCACACGCTTGTTCGGTATGAAGCCAGCTAGTGAAGGCGATGAAGTTTACTCAGAAGCTGAAATTTTGAGTTTGTCACGTACCGCAGCGCGTAGTGGACAATTGGATGAAGAAGATTACGTCTTTATGCAACGTGCCTTTGAAATGAATGACAAGGTTGCGGCAGATATTATGATTGACCGGACCCAATTGGATGTTGTTGATATTACAGACACGGTGCATGATACGTTACAACGCTATTTTGAGACGAAGCACTCACGCTTCCCAGTGGTTGCTGATAATGACAAGGACAAGATTTTAGGTTACGTCTTTAACTACGATTTGATGCGTCAGTCGCAAGTGAATGACCAAATTTCAGTTCGTAAGATTATTCGTCGGATGCCAACGATTTCTGAAAATATGCCAATTCAAGATGTTTTGCAAGAGATGATTGCGCGCCGGACGCCAATTGTGATTGTGAAGGATGAATATGGTGGTACGTCAGGTATTGTGACGGACAAGGATATTTATGAAGAGCTGTTTGGTTCAGTGCGTGATGAAATGGACGCTGTTGCGGATGATTTAGTCGAAAAGATGGGATCAGACGAAAAGGGTAACATGCACTATAAGGTATCTGGTAAGATGACGTTGTATGATTTCGAACGATACTTCCATACGGATATTCGCCCATTTGATGACTCAGAAATGGTGACGTTAACGGGGTACTTCTTGGAAGAAAAGCCAAACCCAACTGTGGGTGAAGCAATTCGCGTCGTAGACTTTGACATTAAGCCACTCGACTTCAAGGATGCATATATTAACGAATTCGAAGTCTCACGTCGATCAAATGACGTGGCGCCGGATGCGGAAACTGAATAATAGGTAACAAAAAATCCCTGAGCGACAATTTGTCGCTCAGGGATTTTAATTTTTAGGCGAAAGTGATCTCGATGTTGTCCGTCAAGATATCCGTGTAGCTGAATGAAGCACGGTCAAATTCATTACCATCTTGCTTCAAGTCCAATACGAATACTGAACGGAACGTTTCGCGTACGACAGCTTCGTGCTCAATCGTACGGTGGCGGCTCTCGTGGGTAACCAACGTAATTGGCTCGCCGATGTGATCGTCTAATTGTTGCTTAATTTCTGCTAATGCTGCAGGCATAAG
>NZ_KQ970398.1:59405-66536 GCF_001579105.1 Weissella sp. DD23 | reverse complement strand
ACTCCTTTCGTGAGGCTGTCCTCACAACCAGCGACAAATGAAATCGCTGCGTAAAACCGGTGCGCAAAAAGTGTGCACCAAACCTGTTTTTAATTTTAGCACAAAAAAAGAAAATTAACAATACAAAATAATTTTATCAAGCATTTTGTAAAATTAGATTTTTAGAGATAATGATAAAGTTCTGGGTGCAAAATGCCATAATCCCGAATAGCGCAACAAGTGGTTTGGGAGAATCGTTGGAAAAGCAAACGTTCTGATTTAGCGCGAATGATTGTGTTGTGTTTCGCCGAACATTAGATAAATGACACGCAATCAATTGCCGTACTATGTAATAAGTCAAGACTTGTATAGTTCGTGAATTCTGTTAATCTTGAATTACAAACACAGCAAGAGGGGAATGCGATAATGAAAGACGAACGAATTGGCTGGCCAGCGTATTTTATGATGCAAGCGGCGATGCTGGCTTCACGTAGTACCTGTACACGCCTACACGTTGGTGCGGTAGTCGTCAAAGATGGCCGAATCATTGCGAGTGGCTATAACGGTTCAGTAACCGGCACACCACATTGCACGGAAGTTGGTGATTTACTGGTAGATGGACACTGCATTCGGGCAGTTCACGCCGAACAAAATGCCTTGATGCAATTAGCAAAGATGGGAATTGCAGCAGAAGGTGCTGAAATCTACGTGACAGATTTTCCGTGCGTCCACTGCACGAAGTTCTTGTTACAAGCAGGTATTAAGAAAATAAACTATTTGCGTAATTATAATAATGACGAATTTGCAATGTCATTAATTGAGGCGAAAAATGTCGCCTTGCAACAAGTGCCATTGACGCAAGCGGATGTTCAGTTAGTCGATTTTGAAAAGTACGTGATGGAGGAGAACTAATGAGTCAGAATGAACAAGCATACCTAGATTTAGCGCAAGAAGTGTTGGAGACGGGGCATGCCAAAGGTGACCGAACGGGGACGGGGACGCGGTCGCTTTTTGGTCGCCAGATGCGCTTTGACATGGCGGAGGGTTTCCCGCTGCTCACAACAAAGCGAGTGCCGTTTGGTTTGATTAAGAGTGAGTTGTTGTGGTTTTTGCAAGGAAATACCAATATTCGATTCCTCTTGGAACACAACAATCATATTTGGGATGAGTGGGCCTTTAAGAACTGGATTGAATCAGCAGATTACACTGGTCCAGATATGACTGATTTTGGGCGCCGCTCCTTAGTCGATGAAGCGTTTAAGGCCCAATATGATGAACAACATCAATTGTTTGTGGACCGAATCCTAGCAGATGATGCATTTGCTAAGCAATATGGTGAACTTGGGGATGTTTATGGTGCGCAATGGCGTCATTGGCGTAAGGTGCAGGGTGGATTTATCGATCAAATTGACGATGTGGTCAACCAAATTAAGACAAACCCTAATTCGCGACGGTTGATTGTAACGGCGTGGAATCCTGAAGATGTGCCATCACAAGCATTGCCACCATGTCACACGCTTTTCCAGTTTTATGTGGCCGATGGCAAGTTGAGCTTGCAACTGTACCAACGCTCGGCAGATATTTTCTTGGGCGTGCCATTTAACATTGCGTCATATTCGCTCTTGTTGCATATGGTTGCCGCACAAACGGGGCTTGAAGCGGGTGAATTTGTCCACACGTTGGGGGATGCCCACATTTACTCTAATCACATTGCACAAGTGACTGAACAGTTGTCACGCGAGATGGTTGAATTACCACAATTAGTATTGAATCCAGATGTAAAATCGATTTTTGACTATACGATGGATGATATTAAAGTAGAAGGCTATAAGCCGGCTAAGTCGATTAAGGCACCAGTAGCTGTTTAAAAAATAGACATGAAAAAGACGCTCCGTTGCTAGATATGCTGACGGGGCGTCCTTTTTGTATTAAAATGAATAGGTTACGATAAGTTTCATTAAAGTTCTAGCTCGTAATATTAAAAAGATAACTAAAACAGTCAAGAAAGTTGATTGCCTGGTTACTGACCAGGTAAGAGAGGAGACGCTCATGGATAATGAGCCAAATTCACGTTCTGCGCGTCGAGAGGCAGAACGTGCGGCTAATAACCCGCTGAGTAAGGTACGGATGCCGAATATGAATCCCAAAGGGGACGGGCCAAAGTTCGACAAAGTGCGGGTACGTAATACAATTTTGGCGGTCGTAGCTGTGATTGTATTGGCCGTGGGAGTGATGTTTGGTATTGCCTACAATAATACAAAGAACGCTGTGGATGATGCTTATCAAAGCACCGGTTTGAAAAAAGCCCGCGACGTGTCAGATGTGTTGTCAGACGGTAAGCCATTCTCAATTTTACTATTGGGAACTGATACGGGGGAACTGGGACGTGACTATAAGGGGCGTACAGATTCATTGATGCTCGTGACCGTTAATCCAAAGCTGGATAAAGTGACGATTATGTCATTGCCACGTGATTCGGTGATTGCCCCCGTTGGTTATGAAGATGAATTCCCACAAAAGTTGAATTCAGCTTACGAATTTGGTTCAGCCAAGACGACTATTCAAACCATTCAAGATTGGTTAAATGTACCGATTGATTTCTACGCGCTTGTTAACATGGGCGGTATGGAAAAGGTCATTAATGAACTTGATGGGGTGAAGGTAAAGTCACCGCTAACCTTTGCGTATAACCCTTATACGGCGCATGATGACGCAGGATACTTGTTTAGCTTTAAGAAGGGATCATCAACGTACACGTTTACGGCCCAAGACGGCGTGACGCACACTTACCATAAGATGGATGGTAAGGCAGCGTTGGCATTCTCTCGTATGCGTTATGATGATCCGCAAGGTGATTACGGTCGCCAGGAGCGCCAGCGTATGGTGCTTGAAGCAATCGTTGATAAGGCAAAGAGTAATCCAACGAAGCTTGTGAATGCGAAGTTCTTGGATACTTTGTCAGATTCAACGAAGACTGATTTGACCTTTGGAGATATGACGACAATTATTTCGAAGTACTTGAGTGCTGCGAAGAATATCAAGACTGATCATGCTCAAGGAACTGAAGTGACCTTGTCTTCGGGATCTTCTGAGCTGATTTCACCAGAAGAAAAGCAGCGTGTAACTAATGTTTTGCGCAAGTCATTGGGCTTGAAGCACAAGAAGACTGGTAACATGTACGGTGGTGAAGTCACAGCGGCAACGTTGTTGGCAAACGGTTTAGTAACAACGGGCGCTTCTGATATTGATGATTCTGAATCGGATGACAGTAGCACAGCGACGGATACAGACGCAACGACTGGTGCCACGACGTATGGTACGGGGACGACGGCTGATACGACCGGAGCAACAACCAATTATTATGGTCAATAATGACTGAAAAAGAACGAGACTAGGATAAAATCCCTAGTCTCGTTCTTTTTTTCTAGCCGAAAATTTCGACCCATTGAAAAATGAAAGCGTTTGCATTTTTGTGGCACCTACAATAGACTGAACTTGTCAGCATGTGTAACTGAATTGAACGTAATTGGGGAGTTACATATCATTTACATTTCTGAAGCATGGTAAAGTCATGAAAATGATTGAAATTAAACATACGAATGCACATGCGTGTTCACATTTTGTGCATAATTCGCCCAATAATTGCGCGAATGTAAACGCTATCATTAAGTATGTAATAAACAAACGGGGATTTTTAGTTAATAGGGGTAAGAAAACATGGCACAAGACTTTAAAAAGTTAGCACGCAATGTTGTGGCCGGTGTTGGTGGCGCTGAAAACGTTACGAATTTGACACACTGCATGACGCGTTGGCGCTTTATTTTGAAAGATGAGAGCAAGGCTGATGATGCCAAAGTGAAGAACATTCCGGGTGTTATGGGTTTGGTAAAGCAAGGTGGCCAATACCAAGTGATTATTGGTAATAATGTGGCGGCTGCTTACAAGGAAATTTTGCCACTTGGTGTTGAAGGTAGTGTTGCACAAGATGATGCGCCAAAGGAAAAGCAAAAGTGGACGCCAAAGCGCGTAGGTATGACGATTTTGGATGCCATTATTGGGACGATGACACCGCTGATTCCAGCCATTATCGGAGGGTCAATGGTGAAGTTGCTCGCGATGCTATTACTCATGACGGGTGTGGCAGGCGAAACGTCATCAACGTATGTCTTGTTAAATACAATTGGGGATGCCTCGTTCTTCTTCTTGCCAATTTTGGTGGCGGTATCAGCCTCAAAGAAATTTGGCACGAACACGTACTTGGCTGTCGCAATTGCCGGGTTGATGGTTCACCCAGCATTTATGGACTTGATGGCTAAGGCAGCTGAAGGTCAAGCTGTGACACTGGCGATGATTCCAATTACGTCAGTGAAGTATACGTACACGATTATTCCGGCCATCGTCATGGCATGGTTGTTGCGTTACATTGAAGCAGGTGTTGATCGTATTACGCCAGTGGTAATGAAGAACTTCTTGAAGCCAATGTTAATTTTGTTGGTGGGAGCGGTGATTGCCATTTCATTGGTTGGACCAATGGGTGTTTGGCTTGGTAATGGTATCTCAGCCGTTGTTTACGGTATTCACGGTAAGCTTGGCTGGTTGGCTGTTGCGATTGTTGGGGCGATTTGGCCATTGTTGGTGATGACGGGGATGCACCGTGTGTTTACACCAACGATTGTGACGACGATTGCCGAAACGGGTTCAGAAGCCATGGTTATGCCATCTGAAATTGGCGCTAACAGGTCACTTGGTGGGGCCTCGTTGGCCGTTGCAATGAAGACGAAGAATCGTGAATTGCGTCAAACGGCTTTGGCGGCAGCGTCATCAGCTTTGATTGCAGGAATTACAGAGCCAGCTTTGTATGGTGTCGCAATTCGTTTGAAGCGACCAATGATTGCTTCAGTGATTACCGGCTTTATTGCTGGTGCGGTTGCGGGTTTGGCAGGTTTGGCTTCCCACTCAATGGCAGCGCCAGGCTTGTTTACGTCAGTACAATTTATTGATAAGGACAACCCAACTAGCATTTTGTGGATTGCGGCCGTTATGGCGATTTCAGTAGTCGTGTCATTTGCTTTGACGTTGATTATTGGGTTTGAAGATATTCCGGTCGAAGATGACGAAGCAGATATGACTAATGACGGCAGCGTTAAGCTAATGGCGCCGATGACTGGTATGGCTAAGGGCTTGCACGATGTTGCTGATGAAGTGTTCTCAAAGGGCTTGCTTGGTAAGGGGATGGCGATCGATCCGGAAGATGGTAAGGTTGTGTCACCAATTGCGGGGACTGTCACGACGGTCTTTCCAACGAAGCACGCCATCGGATTGACAGACGATAATGGTGTGGAAGTGTTGATTCACGTCGGTATTGATACGGTTTCATTGAATGGTGAACCATTTACGGCTAAGGTGGCTGCGGGAGATCGTGTTGCAGTCGGTGACGAGTTGTTGGAAGCGGACTTGGATGCCATTAAGGCAGCTGGGCTGCCAACGACGACGATGGTTGTGATTACAAATTCAGATCAATTTAAGGATATTGCGCCGGTTGCGCCTGGTCACGTTTCATTCAAGGAACATGTGATGGAAGTCTTCCACCACGACAAGGAAGCAGACACAGAACCAGCAATGGCGTAAGTTTAACGAAGAAGAGGGAAGAGATTTATGACGACGAATACTGTATTTCCAGCAGATTTCTTGTGGGGCGGTGCAATTGCTGCCAATCAAACTGAAGGGGCTTGGCATGAAGGTGGCCGTGGCACGAGTAACATTGATATGTTGCCCATTGGCGACAAGCGGATGCCGGTGAAGTTGGGTCAAGTGGCGCAACCTGAATTGGATGAGACATTGTACTATCCAAGCCATACCGGAATTGATTTCTATCACCGCTATAAGGACGATATTGCCCTGCTAGCAGAAATGGGTTTGAAGGTATTCCGAACATCAATTTCATGGAGTCGCTTGTATCCAAATGGTGATGAAGAGACGCCTAATCCTGAAGGGATTGCCTATTATCGATCATTGTTCGAAACGTGCCGTGAGCATGGTATGGAAGTGTTGGTAACATTGGCGCACTTTGATGTGCCGATGGGCTTAGTAACTGGTTATGGTTCATGGCGTAGTCGTGAGATGATCACTTTCTTCACCCGCTATGCGAAGACATGTTTTGAAGAATTTGGCGATTTAGTTAAGTACTAGATTACATTTAATGAAATTAACATTATCTTGCACAGCCCATTTTCGGGGGCTGGGTTGGCGTTCCAACCTGGTGAAAATCAAAAGCAGGTCACGTATCAAGCGGCACACCACGTGTTGGTTGCAAGCGCGTTAACGGTGAAGATGATTCATGAGATGCTGCCAGCCGCCCAAGTTGGGTGCATGATTGCGGGCGGTAGTTTCTACCCTTACACGAGTAAGCCGGAAGATGTTTGGCAGTCAATGCTGGATGACCACGACAATACATTCTTTATTGACGTGCAGGCACGCGGTTACTACCCATCATACATGAAGAGTTTGTTGGCTTCTAAGGGCGTTGATGCGATAGAAATGGCCGACGGTGACGAAGAAATCTTAAAGAATACCGTTGATTTCGTGTCGTTTAGTTACTATGCGTCACGTACATCAGCGCACAACTTAGATGAGTTGACGGCCAACGAAGGTAACGTCGTGAAGTCGGCTAAGAATCCTTATTTACCAACGAGTAAGTGGGGGTGGGTCATTGATCCGCTTGGCTTGCGCATTACGATGAACCAGTTATATGACCGTTATCAAAAGCCGTTGTTCCTGGTTGAAAATGGTTTGGGGGCTGAAGACACAGTTGCTGCTGATGGATCGATCAATGATGATTACCGCATTGATTATTTCCGCGAGCACATTAAGGCGATGGCCGACGGGATGGCTGATGGTGTGCCATTGATGGGTTATATTGCCTGGGGTGTGATTGACTTGGTCGCAGCCTCAACAGGTCAAATGACTAAGCGTTACGGGATGGTTTATGTGGACAAGAACAACGACGGTAGTGGATCTTTGAAGCGTTCGAAGAAGAAGTCGTTCGATTGGTATAAGCAAGTTATCGCCTCAAATGGGACGGTCTTGTCATAAATGTTAATAGGAGAGTGAGACGAAAGGCGCTTTGGCCCCGATGATAACGTTGTTTGACCT
>NZ_KQ970398.1:24239-59385 GCF_001579105.1 Weissella sp. DD23 | reverse complement strand
GGCTTTTGAGGTTGGGGCAGAAATTTCTGCCTCAACCTCTTTTGTTTAGAAGTTTTAATTGTAAAGTCGCCTTTTACAAAACGCATACTGAATCAAAAAGAAATCACAATTAAGCCTAAATATTGGACGAGTAGTCTAATACATGTAGAAGGGATTGGACAACTTCATAAAACGAACTAATAATCGTAATTTTTGTTTTTGTTAAAACGTTTAACGTCAAAAAATGAACAAATATGATATTGACGTAAATAATGTTCGTTGTTATCCTTAATACAACCTTTAAATGGGTTACCAATTTGGGTAATGATAATTAGGAACAGATAGCTAAGGAGTACTAGGGGACATGTTTAAAAAGCTTGTTGCGGGTGCTGCAGTTACGATTGCAGCCTCAACATTAGTTACAGCATTGCCAGCGGCATCAGTTAACGCTGCTGACAAAAAGGTTGATTTGAAGGAATTGAATGTACAATTCGTTCCATCATCACAAGCTGACACAATTCAAGCCAAGGCAAAGCCATTGGAGAAGTTGTTGAAGGCACAATTGGGTATTCCAGTTCACGTAACAATCTCAACTGACTACAACACAGTCGTTGAGGCAATGGGTTCAAAGAAGGTTGACATGGGCTTCTTGCCACCTGACCCATATGTACAAGCTCACAAGCAATACGGTGCAAAGGTTATCTTGCAATCACAACGCTACGGCATTAACGACAAGAAGGGGGACGGTTCAAACACCGACAAGCTTGTTGATTACTACCGTGCCGAAGTACTTGTTAAGAAGGACTCAAAGATTAAGTCTGTTAAGGATTTGAAGGGTAAGAAGATTGCCGTTCAAGACACGACGTCCGATGCTGGGTACATGTTCCCAGTTGTTGACTTGAAGAAGAAGGGTGTCAACGTCGTGAAGGACGCAAAGCTGGTGACAGTTAAGGGGCACGATCAAGGTGTGCTATCAGTAATGAACGGTGACACAGATGCAGCCTTCGTCTTTGATGACGCCCGTAACGTTGTTAAGAAGGATAACCCAGATGTCTTTAAGGATACGCGTGTTTTGACATACACAGCTAAGATTCCTAACGATACTATTGCCTTGCGTAAGGGTATTTCAAAGGCTGATACTAAGGCAATCCAAAACGCGATGATTAAGGTGTCAAAGACAACCGAAGGTAAGAAGGTTTTGAACGATGTATACAGCTGGGCTGGTGTTGCAAAGTCAAAGGATTCAAACTTTAACGTTGTCCGTAAGTACCAAAAGGCTGTTGAAGGTATCAACTAAGTCCAATTAAATAAAGCAGGTTGGTCACGCAAGATTTACGTTTAGCGATGACTACTAGCGATGAAAAATGAAGAACGAGTTTCCTGGTGGTGTGTTTTACCGGTGAAGCTCGTTCTTAGTACATATTTTTTAAAACGATTAAGCAAGTTGATTAGTTGTTAAGTAAAACGATCAGGGGAATGAATATGGCAAGCCAAACTGGCACAATCCAAGTAAAAGATGTTTCAAAAGTTTACCCAAATGGGACGGTGGGACTCGATCACATTAACTTAGATATTACTTCAGGTGAATTCGTGGTGATTGTCGGCCTGTCGGGGGCTGGTAAAAGTACCTTGTTGCGGGCAATCAATCGTTTGCACGATGTCACAGCGGGTGAAATTTTATTGGATGGTGCAGATATTACCAAAGCCAAGGGTAGCCAACTGCGAGTGTTGCGTCGTAATATTGCCATGATTTTCCAAAATTTTAATTTGGTGAAGCGCGCGTCGGTGGCCCGAAACGTTTTGGCTGGTCGCGTGGGATACTACTCGACGTTTAAGAGTACGTTCGGTTTGTTTTCAAAAGCTGATAAGGAGAAGGCTGCTGAAAACTTGAATAAAGTGAATATGCTTGATAAATACTATACACGAGCTGATGAATTGTCAGGTGGGCAACAACAACGTGTGGCAATTGCACGCGCGATGATGCAATCACCAACGGTTGTTTTGGCTGATGAACCGATTGCGTCGTTGGATCCGAAAACGACCAAGATGGTCATGGATGACTTGCAACACCTAAACCGAGATCTCGGGATGACGGTGGTGGTTAACTTGCACAGTGTGCCACTGGCGATGGCGTATGCGACCCGGATTGTGGGATTGCGTGCGGGGAAGTTGGTTTATGATAAGCCGATTGCTGAAGTTAATGAACACGATTTTGACGGTATTTATGCTGAAGCTGGAGATAAGGAGTAGTCATGGAATCATTATTACCAGAGCGTCAGTTTAGTCAAAAATGGCATATTAAAGGCTTACTGACAGTCGTGCTTGTCATCTTGATCCTATTTGGGTCAGGACAAATGACGGGTGTCTCGACAGATTTTAGTTGGGATCAATTTTGGCAAATCTTGATTAAGATGACGCAACCAGATTGGTCATACGTGTCAGCGATTGTGACACCAATCTTAGAAACGATTCAAATGGCCTTGGTTGGGACGTTGCTCGGTACTATTATTGCCGTACCATTTAGTTTGTTAGCAGCACGTAATATCATGAAAAATGCTGTGGCGCGTGGCGTCATTCGGTTCTTTTTGAACTTGGTGCGTGCATTACCTGATTTGCTCTTAGCGGCGTTGTTTGTGGCGATTGTTGGTATTGGGCCAATGGCCGGAGTTGGGGCCTTGACGGTGTTCAGTTTTGGCATGATTTCAAAGTTGTTCTATGAAGCGATTGAAACGATTGACGACGGGCCGATTGAAGCCTTGACTGCAGCTGGCGCAAACAGCATTCAAACGATTGTCTTCGCAGTTGTCCCTCAGGTGTTTAACCAATTTTTGAGTTACTTCCTGTACACGTTGGAAATCAACGTCCGTGCATCGACAGTCTTGGGTTATCTAGGTGCTGGTGGTGTGGGATTGTACTTGAGTCAAACGTTGTCGCTTTTCCGCTACGATCGGACGGCGATTGTTATTTTGGCAATCTTGGTCGTGGTCATTATCGTGGATGGTATTTCTAATCGATTACGGGAGGCGTTGGCATAATGCAATTAGTAAAACAAAGCCCCTGGCAAAGATTTCGGCCTTGGGTGATTACGGCAGTCGTGGTCTTGATCTTTGCCTGGGCCTTCTCGGGGATTCCATTGGCATCGGTTAAGCCACAAGCGTTGATTATTACGAAGGCTATTTTTCATGGCTTATTCCATCCGGATTGGTCATACGTTTATACGGGGGATGGCGAAGATTTGGTGACTGCATTGGTTGAAACGCTGGCCATCGCCTTTCTAGGAACGTTTATTTCGGCCATTTTATCAGTACCGTTTGCGTTTCTAGCTGCACGAACGAAGAAAGGCTTCTTCACACCACGGTCAACCTTGGGTAAGGTAATTTTGACAATTGTCCGTGTCTTCCCTGAAATTGTGTTGGCCATTATGTTCATCAAGGCGGTTGGCCCTGGTGCGTATGCAGGTGTCTTGGCAGTATCGATTCACTCGATTGGTATGCTGGGAAAGCTATTCTCAGAAGCGGTTGAAAACATTGATCGTGGACCAAATGAAGCGATTGTCGCAGCCGGTGGTTCAGCGCTCGATGGGTTAACGTTAGCAACTTTGCCAGCGGTTATGCCAGAGTTTATGAATTACACGTTATACCGTTTTGAAATTGCGGTCCGTTCAGCAGCTATCTTAGGTATGGTTGGTGCCGGTGGAATTGGAGCGCCTTTGATTTTTGCATTGCAAACACGTCAGTGGCCAAAGGTGGGGATCATTCTACTTGGGATTATTATCATGGTGACGGTGATTGATTTCTTGTCAGGTCAACTCCGTAAAAAGTTGGTTTAACAGCCAAAGTAGCTTAGAATATAACATAGTAAAAATGCGTGAAAACAGGCTGCTGAATTTAATTTGGCAGCCTGTTGTACATAAAGTAGACTGGGGATATAAGAGATGCGAGTATCAATCATTTCGACGTCTGATGTGCATGGTTATGTGCGAGCGGATGATTTTCGTCGACCATTATTAAATGACGGACTGGGCTTAACACGTGCGGCAACGGTTATTGCAGCGCTACAAGAACGGGCGTCACATGGCGAAGCGGTTGTAACGATTGAAAATGGGGACTTTATTCAAGGTTCCCCACTAACGAATTACGTGGAAAAACAAGCGCCAGAGGCTGCGGGTATTTATCAACAATTGGCTGATGCAGTTGGGTATGATGTCCGCGTCTTCGGGAATCACGAGTTTAATTACGGTCGCGATTATTTAGAGCGGGTGATGGCGGATACGCCACAACTCTTGAATGCGAATGTCCTTGATGCAGAAACACACCAACCGTTTATTGGTAAGCCGTACGCTGTTTTTGAACGGGCGGGCGTTAAAATTGGTGTGATTGGGTTGTTAACCAAATATGTGGCCAAGTGGGAACAGGCTGATAATATTCGAGGATTATTATTTGCCGATCCGGTTGAAGTGGCCCAAAACTATATCGCTGAGTTACGCCCTCAAGTTGATGTGTTGGTGATTGCTTATCACGGTGGTTTTGCGGAAGATTTGCAAACTGGTGAGCCACTAGAACGCCTGACCTCTGAAAACCAAGGGTATCAATTGTTGCACTTGCCAGGTGTTGATGCACTTGTCACAGGTCACCAACACCGAATGATTGCCGAAGTTGCGGATGGTGTACCGACGACACAACCGGGTTACCGGGCGGATAACGTGGGGCTAATCACCCTTGATCTAGATGAGCAACAGACAGTTGTTGGTCGGGAAGCGAGTCTTATCAAGACAGCGGACGCCGCAGAACGGGCAGATATCGTGGCGCTAATTGAACCACTGCAAAGCCAAACGAATCAATGGCTTGATACGGCAGTTGGTACGGTTGGTGACAACATGCGCATTACCGACCATTTTGCGGCGCGTCTCCACAGTCACCCGTTTATTGAATTGGTTAACCGTGTCCAAATGGACGCAACGCAGACGACTATCGCCAATACGGCATTGTTTAATGATGAAGTACGCGGTTTGGCGAATGATGTCACGTTACGTGATATTATGACTAACTATATTTATCCGAATACATTAGTTGTAGAAGCACTGACAGGGCAAGATATTAAGGATGCACTGGAGGTAAACGGGCGTTACTTTACAGTGGCAGCCGATGGTACGTTGACGGTTAATCCGCTGTTTATTGAGCCGAAAGTCCAGCACTACAACTATGATATTTGGAGTGGTATTGATTATACGTTTGATTTTAGTCGACCAGCAGGCGATCGAGTTACGGCAGTATCGTACCAAGGGCAACCCTTGGATATGGCAGCAACGTATGAGGTGGCAATGAATAACTACCGTGCCGGTGGGGCGGGTAATTTTACGATGTTTAGTACGGATAAGATTGTGCGTGAAGTGCAGTTAGAGACAGCTGAATTGATTGGTGACTACATTATGGCCCACCCTGAAATTCATATTGCCCAACCAACGAATATCACGGCGGTTGGCTTTCAAAATTAAGTAAAAAGGAACTGTTGTGTGGCATGCGCAACAGTTTTTTTAGTTAATTTTGGTACGTTAAACGTTTTACCGGACGGATTATCGAGGTTAACCGTTTTACAAAGGCCTTACTTTTGATACACTTAGTTTGTTAAGTTATTTTACATAAGTAAGAACCCCTCAAGGAGAAGTAGCACATGCTATTGTTGATGAACATCCTCGGAATCTTTGTATTTCTAGGGGTGGCATATTTATTTTCACGTGATCGTAAGAACATCAAGTGGCGTTCAGTTGGTGTCATCTTGATTATCCAATTAATTTTGGCTTGGTTCTTTACGAGTTTTTCAATTGGCCGAGATGCTGTGTTAGCCGCAGCGAATGGGTTTGAATGGTTAACCAGTGCGGCCTTTGACGGGATTGCCTTTGCGTTGCCTGATTGGGTCAAGCCTGCATCAGGAACGATGAATTTTGTGACGTCAGCCGTTTTGCCAATTTTGGTGATTATCCCAATGTTTGATATTTTGACATACATTGGTGTATTGCCATGGTTGGTTAAGTGGGTCGGCCGAGGTTTGTCATTTTTGACGGGACAACCTAAGTTTGAATCATTTTTCTCAGTTGAAATGATGTTCTTGGGCACGACTGAAGTGCTGGCCGTTTCTAAGTTGCAACTGCAACAAATGGACGCTAAGCGTAATTTGACGGTTGCCATGATGTCGATGAGTACGGTAACGGCCGCCATCGTTGGGTCATACGTTGGGATGATGCCTGGTCAATTCGTATTGACGGCGATTCCGTTGAACATCTTGAGCGCTATCATGATGACGACAATCTTAAATCCAACGCAAGTCGCCGAAGCTGATGATACAATCGCGGTATTGGATCACGATGAAACGACTGAGGATGGTAAGGTTAAGCGCCAACCATTCTTTGCGTTCTTGGGTGATTCAATCCAAGGTGCCGGTTTGGTGGCGGTTATTATCGTGGCGACGGTAATTGCCTTTGTTGGTTTGGCTTCTTTGATCGACAACTTGTTGTCATTGACGACGTTGTCATGGCTATCATTGGAGAATATCTTCGGTGTCATTATGTTCCCATTTGCTTGGTTGCTCGGCTTTAACGTCGATGATGCCTTCCGTATTGCCCAATACATGGGAACGAAGTTGGTGACGAACGAATTTGTGGTGATGGGAGAAGTCTCAAAGCAAGTTGCTCACCACTCAGGTATGTTTGCGTCAGCTCACGCGCGCGCTGTCTTGACAGTGTTTGTCACGAGTTTCGCCAACTTTGGAACATTGGGGATGATTATCGGTTCATACAAGAGCTTGGTTAATCGTGAAAAGGCCGAACTAATTGCAGCTAACGTGCCATTGATTTTGGTATCAGGTATCCTGGTATCATTGATGTCAGCGGCGATGGTTGGATTGTTCAGCTGGTAAACAAATTTAAAGTGTAAAAAATGAGCGTCACTGCATTTGCGGTGACGCTCATTTTTGTGTTGGTGTCGTGCTACCGCACGAGCAACAGGAGTGGGTTGTATCCTGCGCCTTTGTTCAAAAACTCGGCAACCGAATGGCGCGGACGCCATTCAGCGGGGCAAATAATTCCCCCTAAGCCTTCAAGGTCTGTATGGGCTTTTCTGAATAGCGCCGGCCATGCGGCATGTTGCCGATTTTTGAACGCTCCGGATACAACCCACTCCTGTTGCAGCACCTGAGATATTCTAGGGGAGTATTGACGGTCATCCATATTACCAATCAAAAAAACACCGCGCGATGCGGTGTTTTTTCGTTAAGCCTATTAAATATCGTCGTCGAAACGGTTTGGGGTGATGTCCTTGCGACTGTCATCCTTAAACTCGTATTCGTGGTGAGTTGGGGCATCGGGCATAACAACGGCCGCAATGATGTACAAAATACCCATTGGGAAAAAGCCGGTGAATACAACCAAGGCCGCAAAGATAATGCGCACAAGTGTTGCATCAAAGTTGAAATAGTCAGCGACGCCACCAAGGACCCCGCTAAAGACTTTGTCGTTTGACTTCGTTAGTTTCTTACTTGCCATAATGAAAACCTTCTTTCTATATGAACCCAAAGTGAATTGTTAAAGGGGGTAGCAAAATGCTTTACACAACCCCCTGCGTTCCCTATACTTAGAGTATATTATATGAGTTATAGTATTGTAAAGGAAGATGAACCATGGCGATGCAATTATCTAGTGATCTGATGGATGGACTAGTCTTGTCGTTGCTGTCATCGGAAGATTTATATGGCTACGCGTTGACGAAACAAGTTCAGGAACGCTTTTCAGTTTCGGAGTCGACGATGTATCCAGTGTTACGACGCTTAAAAGCAAAAGGCTGGGTGACAACTTATGATGAACCTTTTGAAGGACGCAACCGACGCTACTACAAAATATCAGACGATGGCCGCGCTGAAATGACGCGTGTGCAAGAAGAATGGCGGGTATTTAGTCACAATGTGAACGACTTAATGATGCCGGCAGAAGGGGAAAAGGTTGATGGAAAATAACATTTACTTCACGCAACTGAAGGGCCACTTGGTTGGTTTGACTGATGAAGAACGCGAAGATGTGTTGGATTTTTATCGTGAATATGCGTCAGACGCAGGTTTGACCGGCGAAACGCTGATTCGAGAATTTGGCACGCCTAAGCAATTGGCACGCCGCGTATTAGTAGATTACTCAATTCGCTACGATGATGTGGCGGATCAAGATGCACCGGAAGAGAATGAAACACCAGTTCATCATTTCCGTGAACGAATCGGGCGACAATTCAACTTATTGTGGGTTGTGTTGGTTGGTTTGGTAACCTCCGTTGTGTGGATTCCAGCAATGATTCTGATTTTGTTGGGCTTGTTTATTGTCATTGTGATTGCCGTATTTTTGATTATGTTGCTATTGGTATTCCTAGCAACTGGTTTGTTCCAGGTTGTTGGGGCGGTTGCCATCATTGGGGCAAGCTGGCAAACGGCTTTGTACCAAGGTGGTATTGGGCTGATTTTAATTGGTCTCCAATTTATTGCTTGGCCAATTGGCTTTGCCATTGTCCGCGTAATCTTTGGTGGCCTAATGAACTTTGTTAAGTATATTGGCCGTAAGTTCTCACGTAAGCAAGAAGGAGGCACGAAGCATGCCTAAGATGATGCGTTGGATACTGACGGGACTAGTGATTGCGGCTGTCGGTGTCGTTTTGATGTTTGTTGGCTTGTCAAACGATGGTCAAAATAGCTTGAACTGGCGTGATGGGCATTTTGTGGTGCCGCAAGTAAAAACTGTTAATCAACAAGTGAAGGCGTTTAAGTCGGTCAATATTAACACTGAGGATATTGACGTACGGTTAGTGACGAATAACGATGATACGTATGCGGTGAAGTCGAGTGTGCGTGATGCAGCCCGGTTACATATTTCGGTGCGGCATAACACACTATATGTTAAGTACAATACGGAAAATGATAATGGTGTGGGCGTTGGCTTTGGCGAAAAGAAGCCGGAACACATTACCATCAGCGTACCGCAAAATAAGCCGTTTGATAAATTTAAGCAAACGTCAGTCGGGTCAGACATTGTGTTAAAGGATTTGACGGCTAAGACAGTTAAAATTAGTGCCACTGCAGGTGATATTACGTTAAATAATTTGACTACCCCAGATATGACGGTGGCTAACCGTGATGGTAGTGTGCACTTAACGGATGCCGTCCTTAAGCAATCAACGATTAGCATGAGCGATTCTGATTTGACGGTGCAAAATGGTGAATTGGGTAAGTTGTTGTTATCTGGTACTGATAGTGATGTGCATTTGAATCATACGGCACTTAATGCAAGTGTAATGCAAGTGAACGATGGTGATGTGACGACGACTGCGAGCCGGTATACGGGAGTGAATACATTTACCTTACGTGATGGTGACTTTAAGGCCGCACAAGCCCAATTCGGTGGGTTGCAATTGCAAACAACTGATGGTGATGTGATGGTTAAGGGAACCAAGTATGCTGGTCAATTTAGCGAAAATGAAACGGCACCAGATCGCTTGAGTATTATTGCGACAGATGGTGATATTCACGTCAATTAAGCCAGGGTAAAGAAGGCGTTGCGTGTATAGGCGCACCGCTTTTTTTCTGGTATTGTAATAGCGATAAGTTTAAAAATAAGGAGCAAGACATGCTTGATTTGTTGAAGTCCTTGGTGATTGGTATTGTGGAAGGATTAACTGAATTCTTGCCAGTATCATCAACCGGACACATTATTATTGCGGAGTCATTCATGAACATCCCAGGCGGGGCCGTATGGACTAAGAGTTTCACGGCGATGTTTGATTACGCGATTCAATTAGGGGCAATTTTTGCGGTTATTCAACTTTACTTCAAAAAGTTGAACCCTTTTTCACCATCAAAGTCATCTTTGGAAAAGCGTCAAACATGGACGCTTTGGTTTAAGGTGATTGTTGGTGTCTTGCCGGCCGTGATTGCAGGATTGGCCTTGAACGATTACATGGATGCCCACTGGCTAAATGCTTGGGTTGTGGCAGCGATGTTGATTGTTTATGGTGTGCTATTCATTGTCGTGGAGCGTTACTTGGCAAACAAGAATGCGATTTTGACGGATTTGAATGCCATGTCATACAAGATGGCTTTGTTCATTGGGTTGTTCCAAGTGCTATCAATCGTACCAGGAACGTCACGTTCAGGATCAACTATTTTGGGCGCGCTAATTTTGGGAGCGTCACGTTTTGTTGCTGCTGAATTCTCATTCTTCATGAGTATCCCAGTGATGTTTGGGGTAACCATTTTGAAGGTGGGTAAGTACTTGCTAGGTGGTGGTGGCTTTACAGGTGCCCAAACTGGCGTTATGGTTGTCGGCTTTATTGTTTCATGGATTGTGGCTTACTTTGCCATTAAGGTCATGATGAATTACATTAAAAATAATGACTTTAAGGTCTTTGGATACTACCGTATTGTTGTTGGTATCGTAGTCCTTGCCTTGGGCGCTGCCGGCATGTTGCACATGCACTAAAAGCGCTATAAACCGTTAACAGACTTGTTAGCGGTTTTATTTTAATTTACAATTAGGTTTAACTTAATAAATTGGAGGGGTATTATGGTGGTGCGATGTACTTGGGTAGCGAATTACGGTGAAGATGACTTAATGACGGCGTATCATGATCACGAATGGGGGCGTCCGACCCATGGTGACCAGCGGTTATTTGAATTGTTGAGTTTGGAAACGTATCAGGCGGGACTCAGTTGGCAGACAGTTTTGCATAAGCGGGCGGCTTTTCGCATAGCGTTTGCCCAATATGATATTGACCAGGTCGCGCAAATGACGGCGACAGATATCGACAGGCTCTTGCAAAATACTGACATTATTCGACACCGACAAAAATTGACAGCGACTATTGCGAATGCGCAAGGTATCCAACGTATTCAGCATGATTATGGTTCTTTTGACGCCTGGCTATGGTCATTTGTGCAGCGAACACCGATTGATAATCGTGTGATTGATTATACGCAAATGCCTAGTTCAACCGACTTATCAAAAAGTGTGTCTAAAGCCATGAAGGCCTATGGGTTTAAATTCGTCGGTCCTGTCACGGTGTATGCGTTCATGCAGGCTACTGGTTTGATTAATGATCACGAGTTGACGTGTGAGTGGCATGGTTAAGCATAAAAGGTCGCCAATCACCCAGTTGAATGGGATGATCGGCGACCTTTTAAATGTGTTTTTTTATTATCGGGCAAGTGAGTCTTGCTGACGACTTCTTAAGTGTTGCTTGATTTGTCGGACAATAACTTCGGCTAAAACAAACCCCACTGCTAGTGCAACTGCAATCGTGACCGTTGTGATGACGCCGGCTTGTGCATTGGCGTAATGGCCTAGCGAGAAATTTTTCATCGCGAGGTAGATAGTACCGCCGGGCACCAGGGATACTAAGCTGGGGATGTAAATCATATTAACGGGTACCCGCTTGCGAATCGCAAACCAGTTACCAAGGAGTCCGATGATGATGGCGGCGGTCATGTTCGCGAGAAAGACATTTGCGTGTAAGTGTTGGACGAAGATGTAACAAGTCCAAGCGGTGCCACCTGTTAAACCAGCTGTTGGTAAGGCGCGACGGGGGATGTTTGTGATGATGCCAAAGCCAACCGTCGATGCGAAACTAATGATGAATTGGATTAAATATGTCATGATGCGCCCCCCCTTAAATCATGCCACATAAGTGCAGAAGTGTGGTTGCTAAGACCACGCCCCCGCCGATAGCGGCCGCGATTAAGAGCGCATCAAGGGCCCGGACCGTTCCTGATATCATATGGCCGGCCATAATTTCACGCATTGAATTCGTCAATGCGACGCCGGGCACTAAGGGCATAACGGCACTGACAATCATGTTTTCAGCATGGTGGCCAACCCCGCTAGCGACCAGGCCCCACGCCAATAAAGCAATCACAAAGCCTCCGGCGACTTCTTTTGCGTAGGGGGTGGCCGTGGCTTTGCGGCCGACGAGTTGCGCAGTTAAGTAACCGGCGATGCCAATGAAAAAGGCCAAGCCTAAATCTGACCAATCGGCAATAAATACCAGCATGGGCGCGACGGACACGAGCCCAGCACCCAAAATTTTAGTCGGCCAGTTGAAATCAATCACGTGCTGATCGATGGCGGCGACACGCGTTACAATATCATCAAATGACACCTGTCCCGCCGAAAATTCACGGGAGAGTTGATTGATGTCATCAACCTTTTGTAGGTTGAATGCGCCAAGTTTTGTTTTGGTTAATTGTGTTTCAGGTTGGTTCGTTAATGATACGAAAACAGCCGTTAATGTGACGTAGCATGAAATTGCAACGCCGGCTGTTCGTCCGATGATCTCCACGGTTTCTTCGATGCGTGGTGTTTCAGCGCCACTTTCTAGTAAGATGCGCCCGATACGGGCACACACGTCTAACACGGCGTGCTCATGCGATGTTGTCATAATGAAAATCCCCAATGCTTCCCCTTTGTATCCTTTGATTTTACCGGATAATTGGGCAAAACAAAACCGCCTACGTTGGTTAGGCGTAGGCGGTTTCGGAGTCAGTCCGAGGACGACTCTTTTTCCCAAAACACGTTGGTTAGGCGTGTTATAACAATGGTTGGTTAGACCATCACACTGGGTAATTCTTAAGGAGTAGGTTGTAGGTTGGTTAGACCTACAATTGCTGAGTTGGTTAAGCTCAGCGATATGAGTAAGTTGCTGTCTCTAATGTTAACAAGTTATCCTTATCAACACTATTAATCATAACGTGACTAGCTTAATAAAACAATAAATATCACTCACTTTTTTCCGTTTTTTCGGATAATAGACTTACCAAATGTTTGAATAACGGCCAATTTATCGTTTTGCGAGGGGAATAACTCCTCCAAGGTTGCGGTGACGATGGTACCGATTAGTGCGGCTAGTGCAATAAAGTTAATCCAAAGCAACAGGATAATGGCCGAACTTAAAGCTTGGTAGAATGTATAAGCCTGTGAGGCTAAACTGACATACCAACCGAAAATTTTTGTTAACCAGATGACGATTGCCACTTGAACGATTGTCCCGACGAGGGCCCATTGCAAGCGGGGCTTTTTAACCGGCAAAACCCAGTTGAAAAGCGACGCACCAATGAACAAACCGCCGATGACCACTGGTGATTTGGCGGATTCGATTTGTTGCACAAGATTAGCGCTGATGGGTAAAGCTTCAAGAATGTTAGAGCCAACTGAAGCAATGATCAGTAGAATACCCATAATCCCTAACACAAGGATCATCCAAGCCATTGAAATGAAGCGATCGATAATGGCAATTGTTTTAGGTTGTACCCCGTAAATACCGTTTTGCGCTGTGCGGATTGATGCGACGACTCGCGATAACGACCACAGAGTGATGATAATTGAAGCTGATAGCACGCCGACCCCTTTTTGACCGAGAATCGATTCGATAATAGGTCGGGCAAAGTCGTATACTGATGTCGGAACGGCCATTTGGACGTAGCTGAGGGCCGTTGAAATGGTTAAGCCAAAGTAGGGCAGGAGCGTTGCGATAATGATGATTGCCGGAAAAATCGATAGGAGACCGAAGTAGGCAATTGATGAACTGGCCGTCACGATATCAACACGCATTGAAACGTCAATGATAGTTTTAATGACGCGATTATTAAAAATCCGTTTGATGATTTCCGACATGGCAGCTCCTCCTTTTTGACGCAATACACCTATTTTAGCAAATAAAAACCGAGTCGGTAACCAACCGACTCGGTTTAGGTGTTGCAATTAAAGGCTAGTGTGCGATTGGTGTGGTGCCAGCGACCACACTGGCGTCCTCAACCACATTAGCGCGGTCACGCAAAGTAGCTTCGATTTCTTCAAGTGAGCGACCACGTGTTTCGAAGACGTAGCGCTTAACGAAGAATGATGCCAATGCACACATTACGGCGAAGACACCGAAGATAATTGGCATTGAGAAGTGCTGTAGCAACACTGGGAACATCAATGAAACAAGTAGGTTGGCGCCCCAGTTAACCAATGAAGAGAAACCAACCCCAACACCGCGAACGGCTAGTGGGAAGACTTCACCGATCATCGTCCACATGATTGGTCCCCAAGTAGCACAGAAGAAAATCAAGTAGAATGCCATCGCAACGATGGTGACGTATGACATGATGCCAGTTGCAGCGAAGTTTGTCAAAATGGCTAGGGCGACCAATGAAACGGCCATGCCGACACCACCGATTAACAACCATTCCTTACGACCACGGGTTTCCATGACGCGGACAGCCCAAGCGGTGATAATCACGTTAACAGTTCCAAGACCAACGGTTCCCATCAATGAGGCGCTATCGCCCATGCCAATGGCCTTAAAAATCGTTGGGGCGTAATACAACACGGTGTTGATTCCCATGAATTGTTGGAAGATAGCTAAACCAACCCCGATAACTAAAGCGGGACGGACGAACTTTGAGAAGAGTTCCTTGAAACCACCAAGTTCAACTTCATCAGCGTCCTTCATTTCTTGTAACTCAGCTTGTGCTTCAGCAGGCTCACGCAACATGTTCAAAACAGCCAAAGCCTCATCGAACTTCTTGATACGACCAAGGTAACGAGGTGATTCTGGTAGGAAGACACCACCGATAAACAAGATGGCTGAAGGAATGGCAGCAAAACCAAGCATCCAACGCCATGAAACGGTGTGGGCCATACCTGAGAAAGCGTAGTTGATGATGTAGGCCATTAAGATTCCTGACATGACCATTAATTGGTTCAGAGATGTTAGTGAGCCACGCATCTTAGCAGGGGCAACTTCAGCCAAGTACGTTGGTACCAGCGCTGATGCGCCACCAAATGCGATTCCAAGGACAACACGACTCAAAACCAAGGTGATAAATTCAGGTGAAAAGGCAGAGCCGAGTGATCCGATAAGGAAAATCAAGGCGGCGAACATGACCATCTTCTTACGACCAAATTTATCAGATAGAGGACCGATTGACATGGCCCCAATCATGGCACCAAGTAGAACAGAAGAAACAACCATTCCATCTTCAAGAGCGGTTAAATCAAGGGTCCGCTTGACGTATAAGATTGCTCCTGAGATAACACCGGTATCATAACCGAAAAGAAGTCCACCAAGGGCTCCAAAGAAATAAATCAAACGAGGTGAGATTTTACGCATAATTGCATACTCGCTTTCTATAAAATATTTGCATCTGTATCGTTATCGAATTCACAATTACTGAAAACGTTAACAACTCAATTAACATAGTTAACTATACACTTTATATACGTACTTGTTAATAGTGTTTGATAACATTTTCACAATAAAAGTGTGCGAATTACGCGCATGTTAAGGCCGGTATTGTGGAGCGATGCCAGTAAATTGTCTGATGGTCTCAAAGTTATTCTGGTTACGCAAAAAAGGTAGCGACGCGTCTGCATCGCTACCTTTTAGTAGTTAGTCTTTAGATATTAGCCGAAGCGTGATTCTGAAGCTTCCCATGAGTATGATCCGTCTTCAAGTTGCTTGTCGCCAAGTTCCTTGTAGTCGAAGTAGTCGAATTCAGCAGTTGTGTCGTAACCTGAGTAGTCGACAGCTGCCAAACCAACGTAAGCACCCGTGAAGAAGCCACCGTATGATTGGACAACGTAGTCATCTGACAAGACTGCGGCATCCAAGACAACGGGTACTTCAGTCCAGTCAGTACCGTTGAATGAGTACTCGTACGTGTATGATTCCTTGCGAACCTTCGTCTTGAACCAAACGTATTCAGTACCTTCAGGGATGACGATAGCGTCGTCCTTCAAGTATGACGTGTACGTACCGTTACGTTGACCACCCTTGTTCTCAGCAACTTCGATGACACTTTGACCGTCATCGTTCTTCGTGATGAAGATCCATGACCAGTGTGAGTGGTTGTAGTAGTTCGTCAAACCAGCCATTGATTGGTATGAGAATGGGTCGAACTTAACCTTCGTTTCAGCGTCGAAGTAGAATGCTTGCCAACGACGAGCAATCAATGACAAGTCGTGGTAGTTTACCAATGAACCGCGACCGATCAACTTCAATGAACCGTCACCAGTTGAACCGAATTCATCTGAGAATGGCACACGCAACGTGTTCCAGTTCATGTCCAACTTAGCGTCAGTAAACTCATCGTGTTGTGAGTGGTCAGCAGGTGCCTCTGTCAAGATAGCATCCTTAGGTGCCTCAACGAACGTTTGACCACCGTGACCACCAACAACGCGTGGCCAACCAGCTTCATCCCATTCAACCTTTTGGATTGAAGTCTCACGTCCCAAAGTTGACCAGCCACGTGGGTCAGTTGATGACTCAGTGTCGTGGTTCCATGGACGAGCAGTCAATGAAGCGTAGTACCATTCACCACCTGGTGTGTCAACCAAGGCACCGTGTCCTTGCTTTTGCAAGTATGAGTATGGTGTGTCAAAGTTCGTCAAGAATGGACCATCTGGCTCAACCACGAATGACTTCTCATCCAAGCTCTTTGAACGAGCAACGACTTCTTGGTGAGTGAAGACAGTTCCACCTTCAGCAGCGAATAGGTAGTATTCACCGTTGATTTGGTACAAGTGAGGACCTTCAACCAACTTAACGTCAGTACCTTCGAAAATCGTACGAGCTGTTTCTGGCTTCAACTTCATTGTGTCAGTGTCAAATTCAGTCAACGTAATACCATCAAATGGGTGGTGGTATTCACGGTGATCCCAAGTTTGTTGTACCAAGTACTTACGACCGTCTTGATCGTGGAACAATGAGGCGTCAAAACCAACACCGTTAACACGGATTGGTGCTGACCAAGGGCCTTCGATGTTCTCGGCAGTCGTCAAGTAGTTTGTCATGTCCTTGAAGGCACCGTCAGTAATCTTAACGTCAGTGTAGATCAACCAGAACTTACCATCAGCGTATGACAAGTCAGGGGCCCAAATACCACCTGATGAAGGGTTACCCTTCATGTCCAACAATTCAACCGTATCAAGAACGTTTGTTACCAAGTTCCAGTGAACCATGTCCTTTGAGGCGTGAATGCGAACACCAGGGAACCATTCGAAAGTTGACGTTGCAATGTAGTACGTGTCTTCAACACGGATGATTGATGGATCTGAGTTGAATCCAGGCAATACAGGGTTTTGAATTTGCATTGTGAGATGCTCCTTATGTGAAATTAGTTTGTATGTGTCCCGATTAGTTGTGAGAGATCGGGTATAGTTAGTGGTGTTATTGTGGGGGCATGTTCAAGATTAAACAGACCTTTGAAAACGTTACCATTAACTCTGTACGTTAAATATAACATGGTTAGTTGATTAGTGCAACTAACTATTTGAATTATAATTCACAAACTTTTGGTGCACAAAAAAAGACCGGCAGCAGGCTACCGATCTTTCTAATTATGATTACTTGTTGTTACGACGGTTTTCGATTTCGTGGTTCATCTCAGCGACCTTGTCATCCGTCAAAGGATACTTGGCGATGATGATACCAGCGACGATTGCCATGATAATTGGCAACCAAACCATTGACCATTGTACACCCATCAAAGCAGTGGCTGATTGGACCTTCTTAGTACCATCAAAACCAGTAGCGGCGTTGATGTAACCAGGAATGATACCACCCAAAGCTAAACCAAGCTTGAAGAACAAGCCCATGATAGCGTTGATAATACCAGCAACACGCTTCTTTGACGTGTACTCACCGTATGAGACAACTTCTGGAACCAATGACCACATGAAGCCAGTGGCTGAAGTCAATCCCCATTGTTGTAGGAAACGACCAACGTAACCCAAAGCAATTGTGTCTGGCGTCTTAGTCCAGATCCACAAAACAAGTGAACCAGCTGAGAACATTGCCAAGAATAGGTAGAAGAAGCCCTTCTTACCAACCTTCGAACGAATCAAAGGCCACAAAGCAACCAAGAAGATACCAGGAATTGAACCAATCAATGAGATTGAACCGTTCCATTCTGAGTGACCAATGTTGTATTGCAAGAAGAATGGCCAAGCAGTTGAACCAAAGAAGTTAAATGTGAAACCAACCAGGAAGAACAATCCCAAGATTTGCAAAGGCTTGTTGCGCTTGAACTCGGCAAACAAATCTGAGTACTTAACTTGTTCTTGGTTCTTTTCTGGCAAGACACGTTCCTTCGTCTTTGAGTAAGTGATCATCAAAGCGATGAAACCAATCACCATGTAAACGGCGTAGACCTTAAACCAGGCACCGGCTGATTGAGGTGAAGCATAGTTACCCAAGTTCAAGTGAATACCGAACATTCCGATATCCTTAGATTCGCGACCAACTGACGTAGCCAATTGCACGAATAGTGGGAACAATGTGTAAACCATCAAGTTAGCGACGTTGGCCAAAGTCATACGAACCGTTGTCAACTTAGCGATTTCTTCGTTGTCACGCGTCAATGATGCGTTCAAGGCACCGTATGGAATGTTAACGAATGAGTAAATCATTGCCGTTGCCAAGTATGACAAGAAGGCGAATGGCAACTTAATTGCTGGGAACCATTGACCGAATGGCAAGAACAGCATTGCGGCCAAGATAAATAGCGGAATACCGAAGTTACGAATGTAAGGGAGGTACTTACCACCCTTTGGGTCGCGACGGTCAACCGTAGCACCAACCCATGGATCCCAAACCACGTTAACCAAGCGGACAATCAAGAAGATTGTGGCACCAGTTGCGGCTGAGATACCGTTAACTGTTGAGAGATAAAATAGCAAGAAACCACCAACGGTACCGAACACAAGGTTCTGGGCAAAGTCACCCAAACCATATGCGACACGGTCCATTAATGAAAGCTTCGCAAACTCGTCGTTCTTTACGTTTGCATCCATAATGAATAACTCCTTAAAAGATATATGTGAGAGATGTTTTTAGAAGTTAAAACGTTATCATGTGTATCAAATAACGATATATAGAAAACGTTTTCATTTCTTTTACTCACTTATAATAACATGGTTAGTTCCGCCTGACAACTAACTGTTTGATAATTTATTCACATAGTCTTTGTAATTTGTACCGCATTTGGGATACAATAGAAGTTATTGTGACTGGGTTGGTTGATAATCGTGAATTAACTTGGATGAGATGGGCATGCTATGGCAATCTCTTGTACAATAATTAAGGATTGAAAATTTTAGAGAAGCACATGAAGTGCACAGTGAGAAAATAATTTACCTATATAAAGGAGAAAAGTATGGTTAACAAAGTTGATCAAGATGCCATGCGGGATGTTAACCGTAAATTGATGTTGCAAGCCCTCTTTAATGCGGAACAAACATCGCGTAGTGAAATCGCTGATCAAATTGCGTTACACAAATCGACGGTTACAACTATCTATCGTGACGTAGAGGACTTGGGTTATATTGAAGAGCTTGGTGAGGGAGCCGTTTCGAAAGCGGGTGGTCGCAAGCCTAAGCTAATTCGATTTAACCGTCAGTTTGGTTACATTGTATCGTTTGATTTGGGACGGCACCATTTGCGCTATTTAGTTGCGCGGATGACGGGCGAAACAATTGCTCGGGGCCAAATGACTGTGACAGGGATGGCTTACCGCGATATCAAGCGGGCAATGCTATCATATGTTGCGCAGTTGGGTGATATGCACACGGAACGTGGTTTGATTGGCGTGGGTGTGGCCATTCACGGTGTTGTAGAAGATAATTGTGTACGGTACACCCCATTCCACACAGATTTACTAGAACATGATTTGGCTACCGAATTGACTGAAGAACTGGATGTACCGGTATTTTTGGAAAACGAAGCTAATTTGGCGGCAGTCTACTTACGTGATTTTCACGATTATGACTCAGAAGAGACTTACCGCAACTTTGCGGTCGTGAACATCCATAACGGAATTGGTGCCGGAATTATTCAAAATGAACGCTTGTTCCGTGGTTTGCATGGTGAGGCGGGTGAAATTGGTCGTCAGGTGATTATTAACAATGATTATCTATCAGCTGGTAAATTTGATGCACCAATTCATATAGAAGATTTGTATGCCGAAGATGCGATGTTAAGTCGACTTGGCGTTCTAAAAGGACAGGATGAAATCACGCGTGATGATTTTCTTTCCTTATATATGGGTGGCGACTCGGATGCAATTGCACTGTTACAAGAGTGGGTGCATGCCATTAGCCGGACGGTTTATAATCTAGCCCAATATGCTGCACCAGAAGCGATCTTCGTTCATTCACGTTTTATTGCGGGGACACCACAGTTGTTGGATCTGTTGCTGCAAACGTATCATGAGATACTGCCAGAATCGGACACACCGCTATTCTTTGCTAAGAATTCAGTTAATAAAGCGACCTTGGCGGGTGGTGTCGCAATTGTCACGCGCCACTTGCTTGATATGATGGGTTATGAGTTGAAGTTTACGATGACCGAGGAAGATCAAGCGGATGCCAATTGGTTGTAAAAGCTTGTAAAAAGTGCACAATCAAACTTATGAAAGCGCATGCAAAAATTAGAAAAATTATCATAAAAGACGTCTAGAAGCTTATTTCTAGGCGTTTTTTGTTTCTGTGTGACGCAATTGAGAAGAAAATCACATGAAAAGGGTTGCATTCTTACTTTGGGTACCCTATAATAAATCTCGTAAGTTAGTTGGTTGCCTAAATCAACTAACCAAAACCGAAACAGGTTTTGATTGATAAGACAGATTTTAAAAGTATTTTGGAGGATGACATTATGTCAGAATTGTTCGACTTTCCTAAGGTAGAATTCCTTGGTGGTGCAAAGGGTGTTAACTTCTTGGACGCAAAGGGTTACAACTTCTACAACCCAGAAGAAGTATTCACGATTAACGGTGAAACTAAGTCAATGAAGGACTGGATGAAGTTCTCAGTTGCTTACTGGCACACGATGGACCAACGCATGGTTGACCCATTTGGTGAAGGTACTGCCGAGCGTCCTTGGGATGTTGATGGTGTTGATGATGTAACTAGCATGGAACAAGCCTTGAAGAAGGTTGACTACATGTTCGAGTTCATGGACAAGTTGGGTGTTGAGTACTTCGCATTCCACGATCGTGACTTGGCTCCTGAAGGTAAGACTTTGGCCGAGACGAACGCTAACTTGGACAAGGTTGTCGACAAGATCGAGCAAAAGATGCAAGAGACTGGCAAGAAGTTGTTGTGGAACACGTCATCATTGTTCACGAACAAGCGTTTCTTGGCCGGTGGTGCTACGACACCATTTGCTGACGTATTTGCTTACGCTGCTGCACAAATCAAGCACTCATTGGAAATTGCTAAGCGCTTGAACTCAGAATCATACGTATTCTGGGGTGGTCGTGAAGGTTACGAGTCATTGTTGAACACTGACACGAAGCGCGAATTGGACCACATCGCTAAGTTCTTCAAGTTGGCTAAGTTGTACGCTAACGAAATTGGTTACACTGGTCAATTCTTGTTGGAGCCAAAGCCAAAGGAGCCAACTGCTCACCAATACGATACTGACGTGCAAACGACTATCGCATTCTTGAAGACGTACGACTTGGAGAAGGACTTCAAGTTGAACTTGGAAGGTAACCACGCTTACTTGGCTGGTCACACTTACGAGCACGAAGCACGCTTTGCTCGTGAAGCTGGTTTGTTGGGTTCATTGGACGCCAACATGGGTGACAAGCAAACTGGTTGGGATATCGACGAATTCCCTAACGACATCTACGAAGCTACTTTGGTTATGTACGAGTTCATCAAGAACGGTGGATTGCCAACTGGTGGTTTGAACTTCGACTCAAAGGTTCGTCGTGCTTCATTCAAGGCTGAAGACTTGTTCTACGCACACATGGCTGGTATGGACGTTTACGCTGCCGGATTCCGTGTTGCTATGAAGATGATCGAAGACAACTTCTTGGAGAACATCTACAAGGAGCGTTACGCATCATTCGATACTGGTATCGGTGCTGACTTCGAAAACGACAAGGCTACGTTTGCTGACTTCGAAGCTTACATCTTGAACAAGACTAACGAAGAAATCTTCGCTACTGTTGAGTCAGGTCACTTGGAAGCTATCAAGGCTACGTTGAACAACTACATCTACTCAGTTTTGGGTTCAACTTTCAACAAGTAATCCGACTTAACTAAGTAAAACCATGTAAAAAAGGCTTGCAGCTGATGAAAATCAGTTTGTTGGTTAGGTGCCTTTTGCAATGAATCTAACTGACACTCTCAATCTCAAAAAATCTCAAAAATAATCTCAACTAAAAGCATTGCGAGTGCCAATCTCACGCTCACATAGCGAACATAACAGTAGGGCAATTCCCTACGGCAACGAGGGCTGGGCCATTAAATTAGCCCAGCCCTCGTTGTATACATAACAAAGAAAGAGGACATAAACATGAGCGAAGTCGTATTGGGTGTTGACCTAGGAACGTCATCAGTAAAGATCTCTGCTGTTGATCGTCAAGGTAACATCGTTGCACAACAATCATATGATTACCCACTATCACAACCAAAGCCAGGATACAGCGAGCAAAACCCAGAAGATTGGGTTAACGGTACGACCGTCGCAATCGTTCGTTTGATTTTGGATGATGGTATTAAGCCAGAAGACATTACGGGTATTTCATACTCAGGTCAAATGCACGGTTTGGTTTTGTTGGATGACAACAACCAAGTGTTGCGTCCAGCAATTTTGTGGAATGACACACGTACAACGCCACAAACTAAGGAAATCGCTGAGAAGATGGGTCAAGAATTCATCGATATCACGCGTAACAAGGCTTTGGAAGGATTTACATTGCCAAAGATTTTGTGGGTTAAGGAAAACGAGCCAGAAATCTTCTCACAAGCTTCTTCATTCGTAACGCCAAAGGATTACGTGCGTTACCGTATGACTGGTAAGTTGGCGATGGAAATTTCTGACGCTGCTGGTACAGTTGCGATGGACGTTGCAAACCGTACATGGTCAAAGGAAGTCCAAGAAGCCTTTGGTTTGAAGCCTGACTTCTTCCCAGAGATTATCGAAGGACCAGAGTTTGCGGGTAACATCTCACCAAAGTATGCTGCCTTCTCAGGTTTGACGACTGATACTAAGGTCTTTGGTGGTGCTGCCGACAACGCTGCCGGTGCTATCGGATCAGCTATCTTGCAACCAAACATGGTGATGTCATCAATTGGTACATCAGGTGTTGTATTGAAGTACGAAGACAATGCAGATGTTGATTACAAGGGTCAAGTGCACTTCTTCAACCACGCTATCCCAGGCAAGTTCTACTCAATGGGTGTGACGTTGGCTGCAGGTTACGCCTTGTCATGGTTCAAGAAGACATTTGCTGCTGATGAAGACTTTACTGCAATGGTTGAATCAGCTGGTAAGTCAACGGTTGGCGCTAACGGTTTGTTGTTCACGCCATACTTGGTTGGTGAGCGTACACCATACGCTGACGGTGATATCCGTGCGTCATGGACTGGTATCGACGGTACCCACAAGAAGTCTGACTTCGTGCGCTCAGTTTTGGAAGGTATTATCTTCTCATTCAAGGACATCTTTGATATCTATGAAGAAGCTGGTACTGACTTCGATACAGTTGTTGCCATCGGTGGTGGTGCTAAGTCACCATTGTGGTTGCAAATTCAAGCTGACATCTTCAACAAGAAGGTTGTGTCATTGAAGAACGAGCAAGGTCCTGGAATGGGAGCAGCTATCTTGGCCGCTACTGGTTTGGGCTGGTTTGACACAGTGCAAGATGCGGCAACTGCCTGGAACTCATTTGACAAGGAATACTTGCCAGATCCAGAGCGTGCTGCCCGTTACGAAGAAGTTCACGCAATTTACAAGAAGGTTTACGGCGCTACTGCTGAAATCTCACACGAATTGTTGGACTTCCGTCGTTCAGCTAAGTAATAAAATGAAAAAGAGGTTGCAAGTCAGATGGCTTGCAACCTCTTTTGTATCAGGTGGACTACTTAAATGCGACGTCAATTTTTTGATAATCTTCGTCGCTCAAGGCAACATCGAGCGCTTTCAAATTATCATGCAATTGTGCTGCGATGCGGGCTCCTGGAATCAAGGCCGCGATGTTAGGATTCTTGAGGTACCAAGCTAACGCAACCTGTGAGGGACTAGCGTTATAAGCTTGACCAATTTCGGCCAAGATATCAACCCCAGCTAAAATGGCTTGATAACGTTCGCCTTGGAAGTTCGGATTGCGCGATTGCCAATCATCGCTCGTGAAGGTTTGTGTTTTTGTGTACTTACCAGTTAATAATCCAGAAGCAAGTGGATAATAAGGAACGAACTCGATATCATGTTCTTGCAAATATGCCCAAGTTGTCTGTTCAGCAGTACGGTCAACCAAGCTATAGGCGTCTTCCACGATGTCGACATAACCATCCTGATTGGCTTCTTTAATTTGGTCCAGGTTAAAGTTAGAAAGACCGATGGCCCGAATTTTGCCCGCCGCTTTCATTTCTTGCAAAGCTTGGACAGCCAGACGCTTATCAGTTGATGCGTCTGGGAAGTGGATGTAAAAAATGTCGATGTAGTCAACATCTAAGCGTTGCAACGCGCTATCAACTGACGCTTGTAAGAATTCAGGTGAATTGTTAAAGGCATAGTTTTGCGCCGGATCGTGGGCGGCTTTTGTAGCAATGATTAACTGTGAGCGGTCGTAATCTTTAATGACTTGGCCGATAAGTTCCTCTGAACGACCGAAGCCATACGCAAATGCCGTATCTAACAAAGTGACGCCACTATCCAAAGCGGCTTTAACTAGGGCGATACCGTCCTCGTCAGCAAGGTTATCGAATAAATTGTGGCCACCAACCTTATTGGTACCCAAACCAAACTTGTTGAAAGTCGTGAAGTTTTTTAAATAGGCCATTGGTTTCTCCTTTGTATTGCAGAAATTCAAGTTATAACGTTGTATTCATGAACTAGTCTACACTAATTTTGAATACGCTTACAAAAAATAACGTTGGAAAGGTGTAGCCGGTTGGTGTTTATGAATCAAAATTTCGGGAAGTACGAGCGAAAATTAAATGCAATGTGATAATGGATAAGAATATCTCGGCTGGTGGCGTGGTGAACGGGGAGCAACGGAGCAATCCGTCTGGGTGAACTCACAAGTTCGGCCGACCGCCGGTTAGATAAGGCGATCGGACCTAAACTCTTAACCCAATTATTTGGGTGCTAGCCGGTGCTCGTGCCGGCGGAGTTTACCCAGACGGATTTTTGTCGGAGTTACTCCCCGTTTGCCGCGCCTCGTCGCAACGCGACGATGACACCAAATAAAGTTATTCACAAAAACGCCATAGTGTTTAAAAAACAGTAGTTACGTGGGTATACTAGTTTTTAAAATGGTGTAATAATGATACGCTATTAGTAAGTAAAATGGATAAGGGTATAGAGATATGGAACCTAAACGACCTACACGTTTGCAATTCTGGTCTGTAATTGCGGTTGGATACGTTATTTTGTTTGCCGTTGGATTCTTTGCACCAGTTGCTGTTGATGCGGTAGGTGATGTATTTAAGAGTCCTGAGACGACAGAAACGACTTCGGCAAAGTCATCGTCAAAAAAATCTGAGAGTAAGGCTGACCCAGAGACAGCCACAACTGAAAAGGCAGCCGATGTTGATACGGCGTCTGAAGCGATTGAGAGTGAAGTGAGTGCTGCGACTGGTGGCTCAACATCAGACTCTGATGATGCTACCGATGCCTCGGCTTCATCGACAGTGGTAGTCAAGGCGGGGACGACAGCTTTTGCGATTGCAAAGTCACATGGGTTGACGCTGGCGCAATTGCAGGCTTTGAATCCAGGGGTTGATATGAATGGTGTCCAAGCGGGACAAACGCTGGTAGTACGGCAATAATGAAAAACTGACGTATTGTTCACAGCGATAGTATTAGTCGGTATTGTGACGTTAAGTTTTCTATTGAAAATGTTTATTGATAAACATAACCACTAATTGAATGAAATCAAAGTATATCGTCTGAAAAAGGCCACCCGATACGTTTTGGAACGTGTTGAGTGGCCTTTTGTTGTGGTCCATTTATGGTTTCCACCAAATTGGTTAAATTAATTGCTTGATGACATTATCAACTTTATTGTCGAAAAAATCACTACTTGAGATGGCGACTAATTGTGAATTTGGGAAATCGTGACTGTTTACCCATTTTGAAGCGTAATCGGTGACCAATATATATTGGTAATCTTGAAGTTCGCGTGGATTTCCATTTGAAATATCAAGATCAATTTGTATGGAACTATTTATGTTTGCTAAGGCCGCATTTAAAGCGGCTTTAAATTTTGAGGGATTTCCACCCAATACCCCGTTTGGCGTGAAAAAAATAGAATTAACCCCTAGTAATGGCATAGCGTTGTAAACTAATGCACCTTTTAGCATAAATTTGCCCTCCCTCTAAAAAATACTGAGTGTTTGTCTAGTTGTCTCTAATCATACGCCGATTTATAACCATCATAAATAAAGCGAAGACTGAGACTGATGTATCTAAGAATATCAGGACGGTGTTCGGAGCTGAGATATCGTGAAATGCTGGCAATGAAGAATGAATTTAATGAGCGGTAAGCGTTCGGAATGATGTGGTTTAAACAGTCTTTAAAAAAAGTACTTACGAAGAGGGTGCAAAGTATGCTTCAATAGCTAGTGACGCAATTGTTCCAAGCGTTTCTATTATTGAAGGAGAGTATTTTAAGTATGACAGAAAAAGTATCACCACGTGTGATTTGGTCGATTGTTGCGACCGCTATTTTGGGATTTGTCGGGATTTTGACAGAAACGTCAATGAACGTGACTTTTCCTGATTTGATTAAGCAATTTGGCGTACCGATGGGGACTGTGCAATGGTTAACCACAGCTTATTTGCTTGTTGTGGCCTTGATGATGACAACCTCAGCCTTCTTAAAGGCAATTATGAGTCCACGTAAGATTTTTATGTGGGGGATGGCTTTGTTTGTGATTGGTGACGTGATTTCCATTGTCGCACCAGGCTTCTGGCTATTGCTAGCGGGCCGTTTGGTGATGGCAATCGGAACAGGTATTGCCTTGCCATTGGTATTCAACGTTATTTTGATGAGTGTGCCACCAATGCAAATTGGTAAGTACATGGGCTTTGGTGGGCTGATTTTGTCATTAGCGCCAGCCCTTGGCCCAGTGTATGGTGGTCTGGTCACATACGCTTGGGGATGGCGTGCTATCTTCATCATCGTCTTGCCAATCGTGTTGATTGGGATGATTTTGGGATTGCGAAATTTGTCTGATGAAAAGCCAAATCAAACGGCAAGCTTTGATTTTATGCAATTCATTGTATTAGGTATTTCATTGACCACGGCTTTGTTGGCATTAGGACAGCTTGAAGCAGGTAAGCTAACGGTTTCAATTGTTGTCTTAGCGGTTATTGCGATTTTGGCTATGATTGTCTTTATTCGAATTGCCTTGCGTTCATCAAAGACGTTGTTAAACTTGTCTGTTTTCAAGAGCAAGGGAATGGTCTTTGCGTTGTTGATTTATGCGATGTCACAAGCGATTAATTTAGCCGTGAACTTTGCTATTCCACAATATGCGCAATTAACATTGGGCGCTTCAACAATGGTGGCTGGCTTTGTCTTGATGCCAGGATCATTGTTGGGATCAGCTTCATCACCAGTTTATGGGGCCTTTTATGACCGCGCTGGTGCAACGAAGCCATTGACGATTGGTTCAATCGCCTTCTTTATTGTGATGATTGTGTTTGCTGTGATGGCACCATCGATTACGACAATTGGGTTAACGGTTATGTACGCATTGTTCACGCTGGGCCGTAACTTGGCCTTTACCACGGCCATGACAGCTGGGGTGGCAGAGGTGCCACGTGAGGTGTCTGGTGATGTGAACGCCATCTTTAACACGATTCAACAATTTGCCGGAGCTGTTGGTACAGCAATTGCCGCGGTCTTGATTAAGACGGATGGATCATCAGCCAAGTTGATTGCGCAAGAAACTGCTACGGGCATGGGTCACATGTTCTGGGTAGGTGCTGTAATCGCTGGCTTGAGCTTGGTTTGGCTAGCTGGCTTCGTTAAAACTAAGACAGGTAAATAGGACGTTCTAAACAGCTCCTGATGCATAGGCATTGGGGCTGTTTTTTAGTAGGGGAAGTGATAAATAATGCCTTTTTTAGCAATAACGTTAAATTTTTAAATTATCTGACGCTTGGTCAAGGATATTTCACAAAGGGCGCATGCGGTCGTCCCGCTTTTTAGATACGATTTAGGCAACTAGACAAAGGGGGACGTCACAATGAAGAAAGTGACAGAGTTGCTGGAACGTTATTTGATGCCAATTGGTGCAAAGCTTGCTGCTAATAAGGCGTTGAATGCCGTTCGTGATGGGATTGCCTACGCGATGCCATTGGTTATTGTTGGTTCGTTAACGATGTTAATTGCCAACGGGTTTTCAATTGACGCGTTTAAGACGTGGTTAATTGATAATGGGTCATTCGATTGGCTTGTGAAGATTACTAACGGTACATTTGGCCTGATGGGTGTGGTTGCCGTGTTCGGAATCGCTTACCGATATGCACAAGAATTGAAGGTGGATGGCGTATCATCAGGAATCATTGCCTTGTCAGGGTATGTGATTTCAACGCCGACGATTATGGCAAAGGCAGGCGAAGGTTTCCCATTAACGTACATGGGCGCTTCAGGCTTGTTTGCAGCTATTTTGATCGCATTGGTTTCGACCAAGATTTTTGCTTGGTTCATGAAGAAAGACATCCGCATTAAGATGCCTGATGGTGTGCCACCAGCGGTTGCCAATTCATTTGCGGCATTGATTCCAGGTGCCGTAATCGTATTGCTGTGGGGGGCAATCTATGCCGGCTTGGCTGCAACGCCAATGGCATCAATTCATGGTATCTTGCAATTAGTTTTGGGTGGACCATTGTCAGCGTTCGGTGGCTCATTGGCCGGTGCGATTGTTGTGTCAATCATTACATCGCTGTTCTGGTTTATCGGGGTGCACGGTGGTAACGTTACTGGTGCGATTATGTCGCCAATTTGGCTTGGTTTGATGGCTGAAAATGCTAAGGTTTACTCACAAAATGCTGATGCGACGATGCCACACATCGTGACCCAACCATTTATGGATTTGTTTGTTTACCTTGGTGGTGGTGGCGCAACCATTGGTTTGGTTGCCGCGATGGTGCTGACAGCTAAGAGTAAGGAATTTAAGACGTTGGCAAAGTTGATTACGCCACCAGGACTGTTCAACATCAATGAGCCAACCATGTTTGGAACACCAGTTGTATTGAATGTTTACTTGTTAATTCCATTTATTTTTGTACCAGTTATCAATGCCATCATCGCATATGTTACGATGGCAACAGGGATTGTTCACGCAACGGTTGGTGTCGTGATTCCTTGGACGATGCCACCAATTATTTCTGGATTCTTGGCAACTGGTTCACACATCTCAGGTGCGGTCTTGCAAATTGGCTTGTTCGTACTTGATACGTTGCTTTACATCCCATTCTTCAAGTTAGTAGACCGTCAACGTCAAATGCTTGAAGGCGAAACGTTGGCAGATGAAACGTCAGAAGAAAAGGCGTTTGAAGGACATTCAGTGGAGGCCTAACCATGGGGGAACTAGGAATTTCGGTGTATCCATCACGTGCGAGTGTGACGGACAATATTGCCTATATTGAAAAGGCGGCTAGTTATGGGTATACGCGTATTTTTACGTCGTTGCTTGAATTGACGCCAGACATGAATGATTTGCTTGATCAGTACAAGCAGGTCATTACACGTGGTAATGAGCTGGGGATGAAAACCATTTTGGATATCAACCCAGAATTGTTTGAACAATTAGGGACGAGTTATACGGATTTACGCTTGTTTGCGGAAATGGGTGCATGGGGCTTGCGCCTGGATCTCGGGTTTACTGGATCTGAAGAGGCACAAATGACGCATAATCCCTATGGCTTAAAGATTGAGTTGAATATGTCACGTGGTCAGCACTATCTTGATTTGATTATGGATTTTGGTGTGAATCGCGATAATCTAATTGGCTCACACAATTTCTATCCACAGCGCTGGACGGGCTTAGGCCGTGATTATTTCGCGGAAACGTCACAGCAGTACCGGCGCTATGGCTTGCGAACGGCAGCGTTTGTTAATGCGCCAAGTGGTACATTTGGTCCATGGCCAGTTAGCGATGGTTTGGTGTCATTGGAAGACCATCGTAACTTGCCGATTGCGACGCAAGTGCAGGAATTGCGCTTTAACGGGTTAGTTGATGATGTGTTGATTGCGGATGCGTTCGCTGATGATGACGACTTGAAAGCAGCGGCCGAAGCGTTCAACCGGACAATGGTTGGGTTGCGTGTTGTCGAAGAACCGCTTGTTTCTGACGTGTCGCAGGCAGTGATGTACCGGCAACCACAAATGTATCGTGGTGATCGTTCCGATTACGTTTTACGTTCAACGCAGACACGCGTTAAGTATAAGCAGGAAGATTTTCCAGCATTTAACACGGTTGACGTGACGCGTGGGGATGTTTTGATTGATAATAATGACTACGGTCAATATAAGGGTGAGTTGCAAATTGCGTTGCGTGATTTGCCGAATGATGGGCGCATTAACGTGGTCGGCCATATCCATCCAGAAGATCTAACGTTGTTGGCGTTGATTGAACCATGGCATGGGTTTACCTTACAACCAGCTAAAAAGATGTAATATGAAAGCGGTGATGCCAAAGGCTGGTGTCACCGCTTTTTGCTGCAGGCTAACTTCTGGTTCAAAGTTAACTCTCATTTTTTTAGAAGAAAGGTTGACAGTTTTGATAAAAAGGTGCAGTGGGTAGGCATTCGTGGTATTATAAATGAATTAGAAACTAAGAAACGGGAGTCGGCAAAAATGCTAGCAACTTTAATTAAGCAACGTGATGTATTGACCACGGTCAGCGAAAATGCGACATTACAGGATGCCTTGGATATCTTTGATAACTCAAATTTTCGTGCTATTCCAATTTTGGATGAGAGTGGTCAATTGTTCCGCGGTGCCATTTATAAGATGCACATTTACCGACACCAGGTAGATGGCGGACGCATGGATTTGCCAGTTACGACTTACATGCGTAACATGACGAAATTTGTCGGCATCGAAGCAACGTTTTTTGAAATGTTCTTTACGCTCCGTGATTTGCCATTCATTTCAGTGCTCGACAAAGAAAATCATTTTGTGGGGATTGTGACGCACAGTCGGATGATGCGTTTGATGGCTGATTCTTGGCAAACAGATGAAGGACGTTACACGTTGACGCTTGTGACGGATGGTGAGCGTGGTAGCTTGGAAAAGGCTGCCAAGATTATCACACGTTATACGCAAATTGCGTCATCAATGACTTTGAATCCTGACAATAACCCCCGTACGATGCGAATTCTCTTTACGTTACCGGACACGGTTAATGAAGGAATGTTGTCAAAGATTATTAATGTGCTGTCGCGCAAGGGCTTCCACTTGGAGTCGCTTGAGGACTTATCAAAAACATCATATATGTAAACAAAAAACCGCCAATCTCCCGATTTAAAATCGGAGGATTGGCGGTTTTTAAATGTGTTTCGAAAGGATTTTTTGACTATTCAAAGGTAATGAGTTCGTGAGGCGCGATAAATCGGCTCCGCATTAAAATATCCGCTAATTCATCTGGTGTTTCTGGGTTATCCTTGTCTAACCAGTGACGCACGATATTGAGTAGACTGTTGAGGGCGATTTCTTTGGTGTAGTCAATCGGTAGCGCGTCTGAAAAACGACCGTGGTTCGCAGTTAACTGATCGGTAAACAAAACGTCAACCAAATTTTTGATACGGTTGAAGAATTGGGGATGACCATTTGGTGAGAAGAGTGCCCGCATGGTGATGCGCTCGCTGTCGACATAGTTGAGCGCCTTGTTAAAGACACGGTAGGTTGAACCTGAAATTTCTTCAGCGGTGTGCTTGGTAAGTGGCTCATCCAAATTTTCACTCAACGCGTGGGTGATGTTGGCGACCAATTCGTCCTCAATTTTAGTGAGGAGTTCGTACTTATCCGTGTAGTGAACATAGAACGTGCCACGACTGACGCCGGCTGCCCGGGTAATGTCAGACACAGTTAAATTGTTGAACCCTTTTTCATTAATTAAATCAATGAATGCTTCTTTGATAATTTGTTGCGTTTTTGCATTACGGTCAGCCTGTTTCATAGCGTCTCTCCAAAGTTATTGAACACCCTGTTCAAAATTGTATATTGTAGTTTCTACTGTACAGACTTAATATAATGCAAGTAGATAATTTATTCAACAAGTTGTTCAATAATTGGTTGGTTAAGTGTGAGAGATTATTAAGTAGGAGGGATATGACATGCTGAAAGCGGAATGGGCATGGCTAAAACAGCACAAATTCTATCTATTAGTTATTTTCGTGTTGTTTTTCGTGCCATCAATTTACGCAGTGACGTTTTTGAGTTCATTGTGGGATCCCTATGGGGCAGTCAAAAACCTGCCGGTAGCGGTAGTGAATCATGATAAGTCAGTTAAATACCAAGGTAAGAAACTGACGGTAGGATCAGATTTAAAGAAGCAATTAGAAAAGTCGAAGGCGATGGATTTCAGTTTTCCAACTGATGCCGCAGCAAAGAAGGGCTTGAAGGATGGTAAGTACTACACGGTCATTACGATTCCAGAAAACTTTTCTAAGAACGCCACGACACTGCTCGATAAGCAACCTAAAAAGATGGTGTTGCACTATGAAACGAGTTCTGGTCACAGCTTTATCGCAGGAAAGTTGTCAGAATCAGGTGCCAAGGCGATTACGGCTAAGGTTTCAGCCCAAGTGACGGAAACTTATGCTAAGACAATTTTTGGTCAAGTGAAGAAAATGGGTAAGGGGATCACCCAAGCTGCCGACGCCAATCAAAAGTTGGCCGATGGGACGACTAAGATTAAGTCTGGTAGCGATGAGGTGACCACGAACCTAGAAAAGTTGGCATCAAGTTCACTAACGTTTAAGGACGGTACGAACACGTTGACCAATGGCTTGTCGCAATACACAGCCGGGGTTGCGCAGGCTGATTCAGGTAGTCAACAATTGGCAGCCGGTTTGAATAAGTTGAACGGCCAAGTACCGACTTTGACACAAGGTGTGGCAAAGTTAAATGACGGTACGCACCAATATACAGCTGGTGTAAATCAGTTGGCAGGTGGTTTGAACCGTGCGAACGATGGTGCACGCCAATATACAGGTGGGGTTAGTCAAGTGACTAACGGTTTGAATACGCTAAATGGTCAAGCACCAACACTAACGCAAGGTATTACGCAGATTAATGATGGTACGCATCAATATACAGCTGGTGTTGAGAAGATCACTGGTGGTTTAAATCAAGCGAATGAGCAAACACCAACACTGACGCAAGGTATTGCGCAGATTAATGATGGTACATATCAATACACGGCTGGTGTTAAGCAATTAACACAAGGTTTAGACGAGTTGAACACTCAGTTGCAACAATCTGATATGACTAATAAGATTGCTAATGCACAACAGACACTTGGTGACATTCAACAAGCGGTTGCAAAATTACAAAATAGTTATCAGGGTAGAAGTGGACAAGATGTTTTAGCGGGTATTCAACAACACGTTAATGTGTTGCAAGATGATGTTACAAAAATTCAAGCAGCTCAAAAGGCTGATAGTGATGCAATGACTGCCAATTTACAGCAGGCATTTACGGATACCAAAATGAACCCAGAGCAACAAGCGGCGGTTGCTAAGGCTGTGCAAGCGACACAAGATAATTCGCAAGTTGCGACTTTGATGAAGGATATGATGGGCGAATATACTGCATTGTCTTCAGAAGTTGCGCCAATTCAACAGATGATTGATGACAATAAGCAACTGGTAGACTCGGTTGAGGTTAATGATAGTACTTTGACAGATGCTCAGAATCAGCTAAATCAATTAGCGACTTTGCCAGGCGCGGTACAGCAACTAGATGCGGGTGCTAATCAGATTGATAGTCAATCACAAGCATTAACGGATGGCACGTCTGAATTACAGGCTAAGTCAGGTGAGTTGGTCAACGGTATTGCACAACTTACGGATGGTGCGAATACATTAAATAGTAAGTCGGCATCGTTGAATGATGGTACGTCAGAGTTGTTATCAAAGTCAGGAGCCATGGTTAATGGTATCGGTCAATTGGCAAATGGTGCGAATGCAGTAAACAATAAGTCAGGTGAGTTGGTCAGCGGTATTGGCCAATTAGTTGCTGGTGCAAACGCGCTAGACAGCAAGTCAGCTGAGTTGAACAATGGTACTGAGCAATTGCTAGCCGGTTCTGACGAACTAGCAGGCGGCGCTGGCCAATTGGCAAATGGTGCAAATACGTTGACGAGTGGTTTGGATACGTTGGCTGGCAAGAATAATGAATTGAACAGCGGTGCTGGTCAATTAGCAAGTGGCGCCGGTCAAATTAGTGATGGCTCACAAAAGTTGGCTGATGGTTCAAAGCAAATTGGCCCTGCATTGACCCAAGTTCAGAATGGTAACCAAACATTGGCTAACAAGATGGGTGACGCGTCAGATAAGGTCAAGAAGCTACACGCAACGAAGTCAACGTATCACCAAGTTGCGACGCCAGCAAAGGCTAGCCACAAGGAAAAGGATCACGTTGCTAATAATGGTACGGGTATGGTGCCATACATGTTCTCAGTGGCAATGTTCGTGGGGATGATGGCATTGAATTTGATGCTTGATATGATTTCACCACGCACAAAGATTTCATCATTGTGGGCATGGGCCGGTTCTAAGATGGCAATGCTGTTTGGTATTGCTATTGTTGCGGCAACGGTTTTGTATGGTTTGAGTTTGGCTGTACTAGGTATGGACCCAATCAACCCGGGTGCAACATATGGCTTCATGGTTCTGATTGCAGTGATGGACGCTGCGTTGGTTACGGCAATTTACATGTGGTTCGGTAAAGCTGGTGCGTTTGCAGCCATGGTCTTGTTGGTCATCCAATTGAGTGGTTCGGCTGGAACTTACCCAATTCAATTGTCAAACAAGTTCTTTGAGTGGTTGCACCCATACTTGCCAATGACATACACGGTTGATGGTTTACGTGAAACGGTGATGATTGGTGGTTCGATCGCACCGCAAGT